>JBJKOY010000280.1:0-1679 GCA_046706945.1 Ignavibacteriaceae bacterium | reverse complement strand
GTCCACAATCATATCGATAGACCAGGGAGAATCGAGTGATGCAGGAACCGGGACAACTACTTCTCAGTCGGAGATTATAACTTTGATCTCCGGTTTAAGATATTCCTTTTCCGCCCAGGTGCGATATTTATTAATAAAAAATATTTCAATAAGAGCGGGCTACTTATATAATCTCGTTAGGACAACCGCCTGGGATTATTTTATTTCATCGAGCGATAACTTAACAGGTTCGCTGACATATTCTTTTTAAAAATGAAAATTAGAACAGCTTTTATTTCGTTAGTAATTTTTTCATTTTGCGGCTGCAGCAACCTGCTGGTAAACGAGCCTTCGGCTGATTATAACCTGCAGGATTACGACTCGGCATGGAAAACTACTAAATCCGTATACCCGTATTTTAAATTTAAAAATATTAACTGGGACAGCCTGAATACTATTTACAGGCCTTTGGCGGCCGCCGCCGAAGGAGACGAGATTTACAACGTATTACTCAAAATGTACGGGGTATTGAAGGACGGACACGTCGATAAAAAATCCGAGAACGGCATTTCAAGGCCTACGTATTTTCCTCCCAGAGAAGTAAGAGATATAAAAACATTTGATCCGCTGGTCGTGAGAAAATACTTTGATAATGAGCTTTTAATAACTCCCGATTACAATATAGAATACGGGATACTTACCGGCAATATCGGTTATATGCGGATACCTTCATTGGTGCCGGATCTGAAAGGATCGTTTGCATCCGCTCTCGATTATCTTAAGAATACCGAAGCTCTTATTATAGACGTAAGGAACGACGGCGGCGGCAGCGATATTAATTCTGATTATATAGTCAGCCGCCTGATAACATCTTCGGTTAAAAACCTGCCGGTGCAATTTTCTACCGGCGGAATTATTCAATATTTTATTAATCCTTACGGTCCTTATCAATATATAAAACCGACCGTGCTTTTAATAAACGGCGCATGCTTCAGCGCCTGCGAAGACTTCGCAGCAATAATGAAAGGGGTACCGACGGTTACCGAAATAGGAGACACAACGGCGGGAGCTTCCGGCGCACCGCTGATCTATAAGCTGCCTAGCGGGAAAAAAATCAGGATTTCCACCCAGGATATTATGAGGCTCGACAAGCAGCCGATAGAATGGAACGGCGTTATACCTGATATTATCGTCGCTCAGACTCAAGAAGATATTAATCTCGGTAACGATAAACAGCTCGAACGGGCCGTACAGTTCCTAAAAAATAAAACCGATTAGATCTAGAAATCATCAATCTTCCGGAATTAATTGAGGACTCCACAATATTTCCCAGAGATGCCCGTCCGGGTCCTCAAAATAGCCGTGATAACCCCCCCAGAAGGCATTCTGACCGGGTTTTGTTATTTTTGCGCCGGCGCGCTGCGCCAGTTCCAATACCGAATCGACTTCTTCCTTCTCCTTAACATTATAACCGATTGAAAATTCGTTGGGTGAAGGATTTGACTCGGGAATATCCGCGTCCCATGCCAAATTTTTCCTTGAATAAAGCGCCAGATTGATTCCGTGCTTCATTTCGAAGAATGCGACTTAGCCGTGTGCTCCGCCAAAGGCGGATTTCCCACTATTCCTTTGGAAGGAAGACCCAAACCGTCGTGATAAAATTTATATGCCTTTTACAAATTATCGACGCCTAATGTCAA
>JBJKOY010000279.1:0-12428 GCA_046706945.1 Ignavibacteriaceae bacterium | reverse complement strand
TAATCAGACAGAGCGGGAAGTCGTCAACACTGACGTCGTAATAGTTTTTGCTGTTGTCCGTTAATTCCAGCGAATAAATTTTAACGCCTTCCGATTTCAGCTTCTTTATTACTTCTTCCGGGTCCTTAACATATTCCCAGGCTACGCTTTCCGTCGATCCTAGCGCTGTTTTAAGGATTTCTTTACCGGGAGGGTGCGGAGTATAACCGCACAGATATAATTTTTCAATCATTGCGCCGTCGGAAGTCCTGAATATTGATCCCACGTTATAGTTGCTCCTGATGCTGTCTAAAACGACATAGACCGGGAGCTTCTCGACTTTATGCAGCGTTTCCAGGGTGCTTCTGTTTCGAGAAATTTCGTCGTGGGTTAATTTTTTCATTATTAGAGATCCAAAAACATAAATTGAAATCAGTATTTTATTGCCAATTGTCCGCAGGCCGCGGCAATGTCCTCGCCCTGGGTATCCCTGATCATAACAGTTATGTTTTTATCCCGGAGGCATTGAACGAAATTCTCAATATTTTCCGGAGGCGTGGGCTCAAGCTGTCCGGATAATCCGTTAGGATTCATATGCTGCAGCGAGTTAAAAGGAATTACGTTAATTTTGCTTGGCAGACCGCTGCATAATTTCCCCAACGCAGTTATATCTTCGGGCCTGTCGTTAATGTCTTTCAGCATAACATACTCGAACGTAATTCTCGTTTTCGTTTTCCTTGAATAATATCGAAGCGCGCTGATATTTTCATTCAGGGAGTATTTATTATTTATCGGCATAATTTTCGACCGCATGTCTTCAAAGCAGGAATGTAGCGACAGCGCCAGCTTTATATTGAGCCCGGTATCCGCCAGTTCTCTTATTTTAGGCGGGATTCCCGCCGTCGATATCGTGACCTTCTTTAAACTTATCCCGGTAGTTAATTCTTCTCCGAAAATTTTCAAAGAATTCACCGTTTCCTTGTAATTTAAAAGAGGTTCGCCCATACCCATGTATACTACGTTTGTAATTTTGTCGGCTCCGTAATCCTTTGCCGTTAGAAGGTACTGATCGAAAATTTCGCCGGCGGTCAGATTCTTCTTATAGCCCATTAATCCGGTTGCGCAGAATTTACAGTCCAGGGGACAGCCTACCTGGGTTGAAACACAAAGCGTAGTTCTGTCCTCTTCAGGAATTATTACCGATTCGATTTTGTCACCGTCCTTGGTTTCGAAAATATATTTCTTAGTTTCGTTGTAAGAAGATTTCTCAACGGCGACGGTATTCAGGGTCAAAATTTCCGTCGTTTCTTTAAGCTTGTTTCTGAGGGCTTTGGGGATACTGGACATTTGATCGAAATCCGTCGCGAGGTGATTATACATCCAATTAAACAGCTGCTGACCCCTGAATCGCTGATCCCCGGTCTTTATGAAATATTCTTTCAGCTCCGCCAATGTTAACCCCTTTAATACCATTCTTCGATTGTTTTTTTCCATTTTACCCTTTACTTACTCCGTCAAAAACATATAGTGATATTTCACGCAAATATAAATATATCTATAGTGTCAAAAAATTGATTTTCATTACCTTAAGAGCTAAATCATATTTCTTCTCGGATTATTGCAATCGATTGATTATTACATTATTTTCAAGTGAACTCTTTTATAACGGGTGATTCTTCACACGCCAAAAGCGTGCAGAGGAATTATGCGTATAAAAAAACAATTACCAAAAAGTAATAATAACAAATCGAGAGGGTCCATCATGGATATTGATTTCACCGAAGACCAAATAATGATTCGCGATACCGCGAGAGAATTCGCGCAAGAGGAAATAGCGCCGTCTGCCGTCGAAAGAGATATTAAAGCCGAATTCCCCGCGCAAATTGTCAAGAAACTCGGCGAATTGGGATTTCTGGGAATGATGGTATCTCCTGAATACGGGGGAGCCGGGCTGGATACGGTAAGTTATGTTCTGGCTATGATAGAAGTTTCGAAAGCCGATGCAAGCGTAGGCGTAATAATGTCGGTAAATAATTCGCTGGTTTGCCACGGACTTGAATTATACGGTACGGATCATATAAAGGAAAAATATTTGACTCCGCTGGCCAAAGGCGAAAAACTGGGAGCATTCGCTCTGTCCGAACCCGAAGCCGGAAGCGATGCGACAAAACAAAAAACAACCGCCGACAAAGAGGGTAATTACTATGTCCTGAACGGAATAAAAAACTGGATTACAAACGGCGTTTCGTCGGATTATGTTTTAGTGATGGCAACCACCGATAAGGAAAAAGGTCATCACGGGATTTCAACATTCGTGGTGGAAAAAGAATTCCCCGGATTCGGGCACGGGAAAAAAGAAGATAAGATGGGAATACGCAGTTCGGACACTTGTTCACTTACATTTGAAGATTGCAGGGTACCGGCTGAAAATTTGGTATGGGAAGAGGGCAAAGGTTTTAATTTTGCCATGAATACTTTGAACGGCGGCCGTATCGGGATAGCGGCGCAGGCAATAGGAATTGCCGAGGCCTCTTTGGATGCGGCTCTAAGATATTCCAAGGAAAGAAAAGCTTTCGGTCAGCATATCTCCGGGTTTCAGGCCATCCAGTTTAAGCTTTCGGATATGGCTGTTAAAATAGAAGCTGCAAAGCTTTTAACTTTTAAAGCCGCTGTTTTAAAGGACGCCGATGAGAAATATTATAAGGAAGCCGCGATGGCCAAACTTTACTCGTCAAGGATTGCCGTTGAATGCGCCCTCGATGCGATTCAAATTCACGGAGGCTACGGATACGTAAGGGAATACCAGGTGGAAAGATATTTGAGAGACGCCAAAATAACCGAAATTTACGAGGGTACCTCTGAAATTCAAAAATTGGTAATCTCGCGTGCGTTGTTGGATGGAAATGAATAAAAAAAAATTTAGTTTATTTACGGTTTTAATCCTCCTTTCTGCCGCAGGCTGTATATTCTCGCAGTCGGAATGGAAAAAATGGGGCAAAGCAAACTATTCATACGAACTTCCGACAAGTCAGGTTAAGAGAGACTATTCGATTAACGAAAAAGGAGCGGGGAATTTTTTACTTAAGGCGGCGGCCGATGCTTACTGGATCTTTATTTCCGACGTTGACGGAGACAATTGTTCCTTCAGCCCGACGTGTTCCAGCTTTTTTCTCCAGGCTGTTAATCAAACAGACATAGTTCAGGGCACGCTGATGTTCTTCGACAGATTTACAAGGGACATGGATATATATAAAAAGTACGATCAGTACCCCAGGGTGGAAGACGGTCATTTTTACGATCCTCCTTCGCTTTATACATTGAATAAAAATAAAATTAAATATTTGCCTCCCTCCGAAGTAGTAGACAAATAATGTTTATACTTTTTATAATAATATTCTTATTAAATATCCCGGTAGCAGCCCAAACCAAAGATAACGATAATGATTTTTTATCTCCCCGGAACGTAAAAAAATTTGCCGATTATCTTTTTTGCCAGCACGATTACCTTCGATCGGTTGAAGAGTACAAGCGTTATTTAAGGAGCGTCCGCAGCGATACCGTAAGGTATCTCATCGGAGAAGCATACTCGATAATGGGAGATTATCCCGACGCCGCGTCCAATTTCAAATTAATCGCTCATTCGCCCGGCTTAGGCGGGAACGCGCGATTAAATTATCTGAAAGCGTATTTTCAATCGGGCGATTTTAAGGAATACCGAAACATGTTCGACGAGGAAAATATAAAAGAGAGCGATGCATATTATCCCGATGCATTATCATTATACAATTTCTCGTTTCTCATGGGGAACGGAGAACTTCCGGAGCGGCAAGATTTTCTTAAACCTTTCGATACGCGCGATAGGAAAACAGTCGGCAGATTTTACGATTTTAAGTCGGACCCGCCGTATAAAAATCCCGTTACGGCCGCGGTACTGTCGGCGATAATTCCGGGAGCGGGTAAATTTTATACGCATGAATATGCCGACGGCATAACTGCTTTTCTTACAACAGGCATTCTAAGTTATATAGCTTATACCGATTTTCATGCGGGCCACAAGTTCAGGGGATGGCTCTTTGTTTCTCTTGCTTCGGGATTTTACGCCGGCAACGTATACGGATCAGCAGCTTCCGCGCAGATTTTCAACGCTAAGTTAAAATTTGATTTTACGCAGGAACTAAAAGACTTCCTTGCGAAAGTTAATTTTTTTATACCCAAATTCGACTATTGCAGGTGAACTATGGCTAAAGTACTTATTTGCATAGCCGGACTTTCCCTGTTTTCAGGAACCTTCGCGAAGCCTTTTGATCCGCTGACCGTTCAATATAATAAGGCCATGCTTTTGTTCGAGTCAGGCGAATACTACGACGCAGTTACCGAATTTAAAAGGCTCATATTTTTCGATAAGGACAAAAAATTTGCATTTAAAGCCAATATGATGATAGGCGATTGCTATAAAATAGGCGCCAAATTTTCGGATGCCGTATTGTATTACACTTATGCCCGCATCGCGGCAGTTTCGGATTCGGAGTTATTCCGGGCGGACATAAATATAGTACGCGCAAATATTCTGCGCAGGACTACATCGAGAGCCATAATGCTCTTGAACTCATACTATTCCGACCCCAGGTTCTTTAAGAAGTCGGGGGAAATCAATTACTGGAAAGGCTGGGCTTATATATTTTCAGACAGATGGAAAAAAGCATCAGAAGCTTTTGCCAAAACCGATACCAACCGGGATCTGGCGGAATTTTGCGATAAAGTGGATAACGATATGTACTCTGCTACGTTAGCTGACATATTATCGCACGTAATACCGGGATCCGGGCAATTTTATACGGGGCATTATTTAAGCGGACTGCTTTCTTTGGGCTGGAATGTATTGTGGGGTTATGTAACAATAAATGCTTTTGCGGCTAACAGAATTTTCGACGGGTTGATGGTAGGCAACTTTTTATGGTTCCGGTTTTACAGGGGCAATTATGAAAATGCCGAACAATTCGCATACGAAAAAAACAGAACGATTACGAATAAAGCTCTCAGCTATTTGCAATTTAAATTCAAAGGATTAAAACCATAACGCCGTAAAAAGAAAAAATCGCCCATTTATATAAAAAAAAAGTATTATTTTAAAATTTATGTTATATTCTTACCTAATATTTTCTTTCCTATGAAAGAAACACGGAAGCAAATAATTAAAAGTTCATTTGTCCGTATAACAACCATTTTGAGGAGGTATAATGAAGAAAGGAAAGATCGTCGGTTGTTCCGTAGCAGGGGGAATCCTTTTAATTGTTGCTATTCTTGTTATTTGGGGGATTAATGCCTATAATAACCTGGTTACGCTTAATGAATCGGTTAATCAAAGCTGGAGCCAGGTTGAAAACCAGTATCAGAGGCGGGCCGATCTCATTCCTAACCTTGTTAATACAGTTAAAGGTTATGCCAATTTCGAAAAAAGCGTATTAACCGAAGTTACGAATGCAAGAGCCAAAGTCGGACAGATTACTGTAACAAAAGAAATTCTTGATGATCCCCAGGCGTTTCAAAAGTTTCAAGCCGTTCAGGGACAATTGAGCAATGCAATCTCCCGGTTGCTTGTTACTGTTGAAAATTACCCTGATTTAAAAGCAAATGAAAATTTTCTTCAATTACAGGCTCAGCTGGAAGGCACCGAAAATAGGATAGCCGTGGAAAGGAGAAAATTCAACGAGACAGTTCAGAATTACAATACCTCGATAAAAAGATTTCCCAATTCCGTATTTGCAAATATTTTCGGCTTTAAAGACAAACAATATTTCAAAGCCGTAGCAGGAGCGGAGACGCCTCCCAAAGTCGAGTTTTAACTAAATGCGAAAGATTTTTTTATTTATATTATTTGTTTCAGTAAGCTATGCCCAGCCGAAACTACCCGACCTGAAGAACTATGCAAACGATTTTACTGGTACGCTTACCCAAAGCGAGCTCGGTGTTCTCGACGGCAGGCTGAGATCCTTTGACGACTCTACAAGCAATCAACTAGTTGTTTTGATGATCCCTACTCTAAACGATTACCCGCTAGATGAATTTGCCAACGAAACTGCGATTAAAAATAAAATCGGCACGAAAAAAAACGATAACGGGGTTTTAATGCTGGTCGTAAAAAACGACAGGAAAGCAAGGATTGAAGTAGGGTACGGTCTCGAAGGCGCATTGCCCGATGCTTTAGCAAGCTCCATCGTTCGCAACGTAATGATACCTCACTTTAAAGAAGGCAATTACTTTGCGGGGATAAGCGACGGGATAAATGCGGTTATCTATGCCACCAAAGGAGAATATAAGGCGGTTAAACACAGCGGCGACAGGGATCGTGAAAAGGGTTCCGGATTTATAACACTTTTAATGATTATATTCTTTATAATTACTTTCTTTCTCAAAGGCGGAAGAAGGGGACTGGGTGGATTTATTTTTTGGGGAGGTCTCGGCGGAGGCGGTTTCTCGGGCGGGGGCGGCCTTTCCGGAGGAGGAGGTTTCGGCGGAGGCGGTTTCTCCGGGGGAGGAGGCAGCTTCGGAGGAGGCGGCGCCAGCGGAAGCTGGTAGATATTTTTCCTTGTTAAATATATTGATGTTTAATTTTTGTTTTAGTAAAATTAGGCCGAAAATTAAAAGGGTTATATAAGATATCCTTTCGTGAATTTTCAATTGTATGTATTTTTGTATCATTTGTATCAATGGAGTTAAAATAAGTTCTTCCCCTTCAAACGGGGAAAGTCGTGTATATCAAAAAAGGAGATAAATAAATGGCAATAAAGATCACGGAAGAATGTATTAACTGCGGTGCCTGCGAACCGGAGTGCCCAAATACTGCAATTTATGAGGGCGGGGTAGATTGGGAACTGGCGGGAAATAACTACGGACAAGACGACGCCGCTCCTTCGGGAGCAGCGGGGTTCTATTCCGCAGATTTCTTTTATATTGTTCCGGATAAGTGCACCGAATGCAAAGGAATTCACGATGAACCGCAGTGCGCTGCCGTTTGTCCCGTAGATTGCTGTATACCCGATCCTAATCATGTGGAAGATGAGGCTACTCTTCTGACCAGAAAAGAATATTTGGACGGAATAGGGAGATAAGGGATTTTAAAATATGGGCACGCTTGTGCCCTTCTTTTTAATGTATTTTTAATGCCAGCCTGCTTGTATTTCATATATTTTGTGATTTAAACCAATTTAGAGAAATGATAAATTTTGATTTCTCAGAATTGAAAAAATGTACATCTTGAAATAATGACCGGTATTAACTAATTATTAGATTTGATCTTGCCAGAGAGATTTTTAGAAATTCCTCGGTAATCGATACTTTGGCATAAAAATAGACAACTGATTATAAATAAAATTGAGATTTATAAATATTTAAAATTTAACCGTTAATTTTTAAGAATTATAAGGAGACAAAGACAATGGCACTAAAGATAACTGAGGAATGCATCAATTGCGGCGCATGTGAACCCGAATGCCCGAATAATGCAATTTACGAAGGCGGAAACGACTGGGAATTCGGAGGAAAGACATACGGTGAAGGCGATGCGGCTCCATCGGGTGCGACTGGTTTTTATTCAAGCGATTTTTTCTATGTCGTTCCTGATAAATGCACCGAATGCAAAGGTTTCCATGACGAACCTCAATGCCAGGATGTATGCCCGGTTGACTGCTGCGTACAGGATCCGGATCACGTTGAGGATGAAGCAGCTCTTCTCGCTAAAAAAGAACAACTCGACGGCATGGGCAGGTAATAAGAATTTGCATTATTTAAAGGCATCGTAAGATGCCTTTTTTATTTATACCCGTTGATTATTCAATCTTTAAGGAAGAATACCCGCAGACAAACGAAAAAAATAATGTGCTTTCAGCGGCTTCCGCCGAATACCGGCTTTATCCGAATTAATATTAACCTTACCCGATTAGACGGATTACTTTATTAATCCACTTTAACCTTTCTGATTTCTTATTTAACTTGCAGTCCGGTACTGCAGAACAATAAACGTACATAAATTTCGGTGCATAAATGGAAATAGGAAAATTCAAACTGCACGCTATTAATTCCGGATTATTTTCCCTTGACGGCGGCGCAATGTTCGGGATTGTTCCCAAACCTCTTTGGCAGAAAACCAATCCGGCCGACGATGCGAACAGAATAAAATTGGCTACAAGGAATTTGCTGCTTCAAGCCGGTAAACGAAACATCCTTATCGATACCGGAATGGGGGATAAGTGGGACGAAAAATCGATGAATATTTACGACATAAATCAAATTGACTTTTCACTTTCCGCCGAACTTTCAAAACTTAATTTAAGACCGGAGGATATAACCGACGTAATTTTAACCCATCTTCATTTTGATCATACCGGCGGTTCGACGAAAATGGAGAACGGCAGGCTCAGGCCTTTTTTCCCGAATGCCGTTTATTATGTTCAAAGGAGAAATTATGAATGGGCCGTCTCTCCTTCTGAGAAAGATAAGGGCAGTTATATAAAAGAAAATTTTGTTCCTCTTTTGGAAGAAGGGGTATTAAAATTAATCGGCGAGGAAGAGCATATTGACGACGGGATCGATCTGCTGACCGTGAACGGGCATACTTTCGGCCAGCAACTGGTAAAAATTTCGGATCCTTCGGTCACACTGCTGTACTGCTGCGATTTGTTCCCTACCGCCTCACATATCCCGCTTCCGTATATTATGGGTTACGATCTGCAGCCTTTGATTACGCTTGAAGAAAAAAAGAAAATACTAGCCGAAGCAGCCGAAAAGAATTGGCTGCTATTCTTCGAACATGATCCGGAAACGGTGAAAGCGACGGTAGAGAAAACAGAAAAGGGCTATAAAATTAATGGTAAATTCCAATCCCTTTGAACCTGCGGACCTGGACGATTACAGCAAAATTTGCCGCGAAGAAGAAATTAAAGAGAAAGAAGGACAAAAGTTTTTCGTAAATAACGAGGAAATTGCCGTTTTTAAAGTAAACGGGGAAATATTTGCATTAAGTAATATCTGTCCGCATCAGCATAGTGCACTAATATACGACGGGTTTATTGAACATGGATGCGTTGTTTGTCCGGCCCACGGCTGGATGTTTGATCTCAAAACGGGCAAGCTGCCGTCCGGCGGAAAAGGCTTGGATTCGTATCCCGTGCTGACGGCGGGAGGTAATATTTATGTGAAGGTAACCGGAAAAAAATTCAACTGGTAAAATAATTTCGGATATATGAAGCTTACCAACGAAATAGTTATAAATAAGGCAAAAGATATCGGTTTTGATCTTGTAGGTTTTGCAAGAGCCGGAAAACTGGAAAACGAAACGGAAAAATTGAAATTATGGCTCATGCGGAAATATCAGGCCGGGATGGAATATATGGAGCGCAATACCGGGAAAAGGGAAGACGTTAGGATTATTTTACCCGACGCAAAGAGCGTTATATCCCTGGCGGTAAATTATTATACGCCTGAAAAACATCCGGATAAAAACGGCTTCGGGAAAATTTCAAGGTATGCGTGGGGTACCGACTATCATCTTGTTATTTGGGATAAGCTGGCAGAGCTTGAGTCGGAATTAAAGAAAGCGGATCCCGGATTCGATTCGGTATCTTATGTGGATACCGGTCCGGTGATGGACAAAGCATGGGCGGTAAAATCCGGGCTTGGCTGGCTGGGAAAACATACAAACGTTATCAACAAAGAACTCGGGAGCTGGATCTTTTTATCGACGATCATTACCAATCGTGAATTCGATTATGCGGATGAGATCCCGGATTTCTGCGGTTCATGTACCGCATGCATAGACGCGTGCCCTACGGATGCTATCGTCGATCAATATATAGTCGATTCCGGGAAATGTATATCTTATTTAACTATAGAAAATAAGAACGGCATACCGGAAGAATTTAAAGGTAAATTTGAAAACTGGCTTTTCGGGTGCGATATTTGTCAGGATGTTTGTCCCTGGAATATTAAATTTGCCAAAGAATCCGGGGACCGGGATTTTTATCCCGCCGGAAGAAAGACAGGCCTGGATCTGACCGAGGTTAAAGATATGGGAGAAACCGAGTTCAACAAAAAATTTGAAAGAAGTCCTTTAAAGAGAGCAAAGCTGAAAGGATTAAAACGCAATGCCGATTTTTTGCATGATTCGCAAAAATAAAGGCTGCCGGAATTTTTATGCAATTTTTTTTCTGCCGGACAATACTGCAAAGCGGTGCAAATATGAATTTCCGGCGGAACCGTGACGGATGTTTAAAAATATGAAATTCCGAATCCTTCTGATGAAAATTGAATCAAATAAAATTAAATGATGTTAATTAAATTTGTTAAGCAGGAATATTAAAATAAAAAAAAGAATAAAATTTTACGAATAATAATCGGATAAAAGGAGAACCTATGCCAACAGAAAATCATCATCGGGTTGCGATTATAGGATCGGGACCGGCAGGTTTTACTGCGGCTTTGTATACCGCAAGAGCAAATCTAAATCCAGTAATGTTTGAAGGAATGCAGCCCGGGGGACAATTAACAATAACCACCGAAGTAGAAAATTATCCGGGGTTCGAGAACGGGATAATGGGCCCGGAATTAATGGATATTATGAGGAAACAAGCTCAGAGATTCGGCGCCAAATCTGTTTTTAAGGAAATTACGGAGGTGGATTTTTCAAAAAGACCTTTTACATTAAAAACATACGACGACGTTTATACCGCCGATGCGGTAATTATTGCGACGGGAGCTTCTGCAAGACTGTTAGGTTTGCCGAGCGAGAATAAATTTATGGGATACGGGGTGTCAGCCTGCGCCACTTGCGACGGATTTTTCTTCAAAGATCTTAAAGTTTTAGTTGTCGGAGGCGGAGATACCGCAATGGAAGAAGCAAACTTCCTGACTAAGTTCGCGTCCGAAGTTTCTATTGTTCACAGAAGGGATGAGTTCAGAGCTTCCAAAATAATGGAGAACAGGGCAAGGAAAAACCAGAAAATAAAATTCCTTACCAGCAAAGTTGTCAAAGAAGTTCTGGGTAAGGAAGAAAACAACCGCAAGGTTATGACCGGCGTTCTTCTTGAAGATACAAAAGATCATTCTTTAACGGAAGTACGGGCGGACGGTTTGTTTATTGCCATAGGGCACAAGCCGAATACGGATATTTTTAAGAATATTTTGGATATGGACGAAACTGGGTATTTAAAAGTCAAACCGGGTTCGACTTATACGAATATTCCGGGTGTCTTTGCCGCAGGGGACGTGGCCGATAAAAATTACAGGCAGGCGGTTACGGCTGCCGGTACGGGCTGTATGGCTGCACTGGACGCGGAAAGATGGCTTGAAGCACAGGAATGAAACCAATAACCGGGGAATTTAATCCCCGGTTATATTTAACTTTTAACATTCCCTTCCAACCTTTTAGAAAGCAGATTGGAAACGACGAAACCGATTCCCGTAAAGACAAACAAGAAAAAGGGGATCCAGTACCCTTTGTCGGAAACGTCTTCCAGATACATACCCAACCCCAGACCTATGCCGAAACCTATGCATACGATTCCGATTTTCAACCATCTGTAAGAATCTTTTTTACTTTCAAAAAATTCCTTTATCGATTGAGCATCCAATCCTTTTTCGATCAGCAATTGTCTTTCTCTCGACCTGAGATAAAAGTACGTAACCAGAATTAAACCGATGACAAGTGTAAAAATTATCGGTATAAAAACTCCTATAACTTCCGGTCTCATTATGTTCTCCTTTTATTGTTCTAACCTTTTTGACTAGAATTTACTTTTAAAGGTTACAAATCTTAAATAAATTAATTATTTTTATTAGGCCGGTATTTTCCGGATATTCGGAACGCTTGATTTTATTTCTATAAGGATTTTGTAACTTTTATTAAACGGGGATAGTCAAAAGAAACAGATGAAAGATCTCAGTGATATAGAAATAATTGAATCGATTAAAAAGGGAAACCAGTCAGATTTTGCATTTTTAATCGATAGATACAAGAATAAAGCATTTTCATTGCTGGTAAGGATGCTTAAAAATGAAATGGAAGCTGAAGAAGTCTTGCAGGATTGCTTCCTCAAAGCATTTAACTCCCTGGCTTCCTTCAGGAATGAAGCAAAATTTTCTACGTGGTTCTATAAAATTGTATACAATACGGCATTGACAAAATTATCCGCGAAGAAAAGAAAAACGGAAAACGAGATGATAACGATAGATAATCTTAAAAATCTCAGAAGCGGTTCGGATTACCGGGTTACAGAAAAAAAAGATTTATCCGAATTCATTCACGGTATCGTTGAACAGCTGCCTGCAAACTATGCTTCCGTAATAAGTATGTTTTATATGGACAATATGAGCTGCGAAGAAATTGCGGAAACAATGAATATAACGGTGGCGAATGTGAAAGTTATGCTGCACAGGTCGAGAAACATTTTGAGAGA
>JBJKOY010000278.1:0-5428 GCA_046706945.1 Ignavibacteriaceae bacterium | reverse complement strand
ATGTTCGACGTTATCTGGAAAAATAAACTTGCCAAATATTTCGGCGCTCTGGGTCTTTTCATTTCACTTACAATCCTAATATATTATACATATATAGAGTCATGGACGCTGGGCTTCAGCTTTTTCTCTATGAGCAAGCTTTACTTCGACGAATCCAGTTTTCAGGCGATGAAAAATTTTCTTTACAGTTACCAGGGACGGGTAGCAAGCGCCCACTTCCCTTCCGTATTGCCTGCCTATCTATTCATGATTGTAACCTTTGCTTTGAATTTTTGGATCTTATATAAAGGTATTTCAAAAGGGATAGAAAAACTTGCAAAAATTGCTATGCCCCTTTTACTTTTATTTGCGGCGGTACTTGCAGTTAGAGTTATTACTCTCGGCACGCCGAACCCGGCAATTCCTCAAAATTCCGTTGCGAACGGCTTCGGTTTTATATGGAACCCAAACTTTTCAATGCTGGGAGATCCCAAAATTTGGCTGGCGGCAGCCGGTCAGATCTTTTTTACTTTATCCGTTGGAATGGGCACCATTCATGCTTATGCAAGTTATTTGAAACCTTCGGACGATATTGCCCTTTCCGGATTGACTACTGCCGCTACGAACGAATTTGCCGAAGTAGTGCTTGGCGGTTCAATTGCAATTCCGGTTGCGGTTGCGTTTTTCGGTCTGCAGGCAACTCAAACTTTTGCCAAGGGAGGCGCGTTCGACCTCGGCTTTGTTTCGATGCCTTTGATCTTCGAAAAGATTCCCCTGGGCGCTTTCTTCGGATTTATTTGGTTCCTGCTTCTGTTCTTCGCCGGAATTACTTCGTCCGTTGCAATGGGACAGCCGGTTATCGCCTTTCTTGAAGACGAATTCGGCATGAGCAGGAAGAAAGCGGTAGGGATTCTGGCTGTCGTTGTTCTAGTATCCGTACAGTTTGTAATTGTATTTTTAAAACACGGGTTTCTTAACGAAATGGATTATTGGGCCGGGACATTCGGACTGGTGGTATTTGCACTGGTGGAAACCGTGCTGTTTATGTGGGTATTCGGAGCCGATAAAGCCTGGAAAGAAATGAACGAAGGCGGCGATTTCGCTATCCCGAGGATTTTTTACTATATTATGAAATATATAACCCCGGCAGTGCTGTTCGTCATAATGCTCTGGTGGTTTATTAATGATGCAATTCCTATTTTAATGCTGAAAAATGCTTCGCCTGATGATATCCCTTATATCTGGGCGTCGAGAGCATTAATGGTAATATTATTTGTCGGCATTCTGCTTTTGGTAAAGAGAGCATGGCTGGGGCATTCCGAAAAGGAAGGAATTAATTTACGGTAGTCTTTAATTAAAATAATATCGGGAATTAAAAATGGGACTTCATATCAGCGGCCTAATTTTCCTGGTGCTTGCGTGGGGCGTAATAATCACGCTTACTTCATTCTGTTTTATAAAAGTCTTCAGATCGGAGAAGAAATAAATTTGGCAGTCGGAGGTGGGTGGTAGGCGGTTGTACTACCACCTACCGCCAACAACCCACAGCCAATTTACGGCATCATACTTCCGTTTTCGCCCGATATTTCTTTTACATCGTTCTTTTCAATCGTTTTGTGAGCATCGTTGTTTTCGGACGATGTAAGTTTGATCTTACCGTCTTTCAGATTTTGATATAAGAGATCGCTTTCGATTAGATAGAAAAACTGCTGCTTGAATTCGCTTAGGGAAATACCGCATGTGGCGGCATACTTCGCCAGTTCGTGGGGATCTTCAAAATCCGCCTGGTTTAATCTCAGCATATATCTTCGCGCAATATAAAAAGTTTCCGACGTCGGGTCTACAAGTCTTACCCTGGTTCTTTGAGTTACCGGGTCAAGGATATCTTCGAAATACATCGGCACAAAATGCCCGTTTTGTATCGAGACCATTGCGCCCGTGCCGCCCGATAAAATAAATTGAGAAGCTGCGTAACCCAGGTCCCTGGTATATTCCATATCGAAAGGAATCGGGTCGGCGCATCTTAGTTCGTAACCGATATTCTTTGCCACAACGGTGGATTTGATGCCGAATTCCTTCAACCTTTCCTGCACACGGTATTTCAGGATCTCGCCGAAATTAACCTCCGCCAGCCTTATGTTGTCGTGTGCGTCGCGTTCTACGTTAACAAGGGGATCCAGATCCTTTGCATTTAAATGCTCCACCAGTCCTTCGGCAATAATCGCAACACCGTCCTTTCTACCGTAGCTTAGGCGTTTGATTATTGCGCCTACGAGGATATCTACTATATGGGACAAGCGAATATTCTTATCGGAGAATTCTTCCGGGATTAATGTTAAAGTTGCGCCGGTCGCTTTTCCTATTCCCAGGGCAAGATGTCCCGCTTTTCTGCCCATCGAAACTACGAAATACCAGCGCGAGGTAGTCTGTGCATCCACCATCAGGTTCTTGACCAGTTCTACGCCGATGTGTCTTGCTGTTTGGAATCCGAACGTCGGGATGCCGTGGGGAAGATCCAGATCGTTATCTATGGTCTTGGGGACGTGAACAACTTTTATCCGGCCGTCGGCCATCTCGTTAACTTTCATTGCGCTGAATGCGGTGTCGTCCCCGCCTATCGTGATCAGTTTATCTACATTCAATCTAAGCAGCGAAGTCACCGTATTCTCGAGATGCTTTTTGTCCTTGGTCGGATTGTTCCTGGCAATACCGATATACGAACCGCCCCGGAAATGTATGCGGCTTACGTTCTCGATAGTAAGCTCTTTTACATGAGAAATTTCCCCTTCCATTATCCATTTAAACCCGTCCCTTATCCCGATTACTTCAACACCCTCAAGTATTGCTCTTATTGTTGCTGCTCCTATTACGCTGTTAATTCCAGGCGCGGGACCTCCGCCTACCAAAATTGCTAATTTTTTAGGTGCTATGGACATCGTTTACTCCTTAATTTGATGTTTAGAAGTCGCTTATTAATTTAAACTTAATATTTATTCCATTCTAAGTTATTTTCGATGACCGGACAAATACGCGGAATTATCGAACGTACAATATTTTTTCCCCTATCTCCTTTTCAACAATTTTTTAAGTATTATTCCGTAAAATTCCGAATATCTGAAAATTTTAACCTTTAATCTAACTCCTTTAAAACAAGAAATCCATTGTTTTAGCAATGGATTTCAAAAAAAAATAAGATAAAACGGTCATAATACTTTAAGTTTTGCAAATTTTAACATTAATTGCTTAACATTATTACCTTCAAAAACAACGGTAGCTTTTTGCATATCGCCCGCGCCGGATACCTGCGTAACTTTTCCGAGCCCGAATTTTTCGTGCATAACCCTGCTTCCCGGCCTCAGCATCTTGTTGTCCTGGTCGAAGTCTTCGTAGTCCATTTTCTCGAAGTATTCATAGTACATTTCTTTCTTGGATTTCCTGTTGGCCGATTTTCTCCCGATACCTCCGTTAACCTCCGAATAAACGTTCGGATCGAGTTCGTCTATAAACCTTGATCTGCTCTGGTATGCAACTTCGCCGAAGCGGTACCTGGACCTTGCATGTGAAAGGAATACTTTCTGCTGGGCTCTTGTTACGGCTACGTAGAACAGTCTCCGCTCTTCCTCAATAGTTGCATCGGAGCTGAACCTGTTTGAAAGCGGGAAAATGTCCTCTTCGCATCCCGAGACAAATACGGTCGGGAATTCAAGTCCTTTTGCGCTGTGAATGGTCATAAATGTGACGACATTCTGGTTTTCTTCGTAGTTATCTATATCGGAGATCAGGGAAACGTCCTCCAGGTACTGTTCCAGTTTTGCATCTTTATTTGAATTGGAAAAATCGCTCAATGCCGAGAGTAATTCATTGATGTTTTCCCACCTTCCCAAAGACTCCGGCGTGTTTTCTTCTTTGAATATCCTAAGCACGCCCAGCTCGTCGACAAGAGCTCTGGATAATTCTCCCACGGAAAGTTTGTCTTTGAGATCGATATATTTATCGAGAAGCATTTTGAAACCCTTTACGTTCTTCTGGATCCTTTCCTTTATGTCTATAACCTCGAACACCCTGGACATGGTATCGAACATGGTTATGTTATGCTTTCTGGCGAAAGCTACCATCCTTTTAATCGTTGTGCTTCCTATTCCCCTTTGAGGGAAGTTCATTATCCTGAGAAGACTTTCTTCATCGTTCCGGTTTGAAATGACCCTAAGGTATGCGATTATATCCTTTACTTCCTTCCTTTTGTAGAATTCAATACCTCCGATAATTCTGTACGGAATTTTTTCTTTCCTGAAAATATCCTCCAATGCTCTCGATTGGGCGTTCGTCCTGTACAAAATTGCAAAGTCCTTAAGGGATAATTTTTTCTTGGATATCTCCTGTTTTATATGCTTTGCTATTTGAAAAGCCTCGTCCTTTTCATCGGCGCATTTAATGAGCGTTAAAAGTTCGCCGTCGTTGTTCTCGGTCCAAAGTGTTTTTATTATTTGATCCTTATTGTTTTTTATAACAGAGTCCGCCGCCGCCAGGATGGTTTTTGTGGACCTGTAGTTCTGTTCAAGCTTGAAGATTTTATGCTTCGGGAAATCTTTTTCAAAATCAAGCATATTGGCGAGGTTTGCGCCGCGCCAGCTATAAATGCTTTGCGCATCATCGCCCACCACGCAGATCTTTCCGTCTTTTGAGACCAGAAGTTTTAACAATTCGTACTGGGCCTTATTAGTATCCTGAAATTCGTCGACAAGTAAAAATTCGAAACGTTTCTTGTATTTCTGTAGAATTTTCGAATTATTATCGAACATTTCGATCGGCTTTAGGAGCAAGTCGTCAAAATCCATTGCATTATTTTCAAAAAGACGTTTTTGATATTCATCGTAAATATCCGCTGTTTTTTCCTCGATAACAGACGACACATGATTTTTCCTGTATTCCGGCGGCATTATCATGTGATTTTTCAGGAAACTGATCTTATGCTTTATGGAATTCGGCGTAATACCGTCTAAATTAATATCAAAATTAGAAATAATGTTGGAAACAAGAGAAGCCGAATCTTCCGCATCATAAATGGAGAAATTGCTTTTGTAATTCAGATTTTTGGCTTCGATCCTTAGAATCCTGGCAAAGATGGAATGGAACGTTCCCATCCAAATATTTTCTGCTTTCGCACCTGCTAATTCCTTAATCCGTCCTTTCATCTCGTTGGCAGCTTTGTTCGTAAATGTAAGCGCCAAAATACTTTCCGGCTCGTAACCCTGATCAATTAAATAAGCAACTTTGTACGTCAGAACCCGTGTCTTCCCGGAACCCGCTCCGGCAACTATCATGGAAGGTCCGGTAATAAATTCAACTGCTTTCTTTTGCTCGCTGTTTAACGATTTTAAATTTATCATATAATTAAGATTTAATTAAAAATGGTGGTAATTCAAGGTGCAAATATAGTGAATTCCATGTC
>JBJKOY010000277.1:0-3546 GCA_046706945.1 Ignavibacteriaceae bacterium | reverse complement strand
TCTTTCCCCCATCGAATGGCAGCCTCAGAAAATATCCATCCCGGTATCGGAAAAGGATATAAAGGAATTCGGGGTTACCGATCCGTCGGTCATTAAAGATAAAGCCATAACCTTTACTATGCCTAATTCGATACAGTTCGGCCAAATCAAAGCAATAAGGGTGCAGGATATTGTTGTGAGGGACATTGTTGAAAATAATACTTGGGACAGGCCTATTTATTTCGCTTCAACCTGTTCGAACGATTCATATATAGGAATGGATGATTACCTGCAGATGCAGGGACTGGCCTCTCAGCTTGTTCCTACCAAAGGGAAATGGATGGAAAATATAGACGTGAAAACAACTCAAGAGGATCTTTTCAATGAAAACCCGGCTTTTTCCACGACATACAAGCCAGGTTTTAAATTCAGAGGATTAAACAATCCGAAAATCTTTTTCGACGACGACGAAAGCAGAATGGTTCAAAACTACCGCAATACTTATATCAGACTTGCTTATCACTTCCTGAACGACGAAAAAGACGATTCATTGTGCATTAAAACCCTGGATATTATGAGAGAAAAAATGCCTTCCGATGTTGTTCCTATGGATTACAGATTCTTATATGACGTCGGCAATTTATATTACAGTGCGGGAGCAATGGATCAGTATAAAACTATGGTAAAAGGAATAGAAAAAGATGCAATGCAACATTTAAACGAAAGCGTCTCAAATATTCAATCGCCTTATAATTCTTTCAGCATTCTGGAAAGAACATACTTAAATTTAAAAGAGTATGATAAGGCAATCGGTATTTTGCAGAAGCTCCAGGAAATGCTCCCGAGCGCGGGAGGAATCCAGCCTGAAATAGACCGGATAAAGGCCATGAAAGCAAAAGCCGACTCAAGCAAATAATTAATCTTATCATGAAGGGTTAAGAGCAGGACTCTTAACCCTTCGTTAGAAATTTATTTAATCGATTTATCGAATTTACCGGACAGACTAAAAGTTTTTATTTAATCCGACCCGGAAAAGGGATGTATTCAGCGGTCAGCATTTAAAGGAACCGGCTCGGCTGTTTTTACTTCTCTGAAGGTTACGGTGAAAGTGGATCCGACGTTTATTTTGCTCGAGACTGTAATTGCGGCCTTGCTCAAATCGGCATAATTCTTAACCAGCGCAAGCCCCAGACCGTTTCCGTCGTATTTCCTTGAATAGCCTGTTGATTCCTGTGTAAAGGGTTTGAATAAGTCCGGGATATATTTTTCGGAGATGCCTATTCCGGAATCATTTATATCTACGCAAATTTTATTATCCCCGTTTTTATAAAGACGGATCTGAATTCCTCCTTTGTCGGTATATTTGAAAGCATTGTCCACGAGATTTTCGAATAACTTATACAAAGTGTATTCGTCTCCTTCCACATATGCGTTTCCGATTTCGTTCAGCAATGTAAAATTCAAACGTTTAAAGTGAGAAATACTGCTGAAACTACGGGTTATATTTTGCAGAATATCCGCCAGATTAATAATGTTAAATTCCACCTCCAGCATGTCCGCTTGTATCGCAACCATATCCAGAATCGAATTTATTGTCCGCGACAGCCTGTCCGAGGCTGATTTAATTCCCCTGAAAATATCTTTATATTCTTCTTTCTTTTGTTCGCCTATAAGTTCCTTTAAAAAGCCCGTATAACTAAAGATGACATTTAAAGGGGTTCTTATTTCATGAGAAATTTGAGCCAAAAATTCCGATTTAATTTTTTCCGAATCTTCAGCTCTTTTCAAAGCATTATTTAATCTTTTTTCCGTCTCTATTGTTTTGCTTATATCTCTTTCAGTGACTATAATAACTTCCCTGCCGAAATGTTCCATCTTACTGACGATCATATCTTTCGGAAAAATATCACCGTCTTTCCTTATTCCTTTCGACCTAAACTTCTGGATTTCTCCTTTATTTGCTCTTTTAATACTTTCACTTAATTTATCAAGATATTTTTTGTTCGATACTATAAGGCTTTCCGGCGAATTCCCAATTATTTCATGTTTTTTGTAGCCGTACATTTTTACGGCTCCCAAATTAACATCGGTTATCTTTTTGTTTTTTTCAATTATATAAATTGAATCGGTTACTGTATCGAAGAGATCCATATAACCGCGATAAATTATTTCACTTTTATTTTCCGTCGTTTTGTTCATTTTTTTATCGCAATTATTCGACAATATTCTTAATTAAAAAACAGGAGCAAATAATTTTATATTAAAAATTTTTAGGGTTACTTTTAATTAAAGGCAACATTGCTAACTCTCCGTAAAATAGACATGTAAAGCATCAACTGCTTCTTTTGTTTAATAAATCGATGCTTCCCCTTAGTTTATCCGGTTGCTTTTTACCGTCCGAAATAATCTCATATCAATAATGCACCAATATAAAACAATTTTTAAATATAGAAAAGATTTTTTTTAATTATTGAATATTTATTCAAAAAAAAAGAGGAGAAAGACTTTTGGTATTTCTCCTCAACGAGTAAAACAAATACTCAGAGCAGATTAACTAAGACCCGATGATTGCTCCTGTATCTTTTGACTTGCCGATTCGGTTGCCTCCTCCTGTGAGGATGTTTGAGTTTTTAATGCAGCCAATTCTCTCGCCGCCTGAGAAATTGAGGCGGAATCCTTTTTTGATTGTGAATTCGCAGTCGATGCCGAAGCAGTCTTTTGAGACTGGCTGGATGATGCCGAGTACGATACCGAAGAGCCGATAAACGATTGACTTGTTGCTCCCACCGTCATTACCTGATCACCTCCTTTAGATCTTTTAGTTTATTAATAAATGTCGCCCCTTTTCTTGTAATCGAAAATATTTGCTTTTTATTAAGTGATTTGCTGCATAAAGTAGTCTTACGGAGCGGTTTGGGATGGTTTTTTCAGGATTGTCAGGAATATTTTACGGTATTAATATAAATAGCTCAAGATTATTAAGAATAATTTTTTCGTAATTTTTGAAACCTGCCTGCTCAATTATTTTCTCGAAATAATCCGGCTTAATCCTATGTTCAATAGGCGGGCCGGATTCGCTTATTCTATAAGGCCATTCAAGTATTGCAATCCTTTTGACCGTCAACCTTTTGGCTTCTTTTAATGCGGCAACCGGGTCATCTGTCTCGTGAAGCACTAATCCGAAAAAAGTTAAGTCAAATGATTTGTCCGGGAAAGGTATATTTTCGGCCGTAGATTTTTTAAATTTTCCTGACGGCAAGTATGTTCCGGCAATTGTAAGCATAGTCTCTGACACGTCAATGCCCGTAACATTCAATCCGCTGCCGGCAAAAGCTTCAGCAAATAATCCCGTTCCGGTACCGACATCCAGCATATTTTTAATTTCATTATCTGCCAGAGTTAACTTTACAACTCTTTCAATTTCAAGCAGTGCGATTCTTTCCGGGGAACGTAGTCTTTCAGGGCCGCCGTTAAATCTTTTCTCATTCATTTTTAAACCTTTAGATGAATAAAATATCAAATCAGTGAACAAAATATAATCATAAAAAGTAGACTACGGAATTACAT
>JBJKOY010000276.1:0-4548 GCA_046706945.1 Ignavibacteriaceae bacterium | reverse complement strand
CCTTCAAACTCATCCGATCCGCCTACGGACATCGAAGCCGAAGTGGAAGCTGCGTTTGCCTTTCTTTCAATTGATGTTGAATTACTCGGAGAGGGTGCGGGTGCATTTCCTTCGTAACCGTTTGCCGTACCGAAGCCGGCTTTATCAATTATAGAATTGTCAGCCGGGTTTGTGCCGCTTAACGCGTTTGTACTGCCTACCAGTGCGACTTTCCCGTTCGAAGAGCTCATTGCTATAATTCCCGTTGCGTCGGGTGCCGGTAAGTTTACGCTTCCGCCGCTGCCCTGCGATTCCTGGACGAGATAAAATCCGTGAGCTGCTATTGTCCCGTTTAAATTCGTCGCCTGCCACGATGACCCGGTCGAAGAGGCGTACTGCACAGACCAGCCGTCAAGATCCACGGGTGAAGAAGAAGGGTTATATAATTCGATAAAATCATTCTTATATGTCGATCCCGAATTCCCTCCGCCCCCGTATATTTCACTAATTACGACATGTGTTGCAGTCTGTGCCGGAGACGGTTTCCCCTGAATAAAAAGAGATAGTAAAATTGAAGTCGAAATTATTTTTACCGTTCTGTGAGAAAGAAAGATTCTGACAAATTCCATATTGATTAGATTTTAATTTATTATAAATCGGTAGAAAGCACGTACCTTACTATTCTGTTGTTGCCCGTGTCCAGCACGTAGAGTATTTTGTCGAAATATGCTACGGCATACGGACCGTTAAAAACGGAGGGACCGCCGAAGGATTGGAGCTCGTCTCCGAAAGGAGTGAACTTGAATATGCTGTCCTTTTGAACGTCGGCTACGTATATATTTCCGCCGTCGTCTATACATGAGCCTTCGGGCTGTTTAAATTTGTTGGGTGTCATTAATGCACCGCCGTCGGAAGGAGTAAGCCTTGCCTCATAATTGGCAGACACTGGTGTAACAACATAAGTAAGCCATTGCGTCTTCAAACTGTTATTCCCGGTCAGCGTTTCGATAAA
The DNA here is from genome assembly GCA_046706945.1 of Ignavibacteriaceae bacterium. GTDB lineage: Bacteria > Bacteroidota > Ignavibacteria > Ignavibacteriales > Ignavibacteriaceae > FEN-1297. The sequence continues at coordinate 3,557 of JBJKOY010000276.1, read as the reverse complement.
ATCTATATTCTTTGTTTTGAAGGAAGTAAGCGAACTGATCTGATTTGCGGATACCAGCCCCGAGCTCAGCGGATCGATATTCGGCACCCTCCCGACCAAAGTATCCCCTTCCCCGCCCCCGAATAATTTCTTAGGGCTGAAGTACAATATCGAATTATCAGGGTCTATAAAGCTTGAATTGTTAGGACCTGTTCTGGCAACGTAAAACGTATTATTATAAAATACGCATGCTCCGGTATATCTTCTGTCGGGGTAATTCAAATCGACCGGACGCGGAAGAAGTTTTACCGCCGGCGCGCTGCCTATTTGATGCTGGGCCGCTACCATATTCAGTTTATAAACCGCTCCGAAAGTTTTGGTCTCGCCGTTAACAACGGTATCCAGTTCGCAGCAGACGATTATATTAAGTTCATAATCCTGAGCCAGGGCTACGGGTCTTCTAATACTCCGGCTTCCCAAAACATTTCCGTTCATGTTCATCATGACTATCCGGTCGTTATAGGTATCCGCAACGTAAATAAAAGGCTCTCTCCCTATAATCATATCCTGAGGATTATTAAAACCCGTCCATGCCGGGTTAAGTTGAATATAGACGGTATCTCCGGTAATATTTGCATTACCCGAAGTCGAGGTCAGCTCACCGATATCAAACTTATCGCCGCAGCCGAACTGCAGCGATATTAAAAACAAGAAACCTATAAAAGGAAATAACTTTTTCATTAAAAACCCAGAATAATTGAAAACCTTTGCGCGTTTCCCAATGTTGTTAAATTAGAATAGGAATAATCAACGGCACAGAATGCAATTCTTATCGGAATATTGACTCCGAAGCCGAAAGAAAAGTTTTGTGCATCCACATTAAATTTATAACCGCCTCTTAAGAACACAATATTTTTCCAGCTGTATTCTGCGCCCGCCGACACGTTTTCACTGTTATCGTTCGGATGATTCAGCTGTACCGTTGTCGTTATTCTGTTATCTTCCGATTGATACGGTTCAAATGCGAAGCCTATTCTGAAAATTGTGGGCGGCGAAAATGCCTGCCAGTCCGATTTTTCTCTTTTACCTACCAGGACGACCTTACCGTCCGGAGCAAGCTGATTTCCGAAATTAGACACCGTTACGGCAAACCGCGTAGTGCCGAGTCCGGTCCAGTAATAAGTTCCCAGGTCAATCATAACGCCGCGCATTTTCAAATTCGCAAGCGTCTCATCGATGTATCTGATCGTTCCGCCGAAGCTGAATTTATCGGTCATTTTCCTCGAGTAAGATACCGCGAAAGCTAAATCCCGGTAGCTGAAATACTGCCCTGTACCGAACGGCTCGAACTCCGTTGTTACCTGCATATCAGGTGTAGAAAGAGAAGTAACTGCGACGCCGACGGCATTTGTTTCATCAAGATGATATACTGCTCCTAGAAAATCATGACTAATATCCACTACCCACTGATTATGCGAAAAAATAAACTGATCCTGTGTAAATTGGACAAGCCCCGCAGGATTCCAGTATAACGCGGAAGCATCGTTGCCGACTGCAACAAATGCGTCGCCTAAGGCCGCGCTCCTGCTGCCGACGCCTATTTTAAGAAATTGAGCGGTGGAAATACCGGCTCTCTGACCGCCCAGCGTCGGGAACAACTGCGCTTTGGAATCAAAGAACGCCGCAAACAATAATATGACAATTAATAATTTTTTCATGTTAAAACTTTAAGCTTAACCCTACTTGAACATTTCGTCTAGTTAAAAATCTTGAAGGATCGAAAGGATAGGGCGAAATAGGCGCTTGTAAATCCGGGTATAACGGATCGTTCCACGAGTAAGGAACCGGATCGCCGTATTCATACGCCTTGCCGGTAACAGGATTGATAATCGCTGAGTTTTGCGTGTCCAGTAAATTCTTAACTTCACCCGTCACAGATAAATCAAGCCCGCCGATCGGAATATATTTTTCAAAATTCAAATCTATCCAGAACCAGTTTTGACCAACGTTTGTATAAAGATCCGTGGTCGAGGCGATGTATACCGGTCTCCCTTCCTGATCGTACCCGGTAAAATATGCAGGGGTATACCGCTTGCCGGACTCAAAGAAAAACCTTACGTATAAATTATAATCGTCAAGGATTCCCCTGCCGAATCCGAAAATTCCGGTCCCCTTTTCCACATAAAAATTAGCGTTGATCGAAGCGGTAAGCGGCCTGTCCCACGGCATAAACTTTTCTTTAACGGATTCGTTCATATCGCCCTGGATAACCAAAGCTCCCTCGTTGGCCGAAGAACTTTTACCCGTTACAATCGCGTACGAAGCGGATGCCGTTCCGTTAAACCAGTCCCCGATTCTTTTCTTAAATTCAACTTCCAGTCCCCTTGAACGGGCGTAATCGGAATTAACGTAAGTAATAAAACTTTGAGTTATAAACCTTGTATTGGCTATTTTGACCGAGCGGGTATTAATATAATCGAAGATATCCTTGTAATAAGCGGTAACGGTCAAGACGTCGTTCGGCGTAAACTGAGTTTTCAAGCCCATCTCATATGCAACCGTTGTTTCGGGGTTTAAATTCGGATTCCCGAACTGCTGGAATGAAGACTGAGCGTTAAGCGGGTTTAATTTTGCGTATACGAACTGCGGCCTCGGCCATTTGCTGAAATGCCCGTAAGAAAAGAACAGAGTCTGGTAATTCGACACCGGGTGAGAAATACCCAGACGCGGGCTCAGCCTGGCCTTAAATCTCCTGTTCCCGAACCAGGCAAAAGTATCGTTTTTATAATCCTGCCTTGTTTGATCGGGAATGGTAACTACATCCGGATTGTTAACGGCATCGTCAACATATTTTCCGGGAAACCAGTAGTCAAGCCTCAGGCCGAAGTTCAGGATCATACCGCTGAAGTTTATATTATCCTGAGCATAAAAGTCGCCCTGCGCCGGATAGACGTTATAAATATCGTTGTTCAGGCCGAGCGTCCCCACCCAGGGTTCGTAAATATCCGCTACCTGCATTTCCTGGAATTTGGTTTCGAACCCAGCTTTAAATTTATTTTTTTCGTCGAAGAATCTTGTAATAACTCCTGTAACGGAATATTCTTCCAGAAAATGATCATGCCATGTATAAGGATTTCCGAGATCCCAGAAACCGTCTCCGGGGATAACTCCTATGGTATCGTGCCCGAGATTATAATATTGAACCGGAAAGTTGGGAATGTCTTTGGGCTGAACATACTGATCCCATCTTTTACCGTTGGCATCGGCGCGGAGCGTAGTAAAGAAGTATCCGAAATTTAATTCATAATATGTCTTGGCATTAAGCGTATGAGTTATTGTAAGAGATTGAAACTTACTGTCGTGCGTGAATACGTTTGCATCGTTAAGAATATTTTGGAAAGTATACTGGTAGCCGGGACTCGGTTCTATATACTCCAGGTTCGTCTGCAGCGCGCCGGTGTTCTGGTTTATGGTCACTGATTGATTGAACGAATACGAGATCTTAAATGTTGCAGACGGTTTATAAGTTACTTTTCCCAGCCAGTACCAGTTGTTTTCTTCTCTCGGTGCAAACCTGG
>JBJKOY010000275.1:0-7814 GCA_046706945.1 Ignavibacteriaceae bacterium | reverse complement strand
CTTTCGGCACCGAATTCGCGAATTTCGGTATCTGGACTTTCTTTACCGGTTACCGTTCTGTCCCCGGAAAATATTTTAAGGACGCGGCTAATTATCCCGTTATAAAGCCGGCCGATAACATGAGTTTCAACTCCTCGTCCATTAATATTCAAGGTTATACCGAACCTTTAACCAATAATTTTTTGTCGATTACCAGGGATTACAATAACTCCTATAGTTCACCCGATTCACTCACCGTAATTTTAACGAATGCGGATATATCCAAAGGAGTGGATTCGAACTTTACAAACATTCCTTTCACATACAATCTGTATACCTCCCAGACTTCCGGAACGACATTATTGACCAACGATTACTTTTACAATTTTTCCACGGCGCAGCCTGCTCTCTGGCTGACCGGCGCGGTATTAAATAACCTGGTAGTGGTAAGCGGTCAAACAGGCGTAAGTAATTCGGATTTCGTTTTCCCTTCACCTTTTAATTATAGATATAATTATAATTTGTATATCCCGGTCACTTACAATTCAACGCGTCAAGCTCAATTATATATATACAGCATCGCGATGAAACTTGTTTACTCGGACTCAAAAGTTATCAGCAATATAATGGGCAGACAGGTACTTACCTGGAACGCATTGGACAACAATAATGAAAAACTGTCTTCGGGTGTGTATATTTACGTAATTAAATCGGGCGGCAACATAACGAAAGGCAAACTCGTAATCCTGAATGAATAATTATTCCCTGGAAGCAACGGACGTAAGCAAATCCTTCGGCAGAAGATTAATATTTAAAGCTCTCGATTTTAAAATGGAGGGCAGCGGCATATTCGGAATTGCGGGAGCGAACGGATCCGGAAAATCGACGCTTGTGAAAATAATAGCGGGGATAAACTCACCTACGTCGGGGAAAATCATTCATAAGGATAACGGGATAGAAATAAGTCCCGAAAAACTTCATAATCATATCGGGTTTGTTTCGCCTTATCTGGTATTGTACGAAGAATTTACCGCTTGGGAAAATTTAGGCTATTTTGCCGACATTAGGGGAATTTCTTTTAATAAAGAAAAAATAGAAGATTTATTGAATAAGTTTCTGTTATTCCCGCGGAGAAACGACCTTGTAAAAGCATACTCGTCCGGCATGAAGCAGCGCTTAAAGTTCCTTTTTGCATTGATGCACTCGCCGAATCTCATAATATTAGACGAACCCACCTCAAATCTTGATAACGAGGGTAAAAATTCCGTTTATGATATAATCGAATCCGAAGGCCGGAACAATATAGTAATTATTGCATCGAATGAGGACTCGGATTTAAAATTATGCGGCAATACTATACAATTGGAAAAATATAAAAATAATAATTAGACCATTCCGGCACAGTTATTGTGAAAATATTAACGGATTTACACATTTTTTGGGTTTTTAACCTGTAAGTCTAAAAACAAATTTACGTTCTTCTTTACTTTGAGAGTAATTCATGACTGCGGGAGTAATTAATTGTTGTTTAATAATTCAATAATTCGGATTTTAAATCTCAATTTTGAGAAAATATTCCCATGAAGGCTTACGCATTATATAAAAAGGATATAAATTCAGAGCTGAGGACGCGTTACGCAGTTAATTCGTTGGCAATGTTTATAATCGTAGCGATAAGCGTAATCCTTTTTTCCGTAGGGAACGAAAAAATATCTCCCGGGTTAACCGCGGGATTATTCTGGGTAGTAATATTCTTTTCCGCGATGTCCGGACTGGCAAGGGTTTTTGTAGCGGAAGAGGAGCGGGGCACCTCGCTGACGCTCCAATTAATAGCGGCACCCTCAACGATATACAGCGGGAAGCTTATTTTTAACGTTATACTGGTATTCTGCATGAATACCGTGATCGCGATATTATACGGCACCTTGTTTCAATCGTTTGTCGTTAGGAATTTTCCGTTGTTCCTTACGTCTTTTATACTCGGAAATCTCGGACTTGCCGTCTCTTCCACGATTATAGCGGCTATAATTTCAAAAGCCGGGGCAAAAGGGACGTTATATCCGGTTCTGTCGTTTCCGGTATTATTACCTTTAATTTTAACTTCGGTTCAATTAACTTTGCTTTCCAATCAGGGAGCCGGTTTTGCGGATGCAAAATTCGAGCTGGCCTTATTGGTTTGTTACGATGTCATAATGCTCACAGCTTCATATATGCTGTTCGATTTTATATGGAAAGATTAGTAATTTTAAAAAACTTATGCGGATCAACTAATATGCTTTGGAAAATATTTTTGTTCGTACTGGTAGCGTTCGTATCCGTTGCGGGCATTGCATTTCCGATAGTTCCCGTACCGCATGCATGGTACCAGTTCCCTATAATACAGGGGCTCGGAGAAAATGCCAAGATAATATTCTTTCACGTCCCTACCGCCTGGCTCGCATCTGTAGCTTTTTTAATGTCTACTATTTACAGCATCAAATACCTCAGGAAGAAAAACCTTGACGACGATGCAAAGGCTTATTCGGCGAACCAGCTAGGTATTATATTCTGCATACTTGCAACCGTTACAGGCGCCGTGTGGGCAAAATTTGCTTGGGGCTCTTTCTGGAGCTGGGATCCGCGGCAGACAAGCATATTCGCGCTGCTTTTAATATACGGCGCATGGTTCGCGCTGAGATCATCGGTAGAATCGGAAGAAAAACGCGCAACTTTGTCGGCGGTTTATTCCATAATCGCATTTTTAACCGTTCCTTTTTTCATTTTTATAATGCCCCGGATAATGCTGGGTTTGCATCCGGGTTCGCTTGAAATTGATCCTAAAACCGATAAAGTAATCCAGGGAACCAGCCCGGTCATCGATTTTAAGATGAACGGAAATATGCTGCTCATCTTCTTCCTCTCCCTGCTGGGATTTACAATCCTTTATTTCTGGATGTGGAGGTTGGGTTACAAGTCGATCATTCTAAAAGATAAACTCAGTAAAAAACAAATAAGGGAGTAACCTTTGCAGGGTATCATCGATTTTCTTAAAAACAACGCGATATATATCGTAGTAATTATTGTCCTGATTGTGTGGACGGGGATTTTCCTGTACCTGTTCAATCTGGATAAAAGGATTAAAACCGTAGAAAAAGAAATAGACGGAGACAAACATGAAAAATAAATATATCTTCGGCGGAATTATTATAGTTGTGTTCCTCGGTTTAATGGGTTACCTTTTCACTCAAAGCAACATTAAATACGAAAACAATTTCGCCAAGGTTATGAAAGAAGACAAGATAGTAAGGGCAACGGGAAGCTGGGTAAGAGATAAAAACTATACTATCGATAAAGACAACAGCACATTCACGTTTTATATGATCGATAACCACGGGACTCAAATGAAGGTGGTATACGACGGAACAATCCCGAACAACTTCGAATCCGCCAAAAGCGTAGTGGTTACCGGTAAATACCGGAACGGATATTTCCATGCGCAAAGCATACTGACCAAATGCCCGAGCAAATACGAAGGACAGTCTGCACAGGGCATGAAGACTTCAGGTTTGTGATCTTATAATAATATATTTAACATATTTTTGCGGTACCTTCCTAAAGTTATAAAAAGTTAAATTCGGGCTGTCCCAAAAGGTACTTTTTCCGCCGGCTGAGCCACGATTAAATCGGGCGCGGCATTTCAAAGCATTTCGACCGGCTTCTCTGTCGGGCAGGCAGGCGTTCGACTGAGCTCACGCCGAAGTCTAAATGCTCGGTTTAATAAGTTTTTAAAACAGCGCCGATAAAATTTTCGGATTTTATTTAACGACATCAAGAATTAATGAGGCTTAAATGACAGGCAGTATTATTTTATCGCTGGCACTTGCCAGCAGTATCATTGCTATGGTAATGTATTACCTCAGCTACAGGGGTTATCGGAACACAATAAACATAGCCAGAATATCGTATCATCTAATGGCAATGCTTGTAATAGTTGCGGCGGCTTTACTTGAATACCTGCTTTTAACCCATCAGTACGGTTTTAAATATGTATATGAGTACAGCAGCAACAATCTTCCCAAAGGAATATTAATGGCCACTTTCTGGGCCGGTCAGGAAGGCAGCTTTATGCTGTGGCTGCTGCTGACTTCGATAATAGGCCTCATCCTGCAATCATACTCTTCCAAGCGCGGAGATCTGGAGCCCAGAGTTATGGCGGTCTTCGGGCTGGCTACTACTTTTATACTTGTGATGGTTTCCCCTTTGTTTAAAAATCCTTTCTCCTATCTCTGGAGCGAGCCGATATTCATCAGTACGAAAAACATCAGCGCCGCATTAATACATTCGCCCATTCTGCAGAACTTTTTATTCAGCGACGGGTCGGGTCAGGAATTCGTGAAGATGAATTCCCAGCTTTACGGCCTTCTCGCCTCAAGCGGGATATCTATTAAACAGTTTATAGCGGACGGCAGGGGTCTGAACCCGCAGCTGACAAATTTCTGGATGCAGATACACCCGCCGATTCTCTTCACCGGTTTTTCGATGTCTACCGTTCCCTTCGCATTCGGAATGGCCGCAATGATGAAAAACGACTACCGCGATTGGGTAAGACAGGCATTCCCCTGGCTGCTGACCGCGTGCGGAATTTTAGGTCTGGGCATTATGCTCGGCGGTTACTGGGCGTACGAAATGCTGGGATGGGGCGGATACTGGGCTTGGGATCCGGTTGAAAATTCCAGTCTAATCCCCTGGCTTGTTGGAGTTGCGGCCGTTCATACCATGCTCGTTCAAAGGAAGAGCCAAAAGAAGGGCGAAAATATCGGGAAATTTGCCAGAACAAATCTGATTCTATCTATGATGATGTATGTGCTGGTTATATACAGCACTTTCCTTACGAGGAGCGGCGTACTCGGGGACGCGTCGGTCCATTCCTTTGTAAACCCGGGGACAATAGTTTACCTTTTCCTCATTATATTTGTGGGTACTTTCCTATTTCTTGGATTCGGCACGCTTGCCTACAGATGGAAATTCCTCACGAAGTCGGAAAAGGTGGACGAAGGAATTCTTTCGAGGGAATTATCTTTGTTCACGGCGGCAATTGTTCTCTGCGCATCCGCCACCATTATACTTGTGGGCACTTCCGCTCCTATCTTCGGGCATTCCGTGGACGCAAAGTTCTATAATCAAATGCACATTCCGATAGCAATTATTATAGGCATGTTAAACGGTTTAAGTCTCTTGCTTAAATGGAAGACTACAAAGAAAGAAGACCTGGTAAGGAAATCTATTTTTTCGGTAGCTTCCACCGCAGTTATAGGTACTTTGATAGTCTTGTTCGGGGGAATATCCGATATTATGGTTATCATGCTGACCTTTTCGACAACCTTTGCGCTTGTAGTTAATCTCGAGATAGTCGTAAAAATAATAACCGGCAACAAAAAGATGCTCGGCGCCTACGTGGCGCACATCGGGATAGCCTTGTTTATACTCGGTGTTATCGGCTCGTCGATTTTTTCCAGAGAGAAAGATATAAACCTTGTAAAAGGCGTCCCGTCCGAGGCGTTCGGATACAAGGTTACATTCACCGGATACGAGCCGATAGACAACAATACAAAATACGCTTTCAACGTGGATTTGAAAAAAGGAAATAAAGAATTCAAAGTAAACCCGGTAATGTATATCAGCAGCTTTAATAACGGATTAATGCGCGAACCCGCCATACTCAACATGCTGACGAAAGATCTTTATGTCTCTCCGCTGGGCTACGACAACGGCAGTTCTTCGGCTTCCACGCAGGGCCAGGAAATAACCCTGAACCTCGGCGATAAGACTAATTTCGACGGCGCCGATGTCATATATAAAAATTTCGAAGCTCCGGACATGAGCGTGATGATGAGCGGAGGAGACTTCCGGATGGGCGCAGACTTAACCGTACGTAAAAACGGGAAAACATTTAACGTCGAAGCCGTAATGAAAAAAGAAGGAAGGGACGTTCATTTCGTCCCGATAGAAATAAAAGATGCGGATCTTAAAATTCAGCTTCAAAAGATCGACCCGAGCTCCAAAACCGCTCAATTTATTTTTTCAAAAATCAGCGAAACTAATAAAGCCGCCGCCGCACCTAAAGAAATTTTGACCATATCCGCAAGTACAAAACCGTTTGTCAGCTTGGTTTGGACGGGCGTATTGATTATGGTTTTCGGATTTTTTATTTCGGTAGCCAGAAGGTTAAAAGAATCTTTAGTATAAGCGGATTAAAATAATTTACTCTTGGCCCTTTTAATTAAAGTCTCGAGTTTAGGTTGAAGATCGCCGTTTAAACTGACGGCCGATTCGCAGTCGCGTAAAACCTGTTTATAATCCCATAGTTCAAGGTTCAATAACGCGCGAAGGACGTATCCTTCCGCAAATTTCGGATTATATTTCAATGCCATGGTCATATCCAGTTCCGCGTCTTTATATTTTTCCATGTTCTTATAAGACTTGGCCCTGTTGAAAAAACCCTCGTAATTTTTCGGGTTCACTTTAATAGACTTGGAAAAATCAAGCGAAGCACCGTAATGGTCCCCGGCATCCGTCTTCATTAGTCCCCTGAAGATATATGCATCGTAATATTCCGGGTTTTGCTGAAGCGCCTGGTTAATATCCGCCATAGCTCCGTGGTTATCTTTCAGGCAATACTTTGACTTAGCCCGGTAGAAATATCCTTCCGCCAGCTTGGAATTTATTTCGGTTGCTTTTGTAAGGTCGTAGATGGATTCAATGAATTTGTTCAAACGAAGGTTCAGTTTACCTCTCTCAAGCCAGCCTTTTTCGGATTCCGGATTTAATTCAATAAGCTTGTTTATATATTCAAGGGCCCCGTCGCAGTTATCTTTTTCAAGCTCCAAACCTGCCAGCTCATAATATATATCAGGAACCGCGGGATTTAACTTCATCGCCTGCAAATAATCTTCTGCCGCCCCGGAAGTATCCATAAGAAGTTTTCTAAGCTCGGCCCGTTTCACATAAATCCCGAAATTGTCGGGATCGTATTCCAAAGCTTTATCGCAGTCCAGGATAGCTCCGTCGGGATTGTCAAGACCTAATTTAACAACCGCGCGCAGCAGGTAGGCCTCCGTATAGTCTTCTTTGACTTTAACCGCATTATTTAAATATTCCAGTGCCTCCTCGTAATGCCTGTCTTCCGATTTTAACCTGGCATAATTATAATATGCGGGTGCGAATGACGGTTCGGTTTCGATAGAGGTAAGAAGATCTTTCAGCGCTTCTTCCTTATTATTTAATTTTTCCTTGGCAAATGCGCGGTAATAAAATGTCCTGGCGTTGTTGGGATATACTTCTATCGAATTGTTATAATCCAGAACGGCATGTTTAAAATCGCCGGCATTAAATTTTTCTATTCCCCTGTAAAGCAAAGCTTCCCAGTTGGAGGGATCATAAACTATCGACGAGTTAAAATCGTCCATTGCTTCTTTTGAATTGCCTAATGCCGCATGAGCCCTGGCCCTTTTAAAATAACCTTCCGAATCGTTTCCGTTTCTCGACAAATATACATTTAAATATTCGATACCCGTAAGGGAGTCATTCTCTTCGATTTGGATAATACCCAGATAATAGAAAATGCGCGCGGAAAAATCACTGAAGTTTTTTTCCAGATATAAAAAATCGGTTTTGGCGCCTGTATAGTCTTTTAATGCAAATTTTGAAACTGCTCTGCCGTAATATGCCGAAGGGAGATCGGGTTTAAGTCCGATTGCAGCGGAATAATCGGAAATAGCATTATCGTATTCTCTTAGCCTGTATTTTTCATTTCCGCTGGCAACAAGTTCTTCTTCTTCGTTCTTGGAAAAAATTGT
>JBJKOY010000274.1:0-4279 GCA_046706945.1 Ignavibacteriaceae bacterium | reverse complement strand
TTAAATGCAGGTACCGCGTTGAATGCAAAGCAAGATCAAACGGGCCGGTCTCTAATTATTGAATAAACGGAAAATTTGGATAATGCCGCGACCGATCCGAAATAATACACGGAAAAAAGGAGCTGTTACCGCGAATGCATTTAATGCAACGTACCTGCATTATAAAATTGGGATGCAATTGTGAATAAAATTTTATCTATACTTTTTACCGGAGTTCTGATTTTTTTTAATACTATAATGATTAAAGCACAGCCGAACGATGAATGGAACAACAAACCGGAAGTTTTTGAAGTAAATCGCCTGCCGGCGCACGCTACTCTTATCCCTTATGCAAATATCCAGGAAGCACTGGATGCCGATAGAACCTCTTCCCCGTTTTATTTTTCCCTGCAGGGAACATGGAAATTTCAATTGGCAAAAAACCCTTCGGCGCGCGACACCGATTTTTATAAAGACAATGCGGACGTAAACAGCTGGGGCAGCATCCAGGTGCCCGGTAATTGGGAAACTCAAGGCTATGATCATCCGATATATACCAACATAACATATCCCTGGACGGGCGTTCAGAATCCGTCGCCGCCTCATGCGCCGACTATTTATAATCCTGTAGGTTCTTACCGCAGAGAGTTTACTTTGCCTGCAACTTGGGGGAACAGGAAAATTTTTCTTTCATTCCAGGGAGTGAGCTCGGCCTTCTATGTCTGGATTAACGGCAATTACGTGGGCTACGGCGAGGACAGTTTCACTCCGAAGGATTACGATATAACTAATTACGTAAGGCAGGGAACGAATAATATTTCCGTTCAGGTTTTCCGCTGGTGCGACGGAAGCTGGCTGGAAGACCAGGATATGATAAGACTGAGCGGAATATTCCGCGACGTGTTTTTGTTCTCAACTCCTTCCGTTCACATAAGAGATTTTCATTATACGACCGATCTCGATCAAAGTTATACGAATGCCGTTCTCACGGTTACTTCGGATGTGGAAGATCTTTCCGGGACTTCGCCAGGAGGTTATTCCGCGGAAGCCGAACTTTATAATGCGGAAGGAAACCAGGTAACTTCGTTTCAGCTCGGCAGCGCAGTTTTCGGCGCTGGCGGCGAAGCCGAATTAACTAAAAGCGGGGCGGTGGCAAATCCTCTTAAATGGTCGGCGGAATTTCCGAATCTATATACTCTTGTATTGGTGCTTAGAGATCCCGGCGGCAACATAATCGAGACCGAAAGCTGCAGACTGGGATTCAGGAAATTCGAATTAAGCGGCGGACAGATGAAAATCAACGGCGTACCGATATTATTTAAAGGCGTAGACCGGCACGAGATCGATCCGGATAAAGGGAAGACGATGACTATGGACAGGATGATTCAGGATATTACTATAATGAAACGGTTTAATATAAATGCCGTCCGCACCAGTCATTATCCCAACGATCCGAGGTGGCTGGATCTCTGCGATCAGTACGGGATCTATGTCATCGACGAAACCAATCTCGAGAGCCACGGTGCGAGAGATATTCTTCCCGCAAGCGATCCGCAGTGGACGGCAGATTGTCTGGACAGGGTAAAAAGCATGGTCGAACGCGATAAGAACCACCCGAGCGTTTTGATATGGTCTCTCGGAAACGAAGCCGGCAGCGGCAGCAACTTCCAGGCAATGGCAGATTGGGTGCATCAGAACGATCCTACGCGGCTCGTACATTATGAAGGCTACAACCAGGTTGCGGATATTGAAAGTCAAATGTATTCGTCGGTTGAAACGGTCGAACAGTACGGCAAATCCGGGAACACCAAGCCGTTTATTCTCTGCGAGTATTCTCACGCGATGGGAAACAGCGTAGGTAATTTATACGAATACTGGGACGTGATTGAAAAATATCCGAACCTTCAGGGAGGATTTATATGGGATTTTGTCGACCAGGGATTGAGAAATTCCTCCGGAGGATTTTCCTACGGAGGCGATTGGGGCGATAATCCCAACGACGCCGACTTCTGCGCAAACGGACTTTTAAGCGCCGACAGAACTCTTCAGCCCGAAATTTACGAGGTAAAAAAGGTATATCAGAATATAAAAATCGATTCCGTCGATCTGCTGAAAGGGCAGCTCAATTTTAAGAACGATTTTCTCTTTACCAACATAGATTCGTTCGACGGCACCTGGCGGCTCATGGAGGACGATAAGGAAATTAACAGCGGCGCATTTACGTCAAGCGATCTCGATATTCCGCCTCTCACGAGTAAAACGGTAACAATTAATTTCGGAAATCCTACGGTAAAACCCGGTGCGGAGTACCGGCTGAACTTAAGTTTTAAATTAAGAAATAACGAGCCCTGGGCTCCCGCGGGATACGAAATAGCCGCCGCTCAATTTAAAATTCCCTTCCCGGTACCCGGACCTGCTTTAATCGACACATCGTCTATCCCGGATCTTTCTTTATCCAATTCTTCGGACAGTACCGTTATAAGCAATTCAAATCTTAAACTGGTCTTCAATAAGAATACCGGTTCCATCTCTACATACGAGTACAGCGGACTTAAGCTTCTGGAAACCGGTCCGGTCCCGAATTTCTGGAGAGCGCCGAACAGCAACGACAGGGGCAACGGGATGCCGGGCAGATGTGCCGCATGGAGAAACGCAAGTCTGAACAGGACCGTTACGGGATTTTCGGTAAAACAATTGTCTCCCCGCCGCGTGCAGGTCGTCGTTAATTTTAGTTACCCGACTACTACCAAATCTTCCGGGAGCGTAATTTACGACGTATACGGCGACGGGGATATAATCGTCACGGCAACGCTTGTACCCGGAAGTTACACGCTTCCCGAGATCCCTGAAATAGGCATGCTCTGCCAGGTGCCTACCGGTTTTAATAACGTTACCTGGTACGGGCGCGGACCGTATGAAAATTATTGGGACAGGAAGACGGGATCGAACGTCGGTGTATATAGAACTACCGTCGACAGCATGTTTGTTTCGTACATCAGACCGCAGGAAACCGGCAACCGTACGGACGTCCGCTGGATGAGCTTAACCGATAATTCGGGAAACGGTTTAATGGCGGTAGGCCTGCCTGTAATCGAGTTTAACGCACTCCAATATACGCCGTGGGAGCTGGAAAGCAAAACTCATCCTTACGAACTTGCAAAAAACGGCTCCACGGTTTTACGGTTGAATTACCGCCAGATGGGAGTCGGGGGCGACAACAGCTGGGGTGCCCGTCCCCATCCGGAATTTACACTCTATCCATATCAAGTTTACACTTACAGTTTCAGACTGCTGCCGGTAAACGGTTCGCAGAACCCGATGGATTTAAGCAAAATAGCTTTCCCCGAGATTTCGACCGTTAAAGTTCCTAATCTGGCCGGACTAGATCAATCCGCCGCCGATTCTGTTATTGCGGCAAGCGGACTTTTACAGGGAAGCATAACCAGGATTTTAAGTACGACGACACCGGAGGATCAGATTATAAGCCAGGTGCCGGAGGCCGGCAATGAAGTACCGCCGGGAACGGCAGTTAACATAATTGTATCCGCAGGCAAAGTTGCAAACATTGCATCTAAGAAATCTTCGAGCAGCGACAGCGAGGAAAGCTCCAAGGGAAATACGGCGGATAAAGGAAACGACGGCGACTTGAATACGCGCTGGTGCGCGAACGACGGGAACGCAAACCATTGGTGGAAGACGGATCTCGGTTCTATATATAATATAGTCGGAACGGAAGTTACCTGGGAATTCGACGGCCGGGATTACAAATATATTGTTGAAGCTTCGAAAGATAATTCGGTTTGGACTACCGCTGTCGATAAAAGGAACAACACAAGCACCGCCCAGACGCAGCAGGATATTTTCACTTCCGTACCCGCCAGGTATGTGCGCATAACAGTAACCGGACTTCCGTCAGGTTCTTGGGCAAGCTTCTGGGAATTCAAAGTATTTGCCGGGTCAACAACCGGTACGGATCTAATAAATGAAACGCCGGCCGATTTTAAATTACTGCAGAACTATCCCAATCCTTTTAATCCGGCAACAAGGATAGCGTATTCGCTTAAAGAAAGATCGAAAGTAAGACTTGTAATATACGATGTGCTGGGAAGAGAAGTGAAAGTCCTGGTTGATAAAACTCAGGATGCGGGAAATTATTCGGCGGATTTTTCGGGTGCCCGCGTTGCAAGCGGAATATATTTTTATCGCATAGCGATCAATCCGGATAAGCCCGGGACGGATAGCTATATTTCTACAAAAAAGATGATACTTTTAAAATAGTTTGTTGTCTGTTGTTTGTTGT
>JBJKOY010000273.1:0-9179 GCA_046706945.1 Ignavibacteriaceae bacterium | reverse complement strand
AACGGCAGCTATTCCGGGTTCGGAGGAGACCTGACTTACCTGTTTTCAAAAAGACTTAGACTTTATCTGGGCTTTTCAAACTACAAGCCCGGACCGGGACAGCAGTACGTTTATAATTATGAATTGGGAGCGGGCTTAAATCTGGAAAATGCCGTTATGGACATAACTCTGTTCAAGAGAAACAACTACTTCGATTACGCGAAGTACCCGTTCTTAAATAATTCTATGTATACGGTAAGTGATCTGTTCGGGACGTCGGTAGATTTAAAATTATCCGTATGGAAGATCGCCCTGGAATCGCATTTCTATTACTACGGAAGCTCGCGCATATCCGGGCAGTTTTATCAATTCCCGAAAGTAAATTTGAACGGCGGTTTGTATTACGAAGGATATCTTTTTCACGACAATCTAAATCTTAAATCGGGTTTTTCAGCGGAATACATCGGGCGCCGTATTGAACCGGGTTTCGGCGAACTGGGGGACGACTTTAGATTGGATTTTACGGTTGCGGGTCTAATACAAAAGGTAGCTTACGTTTATTTTACATGGGAAAATATTCTGGACGGCCAGTATTATATTATCCCTTACTATCCCGTACCTGCAAGGAACATCCGCTTCGGCATCGCATGGGAATTATTTAATTAAAAACTTCCTCTCCCTTTCTTGAACTTAATCTTGAACTTGAACTCAAATAATTACAGACTGAGTTTATCTTTAAACTTAATCGCCTGCCTCCTCGAGATCTCTATCTTGTTCCCGCCTTTTAATTTTACAAGCAGTCCCCCGTTCAGCCAGGGTTCGATGCTTTCGATCCACTTCAAATTGATTATATGTTTTCTGTTCGCCCTGAAAAAGGTTCTCGCGTCGAGACGCTCGTCAAGGTAGTTTAATGTCCTGAGAATGAGCGGTTTATTATCGTCGAAGTACAGCCGCACATAGTTTCCTTCGGATTCGAACAGCCTGACCGTTGAAAGTTTCACAAACCAGCATTTCTCACCGTCCTTAACAAATACCTGGTCGTCTTCTGATAATGCCTGCGAGGAGGCGGTGCCGACCGATTGTTTCCTTTCCTTTTCGATTAATTTCTTCACGGATTCTTCCAATCTTGAAGGTTCGATCGGCTTCAATAAATAATCGATTGCGTTGTATTCAAAAGCTTTGAGCGCATACTCGTCGTAAGCGGTGGTAAAAATAACCGTCGGTACGCTGTCGAGTTCTTCGAGCAGTTCGAACCCGTTTTTACCCGGCATTTGAATGTCCAGAAAGATCAGGTCGGGATTAAGTTCCGTAATTTTACCAAGGGCATCTTCGGCATTCACGGCTTCTCCCACAATATTGACCTCTTTAAAAGGAGTAAGCAGCCGGCGCAGTTCTACCCGGGCCAGCCTCTCGTCGTCAATTATTAAAGCTTTCATTTTTCGCTCCTCCGATAGGAATGATTAGTTCCGCCATTACCTCGTTCTTGGAATGGTTGTTAATATTAAATGAAGCATTTTCCCCGTACAACAAATGTAAACGGTGCTTTGTATTGTTTATACCGAATCCGCTGGAATTCTTCATCGACTGATTATCTATGTGACCGGTATTTACTATCTCGACAAATAGTTTTGAATTTTCTAATTTTGATTTTATACAAATTCTGCCGCCCTCCGTTCTTTTGGATATGCCGTGTTTAATACCGTTCTCTACCAGCGTTTGTATCATCATCGGAGGTACTTCAATATTAACTGATTTCGGATCGATATCAATATTATATTTTAACCTTTCCTCGAACCTGATATTCTCGAGCGAAAGATAATCGGATACCGTCTGCATTTCTTCCTGTAAAGGGACCGTTTCTATTCTTTCCATTTTAAGCGAGTACCTTAGTATATTAGATAGTTTAGTCAATGCCGTCTGGGCGTTGTCCGGGTCTACTCCTATCAGCGCGCGTATACTGTTCAAAGCATTAAACATAAAATGCGGGTTCAGCTGGGACTTAAGCGTTTTCAATTCGAAGTCCTTAACCGCCGCTTCCCAAATATAAGATTCTATTTCGACCTTCTTATAATTTTCGAAGAAGTGGACGGCAAAATAAATTAAAGCCCATAACAATATGATAATGCTGAACTGGAAAATTCCGGCCAGCGGCAGTCCTATCTTATACCTGGTTAAATTAAAAATCCCCGTCGAAATTTCCACGGCAAGTACAAGCGCGTAAATCGACGCTCCTATTATGGCGCTGGATATAATTATTCGGGGTATTATCTTTTTTAAGGGAAGGTTTATCCAGCCGTATTTTTTTATAACCCCTCTGAAAAGGTGCGTAATGGAGATACCGACAAACACGGTATAGCAAACGACCAGCACTTCCTTCCAGTTTAACCTTTCGAAAGAAGCAAGCATTACGATATTGACCAGGGCAAAAATAATCCATCCGATCAATTGGCTTAACCAGTATACTTTTTTACGGTTCATCTGGTCGTTCTTTTCCATTGCCTCCGCTTCGGGCCGAAACTTTGCATAGAAGATCCGGTTATTCAAATATATTTTATTCGTTTCCATGTAATATAATCGTATCCGTTATAAAAGAAAATCTCGAGTTTCCGTTTTATTCTGCCCCTTAAAAAATTAATCCCCCTCTTTTCGGGAGGGGGAATAACTTAGGAGAGAGCTTCACCAACCATAGTTGTATTACTAATTGGTGGCCAAAGATACATTAATTCCTCTTAATCGCTTGAAATAATATTTTTATCGGAAATAAAAAATGATAAGCGGAAATTAAATAAAAGAAATGCGGCGCATCTTATTTCATTATAATTTGTTCTTTAATTTCGCGGCCGTAATGGCGGCTTAAAGACTGATAAGATCGTTGTAAATAATAAATACGAATAATAAAATTAAGATCACGATGCCGACGTTCTGGATGGCGATCTTTACTTTAATGGGAATTTCTCTCTTTATTATGCCCTCTATTATTATCATTACGAGGTGTCCGCCGTCCAATACCGGGAACGGCAGGATATTAATTATTGCCAGGCTAAGACTAAGCATACCGAGGAATAAGAGAAAACTTATCATTCCGTTGTCGGCAGATTGAACTGCGTATTCCGCAATCTTTATCGGGCCGCCGAATGCCTTGCCGAACGCGATCTTACCGTGAATGACCTTTCCGGCCATGGAGAAGGTAAGCTCGGTCATTTTTACGGCGTACTGCCAGCCTGCGGAAATAGATCCGAGTACCCCGAATTTCTCGATAATAATCGGGCCCGTGAACGTATCCGTCAAACCTACCCCTATCAGGCCGTCGGATCCGGGGATAACGGACAGATCCAAAGTTTTATTTCCCCTCTTTACCACCAGGGGCATTTTAATTCCTTTGTGGCTCTTAACTATGCCGGACACTTGGGTTTCACTGTACAACGGAATCCCGTTAAGTGAAAGCAGAATGTCTCCGGGTTTTATTCCGGCTTCGTGGGCGGGAGAGTTTTCAAGTACGCTTCTAATAAACGGACGCACGCCCGAAGGTATTAAGAAAAGCCCCTTGCTCTCGTCGGTAGGAATTATTTTTCTCGGGATATTAAGATCTTCGATCTGCCCGTTGCGCAGAACCTTTACATTTAAATTTTGTCCCAGAGTATTTATAAAAATATCTGTTCTTACGTCTTCCCAGTTTTCAACCTTCCTTCCGTTGATCGCGATTATTTTGTCGCCCGATTCGAAACCTGCCGAATCGGCGCGGCTGTCCGGTGCAACGTAGCCAACGGTTGTGGTTTTAGTAATAGCCTGGCCTTTGAAAAAGTTTATGCCTCCGAAAACGGCCAAGGCAAGCAGGACGTTCATTAAGACGCCGGCGGTAATTACTATAATCTTTTGCCAGGTCGGCCTTGCCCTGAATTCATACGGCTGCGGTTCTTTATCGGCAAACTCTGTATCGAAGCTTTCGTCGACCATTCCCGCTATTTTCACGTATCCTCCCAGGGGGAGAAGGCTCAGGCGGTAATCGGTATGACCCTCTCCGTCAAAATCTTTGGGGAGATCGCCGAAAGTAAACCCGGTTAATTTATTCCAGCCGAATAATCTTTTACCGAACCCGATCGCAAAAACGTCCGCGCGCATGCCGCATAATTTGGCTGCAATAAAATGACCGAATTCGTGCACGAAAACCAGAATACCTATTGTAATCGCAAAATAAATAATATAATCCATTAACCGAGCTTCTCCTTTAAAATGAAAAAAACCTTACAAGTTGCTATTACCCGAAAAAGCGGTCGTTGTTTCGCTACCGCATGCAAGTTCCCCTTATTTAAGTCCCGTTGTTGATCAATCCCGAAACATACTCCCTTGTCTGCCTATCGCATTCAAATATTGTTGTTATGTCCGGTTCCCTGTGATTCTCGATCTTTTCCAGGGCTTTTGTTATCAACAAAGGAATCCGCGAGAACTTTATCTTCCCGTTTAAAAACTTTTCAACCGCAAGTTCGTTGGCCGCATTTAGAATGCAGGGCGCCGTTCCCCCGGCATCAAGCGCATAATATGCAAGTTTCAAACATTCGAACTTTTCAAAATCCGGGTTTAAAAACGTGAGCTTCCCGATATCCGGAAGCTTCGTCCTTTCAAAATTATTTTTCATCCTTTCCGGATAAGTAAGAGCATATTGAATCGGCAATTTCATATCCGGCAAACCCAGCTGGGCTTTAACGGATCCGTCGATAAACTGCACCAGAGAATGTACTATCGACTGGGGATGAATAACAATTTCAATCTTATCCTTCGGCATATTGAAAAGCCAGCGCGCTTCGATTATTTCCAGGCCCTTGTTCATCATGGAAGCGGAATCAATGGTGATTTTATTGCCCATCCTCCACTTGGGATGATTCAGAGCTTCCGAAACGGATACGTCCGACAGATCCTCTTTGCTTTTATTAAGAAACGGTCCTCCCGAAGCGGTTAAAATAAGTTTCTCTACATGCTCGGGGTTTTCTCCTTCCAAACATTGAAATATTGCGCTGTGTTCTGAATCTATGGGAATCAATTTTGCCGAATGTTGTCTGCATAAATTCGTTACCAATTCTCCCGCAACTACAAGCGTCTCTTTATTTGCCAGCGCAATTCTTTTTCCTCTCTTTACGGCCTCCAGAACCGGTGACAATCCGCTGAACCCGACCATAGCACCCACAAAAATATCATAATCGAGTACCGAGGCCGTCTCCTCCAGCCCTTCGTCGCCCCCCAATATTCTGCAACCGGCTCCTACCCTTTTATTCAATTCGAAAGCCGCGCTTTTATCTCTTACAACGGCAACTTCCGGTTTAAACTCTTTAATTTGAGGTTCCAGCAGATCGATTCTGGTGTTCACGGTTAACGCGGCGACTTTAAATTCGCCGGGAAAATTTCTGATAACATTCAGAGTATTAACCCCGATCGATCCCGTAGAACCTAATATTAAAACCTTTTTCATACCTTATAATTAATAACTCTTAAAAGTAAATAACGAAGGCCTGTGAATCAATGTAAAAACCGCATTATACAAACCGGTATCTTATTTTATTAATAAATTAAGCTTCAATCTTTATTTAAATTATAACCCGCCGTGCCTTCTGCGTCAATTTCAGCATTCCGAATGCTGTATAGCACAATAAAACAAAGATTTTGGAATGCTAATCTATTAAATTATCACAACTTCCAGAAATAAAAAGTTTATCTTTTAAATAACCGAAACAATAATTGACAGGATAAATATATGAAGTATGTTAAAATTATGTTTATAACCTTAATTATTACTTTTTCCCTAAATGATGCTTTCGCTCTTCCTCGGTTTGCTTTATTAATGGGAGCCAGGTGCAGCGACTGCCATATAGATCCTACCGGCGGGGGAATGAGAAATAAAGGCGGATGGCACTACTCCTATAAGGTCCTACCTTTGGAAGCCGCCCATTTAAAATCTTTTCCTATGGATGATCATATTAGTTCAAATATTGAAATCGGTTTGGATTACAGGACCCAGTATTTGTACTCGCAGCAGTTCGGCAAGACTACATTTCAAAAAATGGAAGGTACCATTTATACCGACGTCGGATTAACGGATAAGGTAAATGTATACGCGCAGTATGACTTCGTTAATGCCGACTGGGAAGGATTCGCAATTGCTCACATCCTACCAAACGACAGTTATATAAAAGCCGGAAACTTTGTGCCTGATTACGGTCTGAAAATAGACGACCACACGGCATATACGCGGGGCGGCGATCTCGGGTATCTGTTTACTACAAATAAACGGCAGGGTTTGATTTTCGATCCCAGATATAATATAACAGGAGTGGAACTGGGCTTTAATGTCGACGACGTCGGATTAATAACTGCAAGCGTCGGAAATCCCGTACCGCTGGATTTCAACACCGACCCCACCTATACGGTCAGCGCCCAGTTTAACCCGGTGGTTGCCAACAGCGTTGCCCTGATGCTGGGTGCGTCTTATATGAATTTCAGGGGACCGCTTATATTTACGCCGCTACCGACGGAACATAAAATAAATATGTACGGCGGCTATGCCGGCCTCGGTTTCGGAAATTTTACTTGTAAGGGCGAATACGATATCGCCGCAGATTATGAGAGCGTGGGATCCAACTCCAGCGCCGTGATGCTGGAGGCCGATTACAGGCTTATAAAGGGTCTCGAAGCGGTGTTGAGGTACGACCGTTTCGATCCAAATGTTAAGGTAAGCAACGACGAGGTATCCAGACTGGTTGCGGGCTTTGAGTTTTTCCCCTACAGCTTCGTTGAACTCCGGCCGCAGTACCGCTTTCAATGGGAAACACCTTCCGTTAAGAACGATTCGTTCGTACTTCAGTTCCATTTCTTTTATTAAAAGGCTGCGGCACAAAAAATTTTTTCTGTGCCGCAAACTTTTTCCCCTCCGAAGCATCTTTAAATGCATAAGATTGATTTAATTAAGTTACACAACTTATTATGGAATCAATATTCAAATTTATAAGGATAAATCCGTTGCTATGAATTATTATAAAAAGTTTTTATCCGATTCGTCCAAGGCGGATAAAAAACTGTTTGCTTATGCCCAGATTAGGATAGATATTATCAACGAGAATAATTTCATGAAAAATGAAAAATAAATAAAGGCGTTAAATGGGGAGCGGTTTTTCAAATATTATAGATTTTACCCTCATATACAACAGACATAAAAAACCATTGTACAACTATGTTTGTAAAACGGCTGGCTCGATAAATAATGCCGAAGACATAACCCAAAATGTTTTCCTGAAGCTTTATGAAAATTTGGGAAATATCCGTACAACTCAAAGTATTGTTTCCTGGCTGTATATAACGGCCAGGAACGAAGTATACGGCAGCTGGCGTAAAAGGGAAATTAAATCAGGTGAAGGGCAGAATCTTCAGGGCCAGACAAAAAATAATCGACATGGTATCTAAATTTGTGAGGTAAAAAATGGATTGCGATAATTATAAAAAATTACTTAATGCATATCATGACAACGAACTGGAAAAGGGAGCGGAACCAGACGTTTTTTCTCATCTTTCCGGATGCGGCGAGTGCAGGGGATACTTCAAAAATATTAATTTCATATCTGCAAACATTAAGCAGGAAGAGTTTCCGGATGAACTCGACGAACGTATTCTGTATTCGATAAAAGAAAAAAGCATAAAAAACAGCGGAGCTTCTTCGGCGTTCAGCTCATACCCGTCCTTTCCTATACCGCGGCTATATTGCTGCTGATAATATCCGTCTTTCAATTTATGAAGGCCGGACAGTATAAAAATGAAATTGCAGCGGCGAACAGCGAGATAACGGCTCAAAACAGAACCATAAAACTGCTTTACAACAGTCTTCCGGCGGCGGAAGTATCCGCTTACTTCAATAAAAAAAACGAGATAATAATTAAAGCAAACATGTGAGGCATAAAATGAAATTATTTTTTACTGCAATCGTCGTATTGTTATTCGTTTCAGGATGCGGACAAAAACAAAAAGAGATTGAAATTGTCCCCAATCTGGATGCCGAATATCTTTCCGCGTCCGAAGTTGACACGCCGGCAAACGGCGGGAAAGACTTTGAGTCCTTAATAACAAAAGACCTAACTGACGCGGTTAAATCCCTTAACTATACATCTCCCGGCACGACGATTATGTTTCCCGTAGATATGAGGCTGTACATAGGTAAAGACGGCGGCATAGACAAAATTAAAGATCTGTGGGAAAAAAATTCGGGAATATATACTCCCGACAGCATTAAAATTTATGCGGACAGAGAGAAGCTTGATAAGGCTGTTGCTTTCGGACTTGCCGGCGTGAAATTCACCCCGGCGAAAAAGAACGGAGAGAATGTTAAATACCGTACCGATCTTGCGGTTCATATTTTTGAAAACTCTGACGGTACTTACCGGTATTCTAACTTTGTTTACCTTAACGGAGAAAGCCGGTTTTTCGTGGCGGTAGAGCAAATGCCCGAGCCAATCGGCGGAATAAAAGCGATTCAAAATAAAATCCATTACCCGGAACTGGCTAAAAGAGCCGGTATCGAAGGAAAGGTTTACGTGCTTGCTTTTATCGAAGGGAGCGGTAATGTAGAAAGGCCAAGATTCTTAAAGGGATCGGCGGAGGCTGCGACGAGGCGGCGTTAAAAGCCGTGGAAGAGACAAAATTTGTCCCCGGAAGGCAGCGGGGCAAAGCGATAAACGTACAGGTTACCGTTCCGATTGTTTTTAAATTGAAGTAATCCCATACCGTTACCTGAAGCATATTTGGTTCATTTGCATTTAGAGCCGGACGGTACCTTGAATATTGCTTTTGACCGTATTTCTTCACTTGATAGCATAACTGATTTTACTATCTTTACGCTATGGTTAAAAAAATTTTTATGCTGCTGTTGTTTTTCGGTCCTTTATGTTATGCCCAGATCGGATTAGAAAGCAACAGGTATGCTTTATCGCAGGCGTACATGCAGGGCGGACAATATGAAAAAGCCCTCCCTATAATACAGCAATTATATAATTCCAATCCCGCAAATTACCAATATTTTTTGGCCCTGAACGAAGTTTTCGTTCAGCTCAAGAATTACGATGCATCCGTTGTTTTGCTGCAAAGCCGCATTAAAACCGACAGCCTGAACATAAACCTTTACGGTATGCTCGGAACGACCTATTATTTAAAGGGAAAAGAGAATAAAC
>JBJKOY010000272.1:0-7374 GCA_046706945.1 Ignavibacteriaceae bacterium | reverse complement strand
TGATCGACAAAGACAGTCAGGCATATTTATACTTTGCCGCGAGAAATATTTATGTAGCCAAGCTTAAAGAAAACATGATGGAGCTTGCCTCCGATCCGAAAATAATTGAAGGCCTCCCGGAGAAGGGGCTTAAAGAAGGTCCGTTCGCATTCGAGCGGAAAGGCATTTATTATCTAGCTTATCCGCACGTACAGGACTCCACCGAGAGGCTCGAGTACGCGATAAGCGATAATCCTGAGGGACCGTTCAAAGTGGCCGGCGTGTTAATGGACGAAAACCCGGGCTGCTGGACAAACCAGTGTTCGGTTATCGAGTACAAGGGGCAATGGTATTTGTTCTATCACTATAACGACCTGTCGCCGCATTTCGATAAGGCCAGGTCCGTCAGGATAGACAGCATGTTCTTCAACCAAGACGGCACGATTAAAAAAGTAATCCCTACGCTGCGGGGTGCAGGCGTAACGGACGCTTCGCAAAAAATACAGGTCGACAGGTACAGCGCAATTAGCGGCAGCGGGGCATCGGTAGCGTTCATGGATACTTTGAATACCTTCGAAGGCTGGAAGACAATACTCGATACCGCCGGGGCATGGGTACAATACAACGGTGTTGATTTCGGAAACGGTAAATTAAAGTATGTCGATGTAAGGGCAATGTCGAAGGCCGGGGGAACGGTAGACATACGCCTTGATAGGGTCGACGGCCCAGTAATCGCAAGCGTAAAATTTCTTGAAAGTAATGATTGGAAGATTATTGTTTCGCCTTTATTAAAAAATACGGACGGAATACATAACATAATCGTACAATTAAAAAATAACGGGAAGCCGCTGCCGGTTGAAATAGACTGGGTAAGGTTCGGCGAAACCGGATTTCATTTTTGAAAAACTTAATGATTTATATAAAATATTATTTCGGAAAATTTATGAATTATATACCTAATAAAACTTTTTCATTTTTTCTTATTAGTATAATTTGCATTGTACTTATTCCGTCGCGGATAATCCCGCAGTCCGTTCTTGACCCGAATGCGCAGGTAGAAGTAATTGCTACGGGGATCCAGCAGCCGGAAGGGCCCGTCTGGAAAGACGGCTTCGGCTTATTGTTCTCGGATATTAAAGGCAACAAAATATATAAATGGACGGAGGCGAACGGCAAAGAAATATACCTGGATCCTTCCGACAGTACAAACGGGCTGACCTATGATTCGGCGGGACGGCTGGTCGCCTGCCAGATGGAGCTTAGGAGAATAGTTCGTTTCGAAAAAGACGGCTCCCAGACATCGCTTGCGGATAATTACGAAGGCAAGAAGTTCAACAGCCCGAACGACGTTGTAGTTAAATCCGACGGTTCGGTCTTCTTTACCGACCCGAATTTCAATGTGCCCTTAGGACAGCACCAGGAACTCTCCTTCTGCGGAATATACAGAATAAGCCCCGCCGGTTATGTCCGGCTTCTTGCTACTTTAACCTTGCCCAACGGGATATGTTTTTCACCGGACGAAAAGAAACTGTACGTAAACGATTCGCAGGTGCACAAAATTTACGTATGGGATGTCGTCGATGATTCGACCATAACGAACAAGCGGCTGTTCTTCACCATCCCCGTAACGGGTTATGCCGACGGGATGAAGGTTGACGAAGACGGAAATATTTATTGCGCGTGCGCTTCGGCCATATGGATTGTTTCCCCTTCCGGGCAGCAGATCGGCAAAATATCCCTGCCGTCCAATGTTTCCGCTTCCAACTGCGCCTGGGGCGATGCCGACCATAAAACGCTGTTTATAACAGGAGGTTCTTCGGTGTATAAAGTAAGACCTTTTATAACCGCGACAGGCAGCATCAAACCGGATCTGCCAGGGGAATTCAGGCTTTTCCAGAATTTCCCCGACCCGTTTAATCCTTCTACGGAAATAAGGTATTCCGTCCCGGTTTATTCAAAGGTAACGATCAAGGTTTATGATTCGGCGGGAAGGGAAGTTGCGACTATAGAAAACAGGGAAAGACCCGCAGGAACTTACGGCGTATATTTCAACGCAAGCCGGCTCGCAAGCGGCGTTTACTTTTACAGATTAACGGCGAATAAATTTTCGGCCGTTAAGAAATTTGTTCTTCTGAAATAGTACCATGAGATTATATAAGTCCTGAAATTTTTATAAGCTGTTATTCTAAAGGCGATAATTTGATCAATTAAATCGGAGAAATAAATGGAACGAAGATTTATTAAATCGATAATCGGGATATTATTTATTTTATTTTTTAACTCGGCATTGTTTTATTGCCAGACGATCGATGCCGGAAAGGACCAAATTATAAACTGGGAGAAAACGCATACCGCAGAACTTAACGGCAGCGTATCCCCGTCCGGTTCGGGAGCTGAGTGGACGTGCCCGCAGAATTCCCGAGTAGTTTTTAAAGATGCATCCAGTCCCGTTACCGAGGTTACGTTTCCGAGGCCCGGATATTACCTGCTTTACCTATCGTCCAAAGGACAGGGAAAAGACGGCGTTAAAAGTTCCGTGGTCGTAAATGTTTTTAAGCCCCATTCCTATAAAGAAAGACTTTCCGATCTTATTAATCTGATGACGGTTGACGAAAAAATTAATCAGCTTACCAACGAGACGGATGCGATCCCGCGTTTGGGTATTCCGAAATACAACTATTGGAGCGAAGCGCTGCACGGAGTGCTTGCCAGCGGCGCAACTTCGTTCCCGCAGGCCGTTGCTATGGGAGCTACATGGGATCCGGATCTCGTGCACCGCGTAGCTTCCGCAATATCCGATGAGGCGCGGGCCCTGAATGTTATTGAAGGCAAAGGACTGACTTATTGGAGTCCCACTATTAACATAGCCCGCGATCCGCGCTGGGGGCGCAACGAGGAGTCATACGGCGAGGACCCTTACCTGCTTTCGCGGATGGCCGTTGCGTTTGTTACGGGAATGCAGGGCGGCGATCCGTATTATTTAAAAACAGTTTCCACGCCCAAACACTTTATAGCGAACAATGAAGAAGCCCGCCGTCATACGGGCTCCTCCGACGTGGATATGCGCAGTTTGTTCGAATACTACCTGCCCGCGTTTCATAGTGCGATTGTCGAAGGCAAAGCTTACTCGATTATGGGAGCGTACAACGAGTTGAACCACGTCCCTTGCAACGCAAATTCTTTTTTAATGACCGATCTTCTCAGACGCGACTGGGGTTTTAAAGGCTACGTGGTGTCCGACTGCGGCGCAATCAACGACATGGTACAAAGCCATCATTTCTTCAAAACCGGCGCGGAAGCCGTAGCGAACAGTATCCTTGCCGGATGCGACCTGAATTGCGGAGTATATTACAGACAGTACCTTAATGAAGCTCTGAAAGAGGGACTGCTGGACGTTAGGAATATAGATACCGCATTAACGCGGGTTCTATCCGCACGATTCAGACTAGGCGAGTTCGACCCGCATTCCGAAGTGCCCTACAGCTCCATAACAAAGGATAGCCTGGACACCAAGTACAACCGTGCTCTTGCCCTTGAGGCTGCAAAGAAATCGATTGTCCTTCTTAAAAACGACGGCATTTTACCTTTGAATGAGAATAAAATTAAATCGATTGCGGTAATAGGTCCGAATGCCGCGGAGACTCAGCTTGGTATATACGCCGGTTTTCCGAATGTCCAGGTCAGTCCTCTTGAAGGAATAAGAAAGAAAGCCGCAGCTCTCGGCATTAAAGTAGAATATAACATGGGCAGCACCGTAAGCAGCGGGGTATTAAAGCCCATTGAGCCGCAATATTTTGCCGAAGTAGGCGGCAGCGGAAAATCTGGCATGCTGGGAGAATATTTCGATAATATGAATTTATCCGGGAATCCGGTTTTAACGCGGATTGACTCAATGATAAATTTTAACTTCGGCACCGGTTCGCCGGCTCCCGGACTGCCGAAAGACCATTTCTCCATTAGATGGAGAGGTAAAATAATTCCTCCCGACACCGTCCGTTATATCGGCATCAGCACCGACGACGGCGGACGCCTGTATTTGAACGGGACGCTGCTGATAGACGATTGGACCGATCACGCCGAAACTCCCCATAGTGTTAAAGTGGATTTAATACCGGGTAAAGAATATGAAGTCGAAGTCGACCAGTACGACGACGAACTCGGTGCGGTCGCAAGGCTGACATGGAATGTCGGTCAGCAAGATTTCGACGCGGCAAAAAAAATAGCGGCAAGAAACGACGCCGTTATTCTTGTTGTGGGAACCTCTCCCGATATTTCGCGCGAAGAGCTTGACCGGACGAAGATAGAACTGCCGAAAGTTCAAAGGGAATTAATAAAGGCCGTCGCTTCCGTTAATCCTAATATTGTTATGGTCCTTGTTAACGGGGGACCGGTAGCTCTGGCAGGTACGCAGCATAAGGCCGAAGGAATAATTGAAGCGTGGTACGACGGGGAGTACGGCGGCGAGGCGATTGCGGACGTTTTATTCGGCGATGCTAATCCCGGCGGCAAGCTGCCGGAAACATTTTATGCGTCTACGGAAGAACTTCCTCCGATGTCTAATTATGATCTTATAGATAATCCCCGCACATACATGTATTTTAACAAGCCCGTTCTTTACCCGTTCGGGTACGGTCTTTCGTACACTACTTTTCAATACGACGATTTGAAATTAAGCGGCAGCAGGATTAAGGAAGACGGCTCGGTCGAAATACAATTTTCCGTAAAAAACACCGGCAGAATGAAAGGCGATGAAGTGGCGCAGGTTTACGTTCATGAAGTTAACGCCGATATGAAAGTGCCCGTCAACCAGTTAAAACGGTTCCGGAGAATTACTCTTGATCCGGGAGAGAGTAAGACGATTTCATTCACGATACCTGCATCCGAATTTTCTTTTTACAGTACCGAAACGAACGGTTTTAAAATAGAGCCCGGTAATTGGGAAATACAGGTCGGCAGTTCAAGCAAAGATATTAGATTGAAAAAGACAATTACTATACAATAGAATATGTTTGTTCGATCCCGGCATGCCCGGATCGAACTTATATCTGTAAAGAGTTTTATTCTAAGGTAATTTTATAGTTATTTTACCGGAGCAATATGATCGCGGAACAGCGAGGCTTCTGATTTAATTAGAACATCAGATGAAATCATTACTGCGCCTTACGGACAAGATTATAACGACTCCGGTCAGCCGGAAAAAGGTTAATATTCAGAAGTTCAATTCGTACAGCATACATAATAATATTCTGAAAGTAGATCTTCCGTCAAAGTCGGTTCCTACAGTTGAATTGGATTAGACCCCGGTCCGGACGGAATGCATGAATTAACGATCAATCCATTGGATGCCGGAGCGGTTTTCGAGAAAGTGATAATTGAAGACGGGGGGTATGAAAATACTTTTCTCAATATGCCCGAAAGTCCGTATCAAAGACATGTTGATTTTATAAATAATCGAAGAAAATATTAATGAAAAGAAAATTGATCTTATTTTGGAGCGCATTAGTCTTTACTTCAATCTGCCTCGGACAGATGAAGACGGATACTGGTTCGAATAATGATGAACCGGAACATGAATTTTGCTATACCAATCCGATTACTAGGGATACTTCTCTTTCAATGAGGGATTATGATATTATCAAGGTCGGAGACAAGTGGTACTGCACAGGAACATCCGCACCTATCTGGACAGGGCACAATCCGGGCGTGCGTCTGCTGGTATCCGATGATTTGATCCACTGGCGGCAGCAGGGCTGGCTTATCGATGCAAGCAAACTTCCACCTGACTGTCCGTATAACGGGCGCTTCTGGGCTCCGGAAATCCATTACATCAAACATAAATTCTGGCTGACAATAAACAGCGGAATGGTTACCAAAGAGGATCCCAAAGGAATGAAAACTCACAGCATCTGGCTGTTTTCATCCGATAAGGTTACCGGCCCTTATAAACTCGTAAACGGACCATTAACGCAGCATTATAATAACGATGCTACATTATTCGAGGATACCGACGGGCAGACATACCTCTACTGCAGCGGCAACGGCCTATTCCAGGCTAAGATAGATTTATCGAAAGGTAAACTCATAGGCGGTATTCATAAATTTCTGGATAAAAAATCACCGGGTAACCCGGACTGGATGATCGGCGGTATCGAGGCTCCGTTTGTCGTAAAGAAAGACGGCACATATTTCATGTTCTTTTCCTCATGGACACGCGGTTACGAAATAGGTCTGCTCAAATCAAAATCACCTCTGGGACCCTGGGAATTTGCATCGCGCAAGCCGATTTTCGGAACACGGAAAAGAGGGTACCGCCCGGAACTGGCTAAAGAAGGCGGATATGCGGATCTGAAATACCAGGACACCGAGGATCCCTATTGCGAAGCGGCAAGTAATGCAATATTCATAGGGCCTGACGGCAGGTTGTGGAGTTCATGCCATTACCAAATGTACGACAAACGTCCTTATCCCTATTGTCAGCATCTGAAACCGTGGGAAAAAGTTCCGCAAATGGGAATAGAACCGGTGCATTTTAAGAACGGGAGGTTCTATATCTACGGGCCTACTTGGACAAAGCAGTGTGTTGAGTATTGAGGACATGAAAATTTGTAAATTAATAAAAGGAAATTAGAATGCTAACAAAAGTTAAATTAGTATTGCTTATAGTAATTGCGGTATTTATTACTAATGCCGTTTGCAAAGAGAGTTACTTATTAAAAAGTCCTAACGGTAAGCTTGTGGTAAGCTTCAGTCTTACTCAAAAAGGCAATCCTGTTTATTCGGTGTCCTTCTCGGATACTACCATCCTGGAACAATCGAAGCTGGGAATTCTTAGAAGCGATGAAGATTTTACAACCGGTTTAACTCTTGATTCGGTTTCCGGCATAAATGTCGTTTCGGAAAAATATAAGCTGCTGCACGGAAAACGGTTGAACTGCACTTATTCCGGCAACAAACGGGTGTTTTATCTGAAGAGTATAAATTCAAAAGCAATGGAGATCATATTCCAGGTTTCCAACGACGGGGTTGCGTTTAGGTATTACTTCCCGGGAAAATCCGATTCAACTTTAACTATTTATAAAGAATTAACATCGTACCATTTTGATCTTTCCGCAAAGGCATTTATTGAGCCCTGCGCCGACGCAAGGATGGGATGGAGTTACGCCTCGCCGTCTTATGAAGAATATTATAAAATGGATATACCCGTCGGTACACCTTCACCCAATCGTGCAGGATGGGTTTTGCCTGCACTATTCCATTCGGGCAATTTCTGGATATCGATTACCGAAACAGGACTCGATACAAATTATTGCGGATCGCGATTAAGCTGGCTGTCTCCCGGCGGCGAATACTCGGTTCAATTCCCCGAGCCGCAGGAAAGTAAGGACGGGCCGGTAT
>JBJKOY010000271.1:0-8794 GCA_046706945.1 Ignavibacteriaceae bacterium | reverse complement strand
CTATAACACCGGTTGTTTCAAAGTAAAAAAGCTTCCGGAGAATAACTCCTAATATAAAAATTACTGTAAATCCGATAAGCGGATACTTATCCATTTCCGGTCCTCCCCTTAACCGTTCCCCTTTATGGAAAATTTATTTTATGAATTTAGTCAATGCAGGCTTAATTTGCGAGATATTTTTTATATCATTAAAAAGTTCATCCGCATAGGCTCCGGACGTAATGGTAAGCGAAGGATTGAGAGTATGAGTTTTTACCGAAAGATCTTCAACGTTCCCGTGATCCGAACAGACGATCAAAGTTATTTTTTCACGGTTGTGTTCCGATAAAAGGGTAAAAAGGAACTCATCAAGAGTTCTAAGGAGCAGCCGTGTGCTGCCTTCATACCTCCGGTGCCCGAGATGGTCGGTAAGAAAATATTCAAAAAGTGTATATTTATATTTCCCGGCAATCCTAAGCAGCCTCCTTGCTGCGGTCTTCGGCTCTAATTCTTTAAGATTGTAATCTAATTTACTATTCCACCTTTCGTTGGTAATCTCGGCAGTGAGAGCTCTGCCTTTCCTGACATCGGTTGCAGTGTTAAGACGGACGCCGGACAACCTGCAGCTTAAAGAGGTAACGCTAAGCCTCTGCCTGCCGGATTTTAAATAATCGAAAAAAACTTTAGGATATGCGTTTGCAAAACAGACTTCGTACCCTTTGTTTTTATAATGTAAAAAAAGATTCTCCTCTTTTATAACCGGGATCAGCGTGGAATAAGGATAAGGTCCGAAGTGTTTCCCGATCATTTCAGGCGCGTTTACGCCGCAGAATATTGACGTCTGCCCCGTGCCGCTCTGCGGCAGGCCTTCCACGCCAAGCCGCGCATCGGAAGGAAATAAATAAGAATTGTTATTCATCAAAACCGGGTTTTTATCCGACGGAATCCCGCCGAAAATTTCCGAAAATGTTTTAAAGCCGTATTTAAAAAACGGATTGTTTTCAACGTCTTCCCGTCCTATCCCCACTCCGTCCAAGAATATCATTAGTATCGAATTCAAGATCTTCCCGTGCCGTTTATAATTTATTTATTTTGATTCGACCATAATCGTTACGGGACCTTCGTTTATTATCTTCACCCGCATCATTGCTCCGAACTTCCCGGTTTTGACCCTGCCGCTGCCGAGGTTTCCCTTAATCCTTGCTACAAACTTTTCGTACAGCTGAATAGCTTCCTCGGGTTTTGCCGCATCTGTGAAACTCGGACGGTTGCCCCTTCTGGCGTCTCCGTATAGAGTAAATTGAGATATTATCAGGGCATCGCCGTTAATATCGTTCAGCGATAAATTCATTTTCTCTTCTCTGTCTTCGAATATTCTAAGGTTACAGCATTTATCGGCGACAAAATTAACGTCTTCCGGAGTGTCGCCCGTTTTTATCCCGAGAAGTATTACTATCCCGCGGCCTATTTCTTCACAATAATTTCCGGGTTCGATATAAACTCCGCCTTCCGAAACTCTTTGAACAAGTGCTTTCATAATGATGCCGTTATTACCCTGTCTATATTTAAATAATCTTTTGTTACCTTTACGCCGGTAAAGCCGTCTTCCTTTAATATCTCAGCTACATTATTAAACTGTCCCTCGCCGATTTCCAAAAACATCGCTCCCCTTTCCTTCAGTAATTTTCTTGCCCTGCCCGATATGACACGGTAAAATGTATATCCGTCCGCATCGTCGGTCAGCGCCACACGAGGTTCGTAAAGTCTTAGCTCCGGCTGAAGGGCGGAAAATTGTTCCGAAGAAATATAAGGAGGGTTTGAAACAATAATGTCGTATTTTTTTTCTTCCAAACCGGAGCCTGATAATATGTCCATAACTTTAAACGATATTCTACCGGCAACATCGTTGGTCTCGGCATTATTCACGGCTGTTTCTACGGCTTCGCTGCTGCAGTCTACGGAGACTATAGAAGCATTGGGCAGGTATTTTGCCAGCGCAACGGCTATATTCCCGCTGCCGGTTCCTATATCGAGAATATCGAGAGTCTTATTTTTGTCCGTGCTTTCAATAACAGTTTCCACCAGGATTTCTGTTTCCTGTCTGGGAATTAATACGCTGTTGTTTACCGAAAATTTCAGCCCGTAAAATTCGACATAGCCTATAATATATTGAAGAGGCTCGTTTTTACTTCTGCGTGCTATATGACTGCGGTATAATTCCACTTCCTCCTGTTTTAGTGGTCTGTCGAACATAAGGTAAAGATCGAGTCTCCTGCAATTCAATATATGCGCCAAAAGCAGTTCGGCATTTACCCGGGGAGATTCGATGCCTTTGTTTTGGAAATATTCGGTCGTAAGCTTTATAGAATCCAGAACAGTGAGGACTTTTTCCATGGCGATAAAATAATTTTAAATACTTCTTATAAATTAAATTTTAAGTTTAATCTAAATATGAATGCGAATCAAATTAAACAATATTTTGTAGTGGACTAATTTGCTTTTGTCATAGTGAGCGAAGTCGAACTATGACAACTTTTAAACATCCCTCGACTCCGCTCGGGATGACAACAATTATCTCTAAAATAAATTTAAGCAAATTAGCCCACTACCAATATTTTCGATATCATACAATTTCTATTTTGTAAGAACAAGATAGATTTGATATAAATTTACGTTGATATATTTAACATATTATTATTCCTCTATTAATGTGAAGTAATAATTTCGTTTCTACAAGACTTTGTTTTATTGAGAAGTTTTTGTCTATAAATATTATCTTCCGGACAGCGCTTAAGAACCGCAATAACGGACTATATATATTATCTTAAATCCAGTTGGTTATTAAGTACAAAAAAAGTTAAAACCGTTAATGCAGTAATTTAAGTTTTTCTTTTTCCATGAATAATGGTTGAGATGAACTCCTAATTATTACACTGTGGAACCCCGTGTCTTCTCCGTGGAACTCAGTGTAACCGTTTATATGTTCAGTTACACGGAGAGGCACTGAGTTATCACTTCCAAAAGGGATCACAATGTGAGAGTTCCGCAGAGTTTAATACTAAGATGTACATCCAAGATATTATATTTAGGTAAAATCGTAAAATTTGAGTTGTCAGCGCTCTCTAAATCTATCGACAGATAATATACTATTACTCTTATTTTGTTTTATACAGGAGCGTCAATCCGAAAGGAAATAGTACAATAATATTCCGAAATTAATTTCTAGGGCTCCCATGGTAATTCCGCTTATCAGGTCATATTTCCTGGTTTCGCTTAATTTGGAGGCGATTCCCGTCGCCTGGTACTCGCTGAACCTGTTGTCGGCTTTAAGCTTGAAGTAAGCGGTGGCGCCTCCCAGGAGGACAATTCCCCCGAGCAGATATTTAAATATTCCCCTCCTGTAAAAACTTTCGCCGTACGGTCTTCCCGTAAACGTGAGATCGATTTTTTCGCCGGGCTTGATTGTCTTCAAGTTCACAGTTTCGGGGGAAAATCCCTCTTTGTATAAACTGATTACAGATACGCTTTCCGGTATAAATAAAGGCGTATAACCTATCACCGAGTCGCGCTGGGATACCGACACATCCTGCGGAGAAGTATTCAGGTATCGGAAAGCGGCAAAGGAAAACCTGACATTTTTCGTTTCGCCGCAGCCGGTTATATTGACTGTGTCGGTTAATGTTCTCGGATTCCACATCCTGGGCGGTTCCGTAGCTGCGATTACATGGATGCCTTTTTCCAATTCAACTTTAAGCGAACCTTTCCCCGACAGGCGGCCGTCTATGTAAATCCCGGAGCTGTCCGTACCGGTAGTTATCCTCAAAAGAGACTTGCAGTTTTGTGCGCTTAATGCGCATAAAGACTGAAGGGACAGAAAAATCGCAAACAATATTTTATCTAATGAATTCATATGCAGCTATCGTTTTATAACCGTAACCGGCAATTAGTTTATTTCCGACTATAATAGGAGAAATCTTGCAGCGCCCGTTCATTTTGATTTTCTTAATTGTATTTCCGTCCGAAGGATCAATAAAATACAATTTGCCTTCCAGGTCCGGCAATATCAAATAATTTTTTGTTAAAAGCGGAGTTGCATTTAATACTCCCCCTGTGCTCATCTTCCATAAAAGCCCGCCGTCAAACTTATTAAGAGCGAACAGATCTCCGCCTAGATTGCAGACAAATACTTGACTTTGGTTGAAGACGGGCACGCTTATTATCCGTGAACCGGTTTGGTACCGCCAGACAATACTCCCCGTTCTAAGATCAAGCGCATATAATTTGCCGTCATCGTTTCCGATGTATACCGTATCTCCGGAAACCGAAGGACTCCCGTAAAAAGGATCTCCTATCTTTTTCTGGTATAATAATCTCCCGTCCTTTTCTTCTATCCCGATTATTTCCCCGTCATTGTTTCCGAATACGACAATTCCGTCTCCTGCAGCCGGCGAAGAATGCGTTCCGGTATGAGTATCGCATTCCCATATTTTATTCCCGTCCGGATCGTATTTATAAACCGCCCCTTCTTCAGTATTAAAAATAATATTTCCTTTTGTCTTCAACAGTTCGCAAGTAATTTTTCCCGGTATCTTTATATCCTTTTTCTGCACGCCTTCTTTAAAATCGTAGTAATAAAGAGAAGAGAAATTCTCGTTATATTGAACTAAGGGGTAAATAACGTTAAAATTATGGAGTACGGGCGAAGAGTACGCTCCGCCGTGATTTTTCAGTTCGCCTGCAATATCGCCGTTATTTATATCTATGCATGTTACCCGTCCCGAGAGGTCGTTTATAAATAAATAATCGCCGTAAACGGTGGCGGAAGAATTTGTCAAACCGCCGTACAGATCCGTATCCCATAGTTTTTTAAGCGAATCGCTTATTACTTCCGGGAGATAAAAATTCCTATGGGCATTTCCGCCGAACATGGAATACGGATTTAGATCTTCCGGCACGTTTATTTTTATAACCGATCCGGAACATCCCGCTAGAAACAGCAAGGGCAATATTTTAATAAATATGTTTTTCAAAAATCCCATCCGAAAAAGAATTGATAAAACAATCTCGGCTGCAGCTTGGTAAAGTTGTTTTCTATCTTTTTACCTACGTCGTACCTCAGTACAATAATCCCGAAAAGATTGATTCTTAATCCCATTCCGAAGTCGCCCAATGTCGAAGTATATTGCGAGTCCCAGGCGCTGCCGGCATCGAAAAAAGCCGCGCCTCTTATACCCGCGAAGTTGAGATCGAAGTAAGGAAATTTAATATTAAGCTCGTCGATCAGCGGGAACCTGAATTCTACGGAAGAAAGCCACATTTTCTCGCCTCTGATCGACCACAAAGGCCAGCCTCTCAAGTCCCAGCTTCCTCCCATAAAATAACGCCTGGCTTCTTTACCTTCATTGTAAAAAATTCCGCCTCTTACCGCAAGCGCTGTGCTGTACCCGAGCCTGAAATAATGCCTGTAATCCGCAATAAAGGAATAATAATCCACGTTGCTGTACTTTACGTCGCCGGTATAAGCAAGCAGGACCCTGGCTCTCGTTCCGTCGATCGGCCCAGTCGGTCCCCAAAGCGAATTATCGAATACATAGGAAAGCGAATTGCTTACAAGCAGCGCCTTCCTTTCAATAACGCCGGAGATTATCTGTTTATCTGAATTTATTATGGATACGTTCGATTCGATTCTCGCAAAAGTCGATAAAGGGAAATCGAGCAGGAAAAAGCTGCCGAAACTTCTTTCGTAATAATACTCGTCCGATTCGGTAATATCGTAGCGGTTTCCGCTGAATTGAAATACGCCGTAGCCGTAATTTGGTCTCTGGCCCAGGTTTATCCTCTCGATCATAACGTTAAAGCTCTTTAGAATATCGCTTTGGACCTGCGCGGTATTATAAACGAGGAAATAATAATTATCGTTGCCCAGCAAATCGCTCAAAGAAAGTACCGCTCCGCCCATAGTTCCGAAAACCGGGTCCGTCGATACCTGGCTCTCGGCATAATCGAGGGAATATTCACGCCGGTATTTAAGTTTCTGCTTTTCGGAGCCTTTCTTAAGCTCCAAAGGCAGCCATTTGGTTCCAGCAGAATCGAAATTCATCGATACTCTGAACAGCGAATCCGGAACGGTCCCGCGGATTTTCAATTTATATAAATTAAAGGAGAAATTTTCGAACCCGCTGAAGGCTATATCGGACGAATCGATATAAACCGGGTTGAAAGCGCTTGTAATAAAATCGGTGATTTTTTTTATATCCGTCGTGAAATGCCCGAGATTAATTTTTAAAGAATAGATGTTCCTAACTCCGTCGAGATCGGATGTAAAAAGCAAGGATCGCTTATCGGGTGAAAGTACGGGAGAATAATTATTGGCATCCAGGTAAGTGACGTATTCGATTCTGCGGGAATCAAGGTCGTATGAAAAAAGATTGTATTTCTTTTCGTACTTCCCTGCGGTTCTGTCCGAAGAAAATAAAATCTGCCTGTCGTTCAAGCCGAAAGAAGGGTCTTCGTCGTCGTAAATATCGTTGGTCAGCCGGGTTAAGCTGTCGGTTAGAATATTATAAATAAAAATATCGCCGAATCCTTTCTGATCGACCGCCTGGAATACGACGCTGTCGCCTGATGAAGAGAACTTGGGAGAAGTAATGGAAATAAGATCGGGGTCCTGAAAATCCTTGACGATCTTATTCAGTTTAATCGAGAAAAAATGAATTGCATCCGTTCCTCCTTTTTTGGTTACGAAAGCCAGCAAGCCGCTTCTTGAAATATCGATGGAAGACTGGAACAAATGGAAAGAT
The DNA here is from genome assembly GCA_046706945.1 of Ignavibacteriaceae bacterium. Classification (GTDB taxonomy): domain Bacteria; phylum Bacteroidota; class Ignavibacteria; order Ignavibacteriales; family Ignavibacteriaceae; genus FEN-1297. Next base: position 2,015 of record JBJKOY010000271.1, on the reverse strand, counting down.
TCCAGCTCTTCCGATTTTTCACCTCTTAGAACCAGTTCCGGTTTTTCCTCGGCTTTTCCGAAGCCGCTGCTTTTCCGGTTAAGCTCCAATCTGTAAAGCGACGAATACCCGTCCCGGTTTCCGACAAAGTAAAGATATTTTATGCCGCCGACCGTATACGGCACCGGCGAGAAATTAAATCCGAAATCGGTTAATTTATCCGACGAGTATTCGGGCGGAGTTTTGTGTAAGAGCAGCGGATAATATTCTTTTTTCAGACTGTACGTCCAGTCCCTGTCTATCTGTTTTACGGATTCTCCCAGCGTGTATTCAAGCACCTTATCGAAGCTCGAATACATCCAGATATTTTCGAGTATCTGAAGCACCTTTTCTCTGCCGTATTTCCGGGCAACGAATTCCAGAAAGTTCTGGCCTTCTTTGTACATCAGAAAAGTGCCTCTTATCTTGTAAATATTTTCGAGGTTATAAAAGTAATTGTTTATTACCGCATCGCGCATTACCATTCTTGCCTGCGAGTCTTCCTTTATGGATATATACTCCGCCAGCCCCTCGGAATACCACAAAGGCGGATACGATTCTGCGGGTATCCGGTGTTCCCTGTAAATGCTGATCAATTTAGCGAACATAAAAACATGGGTAAGTTCGTGTCTGATCACGTGTCTAAAATCGCGGAGCGATCCCGTACTCGGCAGTACTACCCTGCCTTTCATAAATTCGAAGAAACCTCCCACGCCTTCAGGGAGCAGACCGGGAGTTGTATTGGTCTGCTCGAACTGGTTGGAAGTGTTGTAGAATATCAGCGGTACGCGATGCGGAATTAAGTAATTGAACCGGACTTTGTATTCATTGTAGGTTTGCTCGGCTATTGCGGCGCCTATCTTGGCGATCTCGCCCATTTCTCCGTAGTAATATATATTGAAGTGCTTGGTCTGCAGGATCTTCCAGTCGAATTTTTCGTACTGGACTTTGTTTCTTCCGAAGAAAAAATACTGTGCGAAGGCGGCATTGCTGGTTATAATCAGGATGAGAAAGCAATATTTATAAAATCGTACCAATTCATCCGTCCGATTTTGCTTGGATAAATCAAAATCAGATAATGTTTCTTGTTCTGGTTATGGCATTATCTTTAAAAAATCTGCCGAGTTTTTCCGTAATTTCTTTTTCCTCGGAACAAGCAAGACAATCTTCCGCTAATTTCCTGGTTTTCTCGAATGACAGACTTCTTATTATTCTTTTCGTATAAGGCAGAATTGTGGGGGAAATACTCAGGTGATGAATTCCCAGGCCTACCAAAAGGGGGATGGCAAGAGTATCGGCGGCCATTTCGCCGCATAAACTCACGGTTTTATTTGCCCGTTCGGCTTCTTTAACGATATGGTATAAAGTTCTTACGACGGAAGGATGGAATTCCTGGTACAGACCGGAGACAAGATCGTTGCCCCTGTCTACCGCCATTATATACTGGATCAAGTCGTTTGTGCCTATGCTTATAAAGTCTACTTCAAGCGCCAGTTCGTAAGTCATTAAAGCGGCGGAAGGTACTTCTATCATAATTCCTATTTTAAAGTGTTTGTCGAACGGGACTTTCTCGTTTTTTAATTCTTCCTTGCATTCGTTAATTATTTCTTTCGCCGCTTTGATTTCGGAAACCGTGGTAATCATCGGAAGCATAAATTCGATATTCTTATTTTTACTTGCCTTTAAGACAGCCCTTATCTGGGTTTTGAAAAGCTTCTTGTTCTCGAGCAGTAGTCTAATGCCCCGCAGACCGAGAAACGGATTCGGTTCGTCGAAAGCGAAAAACTTAAATTTATCTCCCCCAATGTCGAAAGCTCTTATAGTAAGCGGCGAAGGATAAATCCTCGATGAAAGATTGGAATAAATCCTTGTCTGTTCCGCTTCGCTCGGAAATTCTCCGAATTCTTCAAGGACCTGCTCGGTCCTGTACAATCCTATTCCCTGTGCCCCGTTGGTTACCACGAGATCAATTTCCCCGGTAACGTCCACATTTGCCA
>JBJKOY010000270.1:0-3622 GCA_046706945.1 Ignavibacteriaceae bacterium | reverse complement strand
CGCCGTTATACCGATCGACGGCGGGTTCAGCTCCTTCAGCGGCGTGTAGGAACTAAAAATAAGGAATTGAAGAGATGGCATTTGAAAAAACCTGGAGATGGTTCGGACCGAACGACCCGGTATCGTTAAAGGAAATAAAACAGACCGGCGCGACCGGCGTTGTAACCGCCCTGCACCAAATCCCCGTCGGCGAAATATGGTCCGAAGAAGAAATTACCTCGAGGAAAAAGATTATCGAGTCCGAAGGACTAACATGGTCGGTAGTCGAAAGCCTTCCCGTTCACGAGAACATAAAAAAGAAAAAGGATAATTATCTCCAATGTATAGAGAACTATAAGGTATCTATAAAAAACCTCGGCGGATGCGGGATCGATACTGTCTGTTATAACTTTATGCCGGTACTCGACTGGTCGCGTACTGATTTAAAAGTAGAGTTCAGGGACGGCTCTATTACAACCAGGTTCGAATCGAGGGCTTTTGCCGCATTCGATTTGTTTATTCTGAAACGTGAAGGAGCCGAAAAAGATTACGGTAAAGGACTAGCTTCGGAAGCGAAAAAATATTATGAAAGCCTGAACGAGGATCAAAGGAAGAAACTTAAAGATACCGTACTGCTTGGCCTGCCGGGTTCTCTCGAAACATACACCCTAGATGAGTTCAAAACCGCTTTAAACGAGTACGGTAAAATAGGGGATAAGGAACTGAGGGAAAACCTAATATACTTTTTAAAAGAAATTATCCCGGCCGCCGAAGATGCGGGGGTACTGATGGCAATACATCCCGACGATCCCCCGTTTTCCCTGCTCGGCCTGCCGAGAGTAGTAAGCAGCAAGCATGATATCGAGCAGATACTGGGAGCTTTCGATTCCGCTTCAAACGGCATAACGTTATGTACGGGTTCTCTCGGGGCGGGTTATAAGAACGATCTTGTCGATATAGCCGGAAGTTTCGCGGACAAAATAAATTTTGTCCATCTCCGGAACGTCAACAGAACTCCTGAAGGCGACTTTATAGAAGAAAATCACCTTGAAGGTGAAATAGACATCTACGGCGTAATGAAGACCCTGCTCATCGAACAGAAGCGCCGGGCGGAACGCGGAGAAAAGAACGCAAGAATGCCGATGCGTCCCGATCACGGGCATCTGATGCTGCCGGAAATGAACAAAGACGGAATTTACCCGGGATACTCTTTATTCGGCAGGATGAGAGGATTGGCAGAACTGAGAGGCCTGGAAACCGGTATAATAAAATCGCTGAACTTATAAAAGTGTATCTCCTGCGAAACTAAAAAAATTAAGCCTTTCCGAAATCCCGGCCCTGAATTATACCGCTACGTTTTTTTCGGCCGGAAACATAATCGTAAAAACGGTTCCCTTTCCTTTTTCGCTCTCTACTTTCATAGTTGCGTTGTTAAGGTCGCAGTATTTCTTTACAAGGGAAAGTCCCAGCCCGGTGCCCTCAAAACGACGCGCATATCCCTGTTCTTCCTGACTGAAAGGATCAAACAAGTGCGGCAGATATTCTTTTGAAATACCGATGCCCGTATCGGTTATTGCGGCGGAGATCTGTTCTCCCGATTCGAATAATTCTATTTTGATGCTGCCTTTCTTTGTGTATTTTACGGCGTTGTCTATAAGGTTTGCAAAAATCTGCGTAACGGTATACCTGTCGATTTTTATTTTTCGGTTCTCGAGTTTGTTTACGAAACATATCTCCAGTCCCTTTGCATTCGCCGCCGACATGAATTCCATTATCAGGTTTTTTACAATATCTTTTCCCAGGTCCGTTTCTTCCGTAAACGGTTCGTATTTGCCCGATTGTATATCGGCCGTGTTTAAAATCAGGTCAATAGTCCTTATCAGTCTTCTCCCGCCGCTGTCTATGGAATTGAAGCATATATTTATATTGTCGTTTACGCTGCCGTTAAGTTCTTCTTTCAGTAGAGAAGCAAAGCTTAGAATTATATTAACCGGACTTCTGATTTCGTGGGACATTTGAGCAAGGAAATCGGATTTCAATTTATCCGATTTTTCCGCCCGTTCCTTCGCTTCGATTAATTCTTTTTGATAATTCTTAATTTCCGTTATATCCCTTATTACCCCGATTACCTTAACGGGCTCGCCGTTTTCATTCCTAATTACCTCTGCCGTCGAACCCACAACTCTTTCCTCACCGGTATTTTTTTTATGTATGCGGAATTCCAGGTTATATTCCTTTTTTCCCGTTAGCAGGTCCCGCATAGCGGCATCCAGTTTCTCCCTGTCTTCAACGACCGGAACGGACTTTATATCATCATAAAATATTTGTCCGTTCCCCCGGCGTTCGAAACCGTAAATTGAAGATGCTTCTTCGGAACCGAAAACCGCTCCTGTTATAAGATCTATTTCCCAGTTGCCTACATGCGCTATCTTTTGCGCCCTGTTTAAACGCCGTTCGCTTTCAATAATAGCGTTTTCGATGTGTTTTTTTTCAGTGACGTCGTTTATCATCGCATTATAAGCTCTTTTGCCGTCGAATATCAGGGAATGGATCACCATTTCCACATCGATTTCGCTCCCGTCCTTTTTTATGTGTTTAATATCGGAGATTTTTTCCATGTATTTCGAAAGATTCCCGAGGTCTTTTTTGTCCCTGCTGTGTTCTTCAAAAATATCGAGTATCGACATCCTGCCGAACTCTTCGGAAGAAAAGCCGTACAGTCCCAGAGCGGCAAAATTTACAGAGACGATGTTTAAGGATTGCTTGTCCCATATAATCATTGGCAGAGGGTTCCTTTCAAAAAGGTAACGGTAAGTGGTCTCCGATATCTTTAATACGTCGTTAAGGTTATTGACTTTCTCAAGGGCTTGCGACAACTCCTCGGCTTTGTATTTTAACAACGTATTCGAACGTACTTTAAACCTGTATCTCCCGTACAATACTATCGATATTAAAAGCGTCAAAGCAAAAATTACTATAACCGCAGCCAGCAGCTCGTTTTTACTCTGGGTTCTAAGCGCCTCGTATTCTTTTGCCTTTTTTTCGGATTTATATATATTCTTTAACTGGCTTACCCCGTTATTGTAATTTACTGACCAAAGCGAATCCTGAATGGAAAAGTATTTTTTTAACGCCCCGTAAGCTTCCTTAAAATTCTTTACTTTAAAATATACCAGACTTAGCTGGTGGTAGCCCGCCGCTATATTTTTTGTATAATTAATCCTTTCGGCTGTAAGTATGCTTAACTTGAGGTAATAAGCAGACTTCTTATAATCGTTAAGGTATTTGTAAGTAATACCCAGTTCTTTTTGGATCCGCACCGTTAAAATGGGGTGATTTATCTTACGGCATAGATCGTACGCTTTATTAAAATATTTTAGCGCATTTTTGTATTGATTGAGCCTTATATAGGATTCGCCCAAATTTTCGTACGACATAATTAATCTGTCGGACGGTTCTTTGTTATCGTACCTGAGCTTTGCGGCAATATTGAAGTTGAATGCCGCTTTTGCGTAAACTTTTTTAGCATAATAATATTTACCGAGGGTGTGATAAATAAGCGAAACGACATAGTAGTCACCGTTTTTATCCGCTATTTTAATCAGCTTGTTGAAATATTTTTTGCCTTCCGCCGCATTGTTCA
>JBJKOY010000269.1:0-26132 GCA_046706945.1 Ignavibacteriaceae bacterium | reverse complement strand
CAATTTACGCAAGTACCGATTTCGGGGAACAAAACATAATCGGCTCTACCCTTGAATACAAGAGTACTTATATTATTCCCCCGTAGAATTGACTTTGCCAAACTAAGAGTTTTGCCTGTAACCGATACGTCATCAATAAGTAATAAATTAAAATTTTTAAGGTCCTGATCCAAGCCTTCGATCAGAAAAGGTTCTTCACGCTGAGGATTATTATCCTCATCGCGGTAATTAATTTTTATCATCCTGAGAGCGGTACCTGTCTTATAAGAAACCAGACTGGCCGGTACCGATCCGCCGTTTGCAATGCCTACGATCAGATCGAATGACGGAAGCTCCAGCTTCTCCAGTCTGTCCTTTATTTCGCCCATTGTCAAGTCGTGCATTAATTGTCCCGCGTCCTGAAATTATTACCGATTATCGAACTTAACCGCTGTGAAATTTATTGCCGCCAGCACAACGATGCCGGGAATACATGTTACGAATGATGATATAAAATAATTCCCGAGGATGAGACCGGGCATTAAAGACGGTATGAGAACTAATAATAATGAAGCGAAAAGGGCCGAAATAATATAAGACAACAGGGCATTTAGATACTTTAAGGGAGCAATATTTTTCAATAGCCCCGTAATTATTACGAACAGCGTTAGCTGAATTGTCGTTAAGGTTAATATTTCGATGCGGGGATTTCCGGTGATCAAATAATTGATTGCCGGCGCGGCCAGTGCCGTAATCAAACCGACGTGGAATTTGAAAAATTTAACCGCAATATAAGGAGCCCAAAACATGGGCAGCAATATGGCGCCTACAACTACTCCGTTGTAATCGGGGAAAAGATGAATTAAAAAAGGAATTAAAACGGATAAAAGTAATACGACTGCCGTTTCTTTTACCTGAAGCTTCGATAGAATACTCGATCTGACGGCAATTGAATTTGCTGATGCCATATATGTCCCTCTTAAATTATTATTAAAAACTTCTCAAACTGTTATATCCTAACCGGATATAACAGTTTGAATGCGGAAACTTCAATTTTAATTTATTTTAACGGTTAAAATGGAAATAGTACGGTTAAAAATCAACTCAAAATACAATTTTATCCGTTTTCGTTCGAAAGGTAATGCAATTTCATTGTTTCGCGCAAAAACAGTTAGTATTTTATGACCCATTTTATAATACACTGTTTACAATTGAACAAAGCAATCCTATATATATTCGTTATTTTTGCCGCTAATATGCCTTGCAAAACAACTGCGCAAACAACTAAACTCGGTTGCGAAGTTGATGCATTATCGAATTATATCGCCTCCCGGGATTTCGCCGAGTTAAAAAAGAAAACGGATGATTTGTCCCGCGTCGACTCATTATTCAATAAAGCCCTGCTGGTTGCCAAGGGTGATTATTCGGAAGCGTTGTTCGCATTGATATTTACAGCCGTGCCTTATAGATTCGTACCCATACAAATTCCTCTCCTGAACATCATAATAAATTACCCGCTGGTTTCGGCAGGAGATTCGGTATTTAATATGAAGGACAGGAATCTTCCCAAATATTTGTATTTTGATTCGCCGGGGGACGATTACGGAGATAAGGATAAGGTAGCGCATTTTTTCGGAGCCGCCTTTCTTTCCTACTCATCGAATTTCTTTGATTTAAGCAATCTAATTGGTTATTTTGTGGAAGTTTTTGAACAGAATTTTAAAGTCCAGTCTTCGATAGATATCAGGGATCTGCAATCCGACGCACTCGGAGATATTTTCGGGACGCTTCTAAAAAAAAATAAAAACGTGCTTCCGTCTAGCGTAATGCTTGTCAGATTATTATTTAATTTTCGATACCATTTATGAATTCCATTCTAATAATAGACGACGAAAAAGAAATATGCGAAAGCATCAAGCTGATACTTGATTACGAGGGGTACGACGTAGACTATTCTACCGGCGCGGTAAAAGGGATCTCCATGCTTTCGGACAGGCAGTATTCCTGTTTACTTCTGGATATACAAATGCCGGAAATGAACGGGTTCGAAGTTTTGAACAAGGTAACCGACGTGCACGGTGAGATCTCGGTTATTATAATTTCGGCGCACGGCAGCGTGGAAAATGCGATTAAAGCGACCAAATCGGGGGCATTCGATTTCCTGGAAAAACCCATCGACCGCGATAAATTATTGATCAGCGTAAGGAACGGCGTCGAACATTCCAAATTGCTTCTGGAGAACATTGAATTCAAGAAAACATCCGCGGAAAGCGGCGAGATACTGGGCGGCAGCAAATCAATAAAAAACATATTGGAGTTAATCCAAAGAGTAGCCCCTACCGATACCAGAGTTCTGATAACCGGCGAGAACGGAACGGGAAAGGAACTTGTAGCCAAAGCAATTCACAGACAAAGCCAAAGAAAAGAAAAACCGTTTATTGAGGTAAACTGCGCCGCAATTCCAAACGAATTAATCGAATCAGAATTGTTCGGACACGAGAAAGGATCGTTTACCGGCGCCGTACAGCAGCGCATCGGCAAATTCGAATCCGCAAACAACGGGACCCTGTTTCTGGATGAGATCGGTGATATGAGCCTTCAGGCGCAGGCAAAAGTTCTACGCGCAATCGAAGACGGAAAAATCGAACGCGTAGGGGGTACAAAAAAAATAGAAGTGGACGTAAGGATAATCGCCGCGACGAATAAAAACCTGAGCGACGAGATCGATAAAGGGAATTTCAGGGAAGATTTGTTCCACAGGCTTAATGTTATTCCGATTCAAATTCCGCCGCTGAGGGAAAGGTCGGACGACATACCGGTTCTCGTTGCCAATTTTGCTCAGGATATCTCGCAAAAACATAAAAAGCCTTCCGTTATATTTAACGAAGAAGCAGTGAAATTCCTTCAAAGCCTTCCATGGAGCGGGAACGTGAGAGAGCTACGGAATGCGATCGAAAGAGTGATAATTTTAATAGACAAGAGAGAGATATTCAAAAAGGACATAGAATTTTTATTCTCGACATCAAAAAACCAGATCGACAATATAATAGACACAAGCAACTCGTTCCAGGAATTCAAAGAGAAGGCGGAGAAAGCGTTTATTATAAAACAGCTTAATTTAAACGATTGGAATATAAGCAAAACCGCCGAAGTACTTGAAATCCAGAGAAGTCATTTGTATAATAAAATGAAAAAATACGGCATAGAAAAGGAAGATTGAATATGGGAGATACAATATTTTCGAAGATAATCAGAAAAGAAATTCCCGCCGATATAGTTTTTGAGTCAGATACCCTGCTTGCGTTCAAAGACATTAATCCGCAGGCGCCCGTTCATATCCTGATAATTCCCAAAATAGAAATCCCGAAAGTTTCCGACTTAAAAGGCAGCGAGCATGCGCAGCTCCTTGGCGAAATGATTGATACTGCAAATATGCTTGCAAAGCAGATGAAGATATCGGAGGACGGATACCGGATCGTTTTAAATTGCGGACCGAAAGGCGGACAGGAAGTTTATCATTTGCATATGCACCTGCTGGGAGGTAGACAGATGAAATGGCCTCCCGGTTGAGAGCATTTAAATCCTTTTTACGAGAAATTTTCGTTATAATATCCCTTTTACGCCTACGGCAATTATTTTATAATTATATTTACCTCTTATCAGGTTTACCGCCCGGAGAAGTTTTTTCCTTTTGTAATCGGTATCTTCGAACAATATCTCCTGTTCGCAGAATCCGTTGAATTTCGTCAGTCCGACACCCACAAGCCTTACCGCGACGCGCCTTGTATGAGCCTTCCTCAGAAGCTCGATAATTACATCATAGATTATCCTGTCGTCATCCGCGGGATGTTTTATGGTTTTCGAACGTGTTACCGTTTGAAAATCCGAATACCTGAACTTAAGAGTAATTGTGGAAGCCTGCCAGTTATTGTCGCGCATTGTCTGGCATACCTTCCCGGTTAATTCGAACAGGGTGCTTTCTATTATTTCGTTGCTTACCACGTCCCGGTCAAACGTAGTTTCTTTCGATATGCTTTTCTGTTCGTACTCCGTCGTAAGATATTCCCTTCCTTCGCCGTTGGCTTTCCGCCATAGATCAACGCCGTATTTCCCGAAAGCGGCGGAGAAATAATCGGCCGGAAGCTTCGTAATATCGCCTATAGTATAAATGCCTTTGCCGTTAAGTTCGCTCTGCGTAACCTTTCCTACCCCGGGAATTGTTTCCGCCGGCATAGGAGAAAGGAATTCTTTTTCCATACCGGGTATTATATACGTAATACCTTTCGGCTTCAGGCAATCCGAACCGATCTTTGCAATCGTTTTATTGCTGCCGATCCCGATGGAACAAGGCAAAGACAGCTTTTCCCATATTTCCTGCTGCAGCCGCGACGCGAAAGCAAACATTGAGCCGTACAGTTTCCCGCATCCCGTAAAATCCATATAAAATTCGTCAACCGAGGCCTGCTCGATGACCGGGGCATAAGAGGAAAGTATGTTCTTTACCGCTTTTGAATAAAGGGAATATTCATGAAAGTGCCCGTGAAGGTAGATGCCGTGCGGACATAATTTATAGGCGGTCCTGATAGGCATGGCCGAATGCAGGCCGTATTTCCTCGCCTCGTAAGAGCACGCCGCAACCACTCCCCTCCCGTGCGGATCGCCTCCCACTATAACGGGCTTACCTTCCAGCGAGGGATCGAATATCCTCTCCACGGAAACGAAAAACGCATCCAGGTCCAGATGAAATATTGTACGCATAAAATAGCCTCATTAGTACGCCGATGACGCGGATACTTTTGATTTATACAGATCAATGTAAGTTGTTTTAATGCTTTATTGTTTTATTGTTTTATTTATCGTATTAAATTTTTGACATGGTGAGCGGACTTGCCTGCGGCCTGCCTGCCGGTAGGCAGGGCAGGCAGGGTCGAACCATGACTGCTATTTATTCAGCGTCATCTGCGTGCTATTGAACTTCCCCAGCCTGGGGAAAGCCTTCAGAATCGTATCGGGCATATCTACTTTTGCTTTTTCTTCCAGCAGATGAATCAGCTCAAAGGCATTTGCCACCGCTTCACCCTGCGGATGGTTGTTCATTATAACGTAAATCTCTTTCGCTCTTTCGCATACCGACCTTATCTTTTGTTCTATCTCGACAAGCTCGCCTGGAGAGTAAAGATATTTATAGCGTTCGTTCTGTTCGTCGTAAGATTGTTTCATGCCGAAGCTATTAATAGATTTCATCCACGCGTCCGCATTCCTGCCGTGAAAACGAAGATATGCCTTGCCGTTCGTAATTACCGGGTTAAACTGTATCGCACTGCCCACCTGCGGCTGATCTATTGTACAAAAAGTCATATTCAATCCGGCGAATATTTCCGCCGCATTATCATTATTCCAGGATGAGTGGCGTACTTCCGTAAATAAATTATATTTTTGAAATATATCCCTTAAACGGCGTACGTAATCCGCCGTTACTTCGTTATAAGCAAACGAATACGGGAACTGAACGAGGAGCCCGCCAAGCTTTCCTGACCTATCCAGCATATCGAGATTATAACATACTGCGTTTATCTTTTGCTTGTCGAAATTCTTTTTATGAGTAAAATCCTGGTGAAGTTTAACCGTAAATATGAAGCCGTCGGAGTCCGATACCTTGCTTATCCAGCCCTCTACTACCCTCGGACTCAAGTACGCATAATACGTTGAATTAACCTCCACGCAGTTAAAATAATGCGCGTAAAAACTTAACCAGTCGAATCCCCCGGTTTGTGTTTTGGGATAAAAAGCAGGCACCCAGTCCTTGTACGACCATCCGGCGGTGCCGATGAAAAACTCAGTACATTTTAAGGGACTTGCGTTGTTTCCCTTTATGTCAATTTCCGACATTGAATTTAACTCCCGTTGTTATCCATCTTCCCGGCATAGGGACGCCGCTTATTTCCGAAAATGGTTTATTAAAAAGATTCGTCGCTTTGATAAAGATTTTAAAGTCTTCGAAATTTTTATAAAGCTGGGTATCCACAATAAAATAGTCTTCGAAATTAACCCTGTTCTCGTAGCGTATTTCCCAGTTCTGCCTAATACCCAGCCACCAGGAATTGTCTACTTCCGCCAGTAACTGGTGCCTCATATAGTCAAGCAAATACTGTGACTGGAATTGTTCGGTATTTTTATTCGAACTTAAATATGTATAACCTATATTAATTCTGTTTACCGGAAAACCTTTAGCGATACCGTCGGTTCTAAGCGCGAAATCAATTTCAAATCCGTTTGTATTCAATGCGGCTATATTCCTTGCCGTCCACGGCTGCGATTCGCTGCTCCTCACCCAATCGATAAGGTTTTTTCCTTCTTTCCTGAACAGGCTGACCTTAAGATTATATGCGGCTTTACTCAGATTCATACCGATTTCATAATTGAGAGTTTCTTCGTACTTTAAATCGGGATTGCCGACGCTTGCAGGCGACGAATAATAAAGCTCCGTGTACGTCGGTATCCGGAATGCCTTGCCGACAGAGCCGAACAGACGGAGATCAGGCGTTATGTTGTAAGCCATATCGATGCCCGGCCAAAACTTCCAGCCGATCGTTGAATAATCGTAAGCAAATGCATTCGCAATAACCGTAAAGTTTGCAAGCGGCGAGAATTTCTGTTCCGCAAAAACACCTTTCCTGTCGCGCGAATGATTGCCGAGGTTGTTGCTTTTGATTTTATCAGTCGTATATTCCCCGCCGAGCGAAGTCGTACCGATACCGGATATGACTGAAGCCTGCAACTGGGCCCCGTATACGTTGGTCTGATGGATATTATGATAAAACGACGGGTTTACATAATCAAGCAGGTAATTATCGTCGTTGCGCCGCCAGAATGCTTTGGGAGTAATGATAATATTCGAATTTCCCAAATCACCGCTTAAGCTTAAAAGTTTTGTAGTCGTATGCTCCCATTGATTAGGAAATAGCGTCGAGTAAAAGCTGTTGGCCCCGAATTTTTTATCGTTGTACCCGAAGAATAAATTCATCGCCCCCAGATCCGTGTTAAGCGAAGTGCCGTAAGAAAAATTAACTATATCGAAATCGGTATTGTGCGTATATCCGTCGGATTTTTGTTTCGACAACGCTATATGATTGTTCCAGTTGCCGACTGAATAAGCCCCGTACGCGGAACCGCTGTAATATCCGTTTTGTCCTCCTTCGGTCTGCAGGGATAAAGATTTACCGTATCCCTTTTTAGTAATGATGTTAATAACACCGCTGAACGCGTCCGCCCCGTATATGCTCGATCCCGGTCCTTTCAGTATTTCGATTCTTTCCACGTCGTCCAGGGGCACGGGGAGATTTAAATTATGATGCCCCGTTTGCGGATCATTTATGCTCACCCCGTCTACCATTATAAGCGTTTCTTCGAAACTCCCTCCTCTAATCGTCACGTCGCTTTGAACTCCGTCCACGCCTCTTTCCTCAAGCCCAACTCCCAATGCATATTTTAACAGTCCCTGGATGCTGTTCACGGGAGCGTTTTTTATCTCCTCAGGGCCGATTACGATTACGTTTCTCGTAAGATCCGAAAATGAAAGCGGCGTTCTGCTGGCGGTAACAACCACATCTTTCAGATTATATTTCGGAATATTCTGGGCCTTAAGCCTAGACGCGGACATAAAAACGGCGGCTAATGCCGCAAATAATCCGCAGCGGACGTATTTTCCGAAAACAAAAATCCCCGTGTCGATATCGTTAAAACCAGGATTCGTCAAATTTATTGCCTCCTTATATAATGATTTAAAGTAAAAGAATTTATACCGCCCTTTTATTCATACTTCTGTACATACCGACAACGACTCCTATAATCTTAAACCTCGGATAGTTTTTTTCTATAACGATGGATTTATATTCCGGGTTTTCGGGAGCCAGTTCTACTTCGTTCTTCTTCTTATAAAATTTCTTAACTACTGCGGCGTCAACCAGGACCGCAACAACTATCTGCCCGTTTTTCGGCTCAAGGTTCGGATTCACTATAACAATATCGCCGTCGAAAATATACGCGTCTTTAAGGCTGTCGCCTTTTACGCGGAGCAGGAATGAATCTTTAGGCATTCTGGCAATCGTCGGAAGTTCTACGGTATCGATCGCATCCGGATAAATCGTAAGAGGATTGCCCGCGGCTACTTCGCCGAGGACCGGGCGCGGAATGAAAAACTTGTCTTCAAGCGTAAGCCGTATGCCTCTCGACAACCGGGGATCCCTTTTTATAAATCCTTTCTTTTCGAGCGCCGCAAGATGCTGCCTGACAGTAGCGCGGTTTCTGTAACCGAAATAGCCGGCTATTTCCGCGAGCGTCGGGGGCATACCTTTCTCCGACCTTTGATCGATTATATAATTTAATATCCTTTTTTGTATTTCCGTTATTTCCCTCGACATTTTACCCCCTTCGTATTTTAAGCTGAAATTAAGACTATTACGGTATAACGGTAATTTTTTTTTAAAATTACCTTCCGTCTGCTTTATTATACCATACATTTGTATGGCAAAATAAAAAGTATAAACGAATTTGTCAAGTTAATGCGGAAAGACCTAAATAAAAAGAAAGGCCGGGGGCAGGGAACGGACCGGTTAAATCTGCATTAAAAAGATCCTTTCAAGAGAGTCGATCATCTTTTCCCGGAAAATAGGTTTGGAAATAAAATCGTTAAAACCGGTGGCGATGAACTTTTCCTTATCTCCCGGAAGAACGTAGGCAGTAACGGCTATGATCGGAATATTCTCGTACCCCGGCATTTTATGAATGATCCTCAAAGCGTCCAAACCGTTATATTCGCCTTGGAGGTTTATATCCATGACGATAAAATCAAAATGGCTGCTGTCCAGAAGCGGAAGGGCTTCCTCAAAACTGACGGCAAATTTTATGTCGTTTAGTTCTTTCATTTGAACTTTGAATAAGATCTGCGAATCGACCTGATCTTCAATATAAAGGCAGGCTAAAGAATTCAAATTCAAGTTCACACTGCCAACGGATTTGCTCAACGGCTTGACCTGTTCTCCGACATAGGCCGCAGTGTGTTCTTTCTTTCCGGATTCTTCTCCGGATTTTTCTTCGGGTTCGGGAACTTGTTTTTCTTCAGGGACAGATCTTTCGGCTGATACAATTTCCTCATGTTCGGCCGAAGCAGGAACGCCGAAATCAGTACCGGGTCCGGTATTTTCAGTATTACAGGGAATTTCTCCGGTCCCGTTCTCGACCGCAAAATCTTCCTCTTCTGCGGCAACTGTCTGCACATCCTGAATTGAGGGTTCGTTCTGAAAGATCTCTTCTTCAGGCAGAATACTTTCATCGGAAACTTCGGCCATATGCCCGCTTTCCCTCACTTCCATAACATCCTCCAAATTCAGGGGGAAAATAAAAGCATAATCAACTTTATCGGGACCCTGTTCGAATATTTCCAGCCGGCCGTCAAGTAATTCTATAAGCGAGCGGGCTAAACGCATGGTCAATTTCGAAATGCCGAAATCTTTAATTTGAGTCGAATCTTCAGTATTAAAAATACCCGTAAGGCTTTCCATAAAGTATTTGGATACGTGAGAGTAATTATCTTTAATCGATATGACGAAAGATTTTTGTTCGTAGGGGTAGGCCGAAAAATAAATTTTCTTTTCTTTATTTATATATGCCGATATTTTTACCAGCAATCCTACCAGGGTCTGAAACTTTTGTTTATCGGTTACGAATTTCAGCGAAGAAGATATTTTCCCGTATGCGAATTCAACTTCGCGAAGGCCTACGATTTCTTTATATTCGTTGTACAGCCGGTCTATAACTTCGGTTATTGAAACTTCTTCGGGTTTTATTTCCGTATCGCCCTTTTCAATACTTGAGAATTCAATTACGGAATTCATAGTATTCAACAGTCTGTCGCGGTTCTGGTTTATTATTTCGGCCGCTTCCTTCTGTTCGGGAGATAAATTTTCAGAGTTCTCCGTAAACTCCTGAACGAATCCCAAAATAACATTAATAGGGGTCAATATTTCGTGAAACAGGCTGGAGAAGAAATTAGCGTTCGTGCCTTCCGGAATATTTGCTTCAATCGGAACAGGCTTCTCGACTATTACTTCCTTAACAACTTCTTTGATTACTTCTTTCACCGTTTCCTGAGGTTCTTTTGCCGATTCCCTGGGCAGCTTTGCTATGATGCAAAACGATTCGACCTCGTTCTTATAGTCCAGTATGGGACTTGCCGTAAGTTCCGATTCGATATAAGTGCCGTCATCTTTTTTAAGTTCCATTGAAACAGAAATGGTGTCCTTTATATGGCTTTGGAAAACGGACGAATTCAGAGTACCTCTTTCTTCGTTCCTTACCAATGCCGAAAAAGAAGTGGAGTTTAATTCTTCTTTCCGGTAACCCAAAACGGCTTTTACAGGATTATTCACAAAGGAGATAATACCTACATTATCGGTAATAAAAAGCAGGTCGCCGGTATTTTCAAAGGCAGTTCTGAACAACTGGTTTTTCTTTTCGAGCTCAAGCTGTCCGGTTACGTCTCTTATAACATTAAAATGCGCATTCTTATCGTTGTAATTAAATCCTATTTTGCTTATTTCAACAAATATAAACGATCCGTCCTTCTTTTTATGTTTGAACGGACCGGTAAACTTGCCTTCCCTAGCGGATATGCTGGAAGAGTCGAGTAATGTTTGTATGTCTTCCGGAGTATATAAATCGGTAAGATCCATTTGCAAGAATTCGTCTTTCCGGTAACCGTAAAGATTAAGCGCCGCATCGTTTACCTCGATGAACCTGAGGTTTTCGGTATCGTATATGAACATGGGTTCCGGATTATTTTGGATTAGAATTTCAAACATTCTTCCTCTTCTCTTTATTATGTTTTCAAAATTTTGATCGATATTAATTTCTTTTAAAGAAATGGAAAAACCGCAATAATTGTTTTTGTCATCGATAATCTTATCCAGATATACGGTATAACCGGCATTGTGTTTGTCCCCTCCGGCCGTTTTATACCGGGATTCGAATTTTATCGATAAAGAACCGCTCTCGCCGAATTGCCCAGCCTTTTCCGAAATATCCGCAGGCAGAATTCTTGAATAATGTTCGCCTTTTAATTTATCCGAATCAATGTCCGATAATTTACAAAATTCCTGACTATAATGCTCAATTTTTCCGTTTTTATCAACCGCGGCCACCGCATAGGGCAGTTTCATAAATATATTCGTTTTATATCCCGCCGTTTTCCCCTCGACAGTCTTTTCATATTCCGGAAGTTTTTGTCCGATCCCTATAATAGCTGTTACTTTCATATCCGCATCGGTCAGCGGTATCAGGATTGTCTTATATATTTCTTCAGACGCAACCCCGGATACCGGTATCCCTTCGATTACCATGCAATTTACGGATTCGGAAATATATTTATCTATCGCGCCTGCGAAGTCAGCTATAAACGGCTGAATGAAGGTTCCCGCGGGTTTCCCTTCGATTTGCCGGGGTTTTAGGCCCAAGCCTGCCGCCATCTTATTATTTACAAGGACAAGATTACCGTCCGTGTCTTTTATGAAAAATATTTCCTCCAGCTTATCAACGGATTTTAATATTTTCTCCTTCCCTATAAAAGTAAAAGGATACAGGGATTTTATTTCCCCGATAGTTTTGAGAGTATCGTCATTGTTTATTACCGACCTGATGTCGGAAAGCTCTATCTTTAATTCCGCGGTTCCTTTTACTTCGATCCTGTTTTCCAGAAGCCGTACGGATAAAAATACGAACAGCCGGTTTTCTTCCTTATAAGTATTAACCTTAATACTCGAGTTGAATACGGATCCGTCCTTAAGTATAAAATTAAAATTTTCGGAATCCGGTACGGTGTTCTCATACGAAGATTCGATAAGATCGTTCAACAATTTGCCGGACTCAAAAGACAATTTATCGAATAAATTGGAGCCGGGACTTTCAATATCAAAAAGAGCTTCCGCTTCATTATTATACGATACTATTTTACCTTCATTATCGAAAACAACGAACGGATAATTTATACACCTGTTAACTGCAAGCAGGATGTTTTTAAACTTAGGATCCATGAATTAACTCTT
This sequence comes from Ignavibacteriaceae bacterium, assembly GCA_046706945.1. Lineage (GTDB taxonomy): Bacteria > Bacteroidota > Ignavibacteria > Ignavibacteriales > Ignavibacteriaceae > FEN-1297. The sequence goes on along the minus strand of JBJKOY010000269.1, from coordinate 14,055 downwards.
TTAATGTTTTATGCATCGGGCAAGTCGTAATCAAGGTAATATGTTCTGGACTCATCCGGTTCAAGCTTGTTTATATATACGTGGATTACCTTTTTCGGTTTATTATAATCGTATTTCGACAATTTCGTTCCTATTATTTCGGAGCTCAATTTTATATTGCTTACGGGTTTGCTCATATCTATCTGTACGACTAAGCCCGTCACAATGTGCTTCCCCGGATTGGAGACTACGAGCGCCGTCCTGGTGCCTCCCATTTGCGATACTCTTACTTCCACATAATTTCTTCTTGCCCACCATCTTTCGATTTCCGAGGCAGTAGTGATCCAATAATTCTTCTTCTTCAGATCTTCAATAATTCTTTTTACCACTCCCGCATTATCCTTAAGACATTGATATTCGGTATGGAGTTTAAATAAATACAAACCTCCTTCAAAAAGAATTCTGTCGATGTCTTCCTGATATGTGTAAAATTGAAAGTCCTGGTTCGTAAGATTAAAATCTCCAATAATTTCGTTATCGTCCCTTGCGGTATTGGCAAACCCCACAATAAGGCTGTCGCCGCGGACGATTGTTTTCGGGACCGATCCGTCGGTTAAGGAATCCGTAAAGACATATTTATATCCCGCATTTATAAGCGCCTTCACCGTGTTCTGATCGTAAAGCCCGTGATACGGCATGCAGCCGGCAACGGTCGAATTAGTCATCTCCTGAAGGTTTCGTTTGGCGCCCGAGAGTTCGCGGTACTGAAGGGCATAATCGTGAAGCTTATTTGCGGTATCGTCTGCCGAGTTTTGCCTGCCAATATCTACGATCGGGCCGATGTCGCCGTATGATGCCAGGCTTTTTATCAGCTCAGTATTTTGTAAAGCAACCAGCGGATCCACAAAAAAGGTGGCTTTAACGTTTTCCGATCTTAATACGGGCAGTAAATTATTTATATTTGACGCCTCCTTTGCGACGGTAGGTACAAGAACGGCGGCGGCGCTGAAATTTAAAGGCCAATTTTTTATAAAGGCAACCGGATAAAAGAATAGCCAGCTCATCGAATTGTTAAAAAGCCGGTCGAAATATAAATAGTCTTCATGAACCCCGACTACCGATGTAATATCGAATCCCATCCACACGAACCTTCCTTTGCCGTAAGTTCCGTAAGCTATGCCGGCGCTCTTTTTTATTTCGTCCCTCGCAAGTCCGTCCTGCTTCCTGTAATTATACCAAAAGCTTGCCTGTACCGTTCTCGGGTCCAGGACCTCGGCTGCGATGGGTCTGTCCCATGTGGCGATTCTAAGCGGATAACCGGCTGGTATGTTGGCCGTTATGGGTAAACCGCCGCGCAAGGTATGTATTTGAGTAAGCGGGTAGTTGGGAATTTCCTTGGAAAATTTCAGTCCGAAAACCTCGGAAAAGAAATTCCAGCCCCGCCACTTTCCGTCGTCGGAATAACTAGCGGTGCCGCATGTCGCAAATATGCATCCCCCTTGTTTTACGTACAATTTAAGCTGCGTTATTTCTCTATCGCTAAGGGATTTGGAACCCGGCAGGATTATTATTTTGTATTTATCGATAAGCCCGAGTTCTATTGTAGAATCGGCAATTACTTTGAACCTGTATTTTGAATTCGATAAAAGATTTTCCCATGCATTTATATTATCCTTTTCCCAGGTGCTGGTATCCGGCATCATATTTTCGGTGTATCTTGAATACAAAATCGCAACGGGCACGGGAGGTCCGCACAGGATATTTTTAACGGTTTGTTCGTCGGGCACCAGTCGGGCAGCTTTGAAATTACCGAAAACCCCTCTTAAGATAAAAAGATAGATCAAAACGGAAGCCGCAAGGAAAGCGATACCGCTGGAAACTATTAGGCTTTGGTTAACAACGCCCTGCTTCCCGGAATTTACCGCCACTTTAAGGCTCCAGCATCTTTATCCTCTTTGGCCGGTATATAGCCTTCCGAGGTATATTTAAGAAACCTGGAATCCGCGTTCTTTTCTTTCGGCGCTTTTTTACCGGTGCCACTTCCTTCAACAGCTTTGCTTCCGGCGGAAGAAACCGGGGCCTGCTGTTTGTAAGCCGTATACGGCTTCGGCATGGGAGTAAAACCGGATTGCGACGGAAGCGCGCTTCCCTGTTGTACAAACATTCTCTGCTGTGCGGATATTTTGGGAGCCGGTTTACTTTCCGCAAACTCGGTCTGTGGGGCGGTTCTTCCAGTCCTTGCGGCAGCCGATTCTCCCGGTTCGGCCGGAGTTACCAATTCGGCTTCTATTTCACTCTGCTGCCGGGCAACTTCTTCCTGTCCTTTCCTTTCCCTTACTTTGTAGAGGATATATGCTCCGATTGCCAGCAGGAAAGTACTGATGGTCGCAACCAAAATAATCATTGATAAAATGGGAATTAACTCCATAAAGGACCTCTTGAATTACTTAATTTTTGATTAGGCTTTGGCATTGCCCGCTCTCTCCAATTTCCCCCAGGTCATTCTAATGCCCAGAAATTCTTCAATTGTAGACATTGCCTTGCAAATATCGACTATCAAAATAAAAAACATTCGGTAAATTATTGAATATCCTACAAGCCTGAATTCCTCCTTTTCAGCCGCGATGCAGTACAAGGCAGTTGCCAGATCGAGAATGGCCAGGCCGGCCCACCAAAAGAATATTAGAGACGAGAAGCCGAAAGCCAAAGCTGCTATTATAAAAAACAGATTTGCCGCGATGTTCATTGCAGGCCAGATCAGAGCTTCGTAAAACATTGTCCAGAGTACGAAAGTATCCCCGAAATTTATACTCGGATTAATCATCAGGCTTTTATGTTTGCGGATCGATTGAATAATGCCTCTCGTCCACCTGTACCTTTGTTTAAGAAGCTGTTGAAGTTTTGAAGGAGCTTCGGTATACGAGATCGAATTCGGTTCGTAGTATATCTTCCACCCGTTCGCAAGAATTTTTAACGTCAAATCCGCATCCTCCGCAAAAGTATCGCTGGAATAAAATCCCGATTCTTCGATTGCTTTTTTTCTGAAGATCCCGATAGGCCCCGGAATTATATTAACGAGTCTGACGAAACTCTGTGCGCTTCTGGCCATGTTCAGGCCCTCTATGTATTCCAGCGCCTGCAGATCCGTAAACAGTTTCCCCCTGTTAAGGACCTTAACGTTGCCTGCAACCGCGCCTATCTCCGGATTTATAAAATGTCTTACAGCCAGCTTAAGCGAATCCGGGGATAACTGCGAATCTCCGTCCATGCATAAAATAATTTCGGCTTTCGACAGGCCTATACCCGCGTTCAATGCCTTTGCTTTGCCTTCGTTCGGTTTGTTGATTAATGTAATCTTAACGTCCGAATATTTTCCTTTCCTGTAACCGACCAGTTTTTCGGCGGCTGTTTTCGTCCCGTCTGTCGAACCGTCGTTTATAATTATTATCTCATAGTTGGAATAATCAAGTTCAAGGAGCGATCCTACGGATTCGGTGACCACTTTTTCTTCGTTGTACACCGGTACAAGCACCGAAACGAAAGGCGAAAACCCGCTCTCCGGTACGTCGTAAGTATACTGGTTAACGTAAAGATAAGACATTACCAGTATGGAAAAATATCTGAATAAAAGTATAAAAAGGAAAATTACAAGTGCGACTATGGTGGAGTATTCCAGCAAAGATTTTACGGTTAATATCGTTAAAGGAAGGGTATATATTATAATTAAAATCAGGGTAAGAGAAATTATGCCGCTGATAAATATTCTCCTTAAATATTTTACCCCTTTATTTTCCGGATCAGATTCTTCCGGTTTGTTTTTAAGTAAAATCTTTTCCCTATGTAATTCCTGTCTAATACTCATAATTTCCGCAGACTTTATTAAGCTGGGACATCAATTATAGTGCCATTTACAAAGGCTAATTATTTGTTTATAAATCAATTACATATTTTTTTTTAATGTTGCAGATTAAGATTATAATTTGATCTTGTATCAAATTAATATTTTATCATAAATTCCAGTAAACAGCAAGACTCGCGCCGAATGCCCGGTAGCCTATAACGTTTTGGAAACTCCCCCCTCCGCTTATTCTTCCCTGAACTGTTAGCCCGCCCACTACCCTCCAGGCTGCGGATGCGTATGCCTGCCGCAGAATTGAGCTGCTGTTCTCGATAATTCCGATTAATCCTCCCACGGTAAAAGTCAATGAGGATCCGCTTACCATGTCCCAGTCGGCAAAAATATTATTTGAAGTAAATTCCGAAGGAGAATAATATATATGAGTGGTTTTATTCCAGCCTGAATTGTATAGCTCGTATCCTGCAATAAGTTCGGGTGTAAAATAATATCCCAGCCGTAATGCCAGATTATAACCGCTGTTGCCGTCCGATAAATTCAAATAACCGGCATCCGCAGAAAATTTCACTCCGGATTTTGTCCTGTAGTATCCGCCCAGACCGTACACATCCGAGTTAATCCTTAAACCGATCAAAAAAGGCGAATACAGAATCTGCGATGCATCGGATCTTGTAAAAGTGCCGTATAGAGAATATTTATTTTCGGACTCGTAACGGAGAAACGCTCCTCCTATGGATTCCGAAATGCCGGCCCGGTAATAAGTTCTTCCGTAGTTTGCGCCCAGGACAAGATTATTCCAAAACCTGAAAATAAGATGGAGCCTTACCGATTTCGAATTCAGCCTGGCGGTATCCGCAGAAAGGTCAGACCGGAAGCCCTCAATTCCCAGCGTCATGAAATTCGTAATCCCCAGATCGACGCGGAGTCCCTGAATATTGTTTTTAATGCCTAGGTTATCCGAATAATAGGACCCGTACGGAGTAAGCATTGCATATGAAAAAAAAGGAGAGACATAAGCAACCGGCAGCCAGCTATATCTCATATTTAGGGCCGCCGTCTGGGCCGAATCCAATTTGATCCCGGCTTTTATGCTGTCGTAAACACTTTTTGCTTTCCCGTATTCGCGCATCCTGAAATAGGAATCGCCCAGATATAAATTAGCGTTAAAATCCCGGGGATTTTCCTTTGCAAGCCTCATGAAAGAATTAAGCGCCTCGACGGAATCTCCCGCTGACATATAAACTGTTGCCCTGGCGTAATCGATATTAAAATTGTAGCCTTGCTTTAAAAGTTTTGAATAAATATCGATAGCTTTCCGGTAATGGCCGGCGCAAGCATTGGCATCCGCGTATTCTTTTTCTATAAGCGGGTTACCTCCCGAGTTTTTCAGGAATTCTTCGTACTTCGGAAGCGCCTGTTCGCATTTTTGCCGGGCATATAAATCTTCGGCCTCTCTTAAAATTTCGAAGTCCCTTGCCTGCTTGTACCTGAATTTACTAAGCACCAGGGCATCCCGGAGCGATTTCAATTCGGCGGAATAGGGATTTATTTTTTTAATCTTTTCCATATCGGCTTCGGCGGATGAAAAATCGTTTCGCTGCATGTAGACTGAACTCATACCCACCAGTGCGGCTAAATTGCCGGGTTCTTTCGCAAGCACATTTTTAAAATAATTTTCCGCCTCGTCAAAGTTCTGACCTATCCACGAATCCAGTTGAGCCGCGAACAACTGGTACTTTAGATTTCCCGGTTCTTTCTTTAGGAGATTTTTCATTACGTAGTATGCCTTGAAGAAGTCCCTGTTCCTGGCCTCAACCTCGGCTAATTGGTATTCTACATCCTTATCACCGGGACATTGCTTCAGATAATACGAAAACAATTCAACAGCCGGATCATAATTCTGAAGTTTGGAATAATACATGCCCAATTCCAAAATTATTTTTTTGTTTAACGAATCGGCGGCAAGTTTCAGCGAGTCCTCTTTGATCTTTTTTACGTAATACAACTGCGCCGTTGAATCCGCCGAAGCGGTTAAGCCGGCTGTCTTCAGCGAATCATACCCTGTGTCCCGCAATAATTGAAGCTGCTGTCCGGCCTCTTCGAACCTGTCGGCTTTTACGAGAGCATAAATTAATTTTACTCTTATATCGTTATCTTTCGGATGTCTTCTCAGGATTCCGTAGTACCGGTCTATCGGATATACGTACCCGGGAGGAGACCTGCGCATGCCGTAATTAAAATATTTATGCGAAGTGTCGTTAATGGTATAGATATACCCTTTCCCCCTAGCAAGTCCCAGTCCGTCCATAGCTTCTTTAAAATACGGTTTAATCGCTAACGAATTCTCGAAGGCTTTGACGGCCGTTCCGTATTTACCCAGCCACATGGAAAAATAACCGAACTTAGACCATAATCTCTGGTCGTTCGGATATTCTTCGGTATACCTTTTTAGAACCGGCCATCCCTTGGATATATGATTTGTTTTGGCAAGTATTTCGGAGTAGCGGATAATCTCGTCGGGCGAACCGTGCGCCATAGTTAAATATTTGTCGTACCATTTTTCGGCTGCCGACCACTGACCCAGGTTCTTATAGTCCTTCCCCACCGCAAGATAATTATCGGGAATTTTGGGATTTACCGCAATATCTCTTTTATATCCCTCTATATCGTTATAGAGTATGGCATACCAGGCTTTTGTTACCCGGTACAGGTTCTCATTAATTTCCCTGTCGTTCGGGGCTAATTTTCTGGCAGACCTGAAATCATAAACGGCTAATTCGTACTGCTGCCTTTTCTCGTGGCATAATCCCCTTAAATCATATCCGTCGGGAGACTGCGGGTTGGCCGCCGTGTACTTGTTCAATTAATCGATTGCTTCGCCGTACCTCCCTCCCTGCATTTCCCTCAGCGCTTCGTCTTTCATTGCGCCGGACTCGCTTTGACCTTGTGCGTTGCTGCGACCGCAGATTAAAAAAAGGAACAGGGTCAGGATAATAAAAGGCTTATTCATGGAAACTTCTAATTAATAAAATCCGAGCTTATTCTCTTCCGTATGTTCGTCTTCCATAAGCTGATGAAAAATATCGTCTGCGTTCCTGATCGATTCGTCCACCTTTACGGCAAAAACGGATATGTACTGCAATATGTCGTCAAGATAATTCTGATCGGTGCCGGGGAGATTGGTTTTAATTTTTGAGATAAGCTTATTTACGCAGGAGGGATCTTCCTTTGTGACCAGAATAATTACCTTGTTGCTCAGTATGCAAATTTTATCCTTCTTGTCTGTAGAAAGCCGGATGGCGTTTTGGAGTTGAGTCAAAGTCAGCAGACCTGATTTCTCGGCCGTGCGGTCGAGTCTGAAAGAAACGATGGTAAAAATCTGTCCCGTACTTTTAAAAAGCGCTATTTGATTGTTCAGTATAAGATAAAAATCGTTAACAGAATAGAAATTGGTAAAGGAATATTCGTCGGGAGGGGCGTTAAACTCGGTGATAGCTTTATATTTATCTTCCGGCTTAGTCTTTACTCTTTGGTAAAACGATCCCGTCGAGGTTCCTTTCCGCAGGCTTACCGTTACTCCCTTATATGGTTCTATAATGTAATTGCTTCTAAACTGCCCTTCGTTATGTCCGATATTGGGAGTAATTGTCATTATCCCCGACTGGGATCTCCCGGTATTATCTTCGGTTTTTTGGAGATAGAGAGTACCCGTACAATAGCCTGTCAATGCATCTACAATTGAATTAGCCGCCGGAGTTGCAGGGTCTCCGAGAATAAAAAGGCTGGTAATCCCGTCTTCCTCTATTGCTTCGATCGTGCGCCCGAAGACTTGACGGAGCAGGTTTATATTATTAAACCCGATAAACGGGGTCAATTCGTCGAAAACAATTTTATTCGGCTGGTACTGTTCAACTACCGTAACAATATCGTTAAGGTATTCAATAAGAAAATCGTCCGGATTGCCGACTTCGAACAACTCTGACGGCGGGGCTACTCTCACAACTATGATAAGGTTCTGGTTCATATAATGCTGCAGATCGAAATCAATAGAAGCTGCCTGGATCATCAGATCTTTCGGGCGCATGCTTGTAAAGTACAAACATACTTCCTTTTGATCGGCGCATTCCATTGCGTACTGGAGCCCGATCAGCGTTCTGCCGGATTTTCGGGGTCCGATCAGCAAATAGGTACCTCCGCTGTAAAAGCCTCCCCACGCATTATCTACAAGAGAGATGCCCGATTGAACAATTTGTATTTTCTTTTTCATGTCCTTATCTAATTGTTTTGTTGGATTTTCCAAATATTATGCCGTTAGTGATGACCGATAAACATATGATTTCCGCAATAAATTCAATATATGATGCTTTAAATAGAGACAAAAATGCTTTATTGTTTTATAATGCAACACTGTAATGCTAACCGCGAGTGATCCGGGTAATAACGCATTTAAATATTAATCGGCGGTTTGAACAAAAACTTTAATCAAGGACTGATGTTGAATTTCCGGTTATGGTCGGATCTTTGGTAAAGTAATTTCTAATATTCCGAGTTCGGATGTATCGGACACGTAAGAAAACTGAAGCAATATTTTAAAAAGCCGCATATCAAGAAAAGCGGTCTCCCATGTTTAATGCAACAAAGTTTTTAAATAAGTTTGGCTACAGCATTCAGAAGGACTTGTTTGTCAACCGGTTTGGCTAGATAATCGTTTGCTCCCTGTTCGATAAATCTCTCTTTATCGCCCTTTAAAGCATATGCCGTTATTACGATTATCGGAAAATCCGTAAGAAGCAGCTCTTTTCTTACTATATTCAATACGTTCTCCCCGCTTAATTTACCGGGAAGGTTTATATCAAGCAGCAAAAGATCATATTGATTCTTTTTAATCAATTCAAGACCGGCTTCGCCCGTTTCCGAAAATTCAACTGAATAATTTGATCTTAAATAGACCTTGTATATTAATTGCGATTCAATATTATCTTCAATAATAAGAATTTTTTTCTCTTTGGGTTCGGTATTTGCAGTCATTAAAATTTATTTAAGTTTTTTTATAAATTTTTATCCTTGATACCCCCATCGTATTTGAATTAATAACAAAAATCAGGCCTAGTTTTCTGTTTTAGGAAAATCAGTACCGATAATCTTATCCCACGTGGGTGAACTGACACCGAATCCTTTTGTAGCATCCTGAAAATGGTGCTTCATATGATGTTTTTTCAGCGCCAGCCAGAACCTGTTGTGTATCCTAAAATGATGAACCGCGTAATGAGTCATATCGTAAAACAAATAGCCGATAAGAAAACCGATGAAAAACGGAGCAACTAATTCCATTCCGAGAATAAATTTAAACAAAAAATAAAACAAAACGGCAAGAGGCACGCTGACCGACGGAGGCATTACCAGACGCCTGGAATCGTTGGGATAATCGTGATGAACACCGTGGAAGACAAAATGTATTCTTTCCCCGAGTTTCGAATGGGGTTGATAGTGAAATATAAAACGATGTAATGCATATTCGGCGAAGGACCAGATTATAATTCCCAATAAGATCAAATAAAATATTTTGAAAGCTTCCAGATTAAAGTCCCATACAGATAAATAAAAGAAATAACCTATTACCGGCAAATAAATAATAACCGGCACGGCAGGATGAACCTTTGACAGCGCTTCGAAGAAATCGCTCTCAAACATCCTTACTGTTTCATCTTTACTAGAAACGAAATTTTTCGCCATTTGTTTACCCGTCCTCCCTATTACCTAATTTGGATGTAAATTTAACAAAATTTTAATAATAAAAAATCCATCATTATATTTAAAAACCGGGACTTACGACGACATTAATTATAATATTTCCTGATATAACTTCAATATTAAATTACATATTCCCGCGCTTAAGGAGGCTGAAGTCACTTTAATTTTCTCAAAATGATTAAATCTTCCGATTATGATATTTTATGAGACATTTTCATTTTAATTCCTTCAGTACCTTTTTTGCAATAGGTAATTAAAATAAATGGTATATTTTTAGCTGATATATAAAAAAAGGAGAATAGCACTCTTTGCTCAAACGCATCAAACATTCGTTCGAAAAGTTTCCCGATAAAAATGCCCTCAACATTAACGGAACAAATTTCACGTATTCGGATCTCGGTAATGTCGTATCTAAAGTAAGAACATATCTCGAAAGAAACTGTGACGGAGAAGAAAAACTAATCGGGATTCTTTCAAAAGGATCGGGCGGCATCGGAACTTACGGCGCAATATACGGGACGCTTTTTGCCGGCAAAGGATACGTCCCCGTAAATCCGTCGAACCCGGTTGAAAGAAATAATTCGATATTGCGCAGGGCCGGGATAAAAACTCTTTTGTGCGATGAATTAGACGAAAGGGTAAAATCTTTTGCGGAGGAAAACGGCGCTGTCCCGGTTATAATTAATGGTCTGCCGGAATGCGAAAATAATTTTTCGCTTCCTTCTGTAAACGAAAACGACATCGCATATATTCTTTTTACCTCGGGAAGCACCGGTATTCCCAAAGGCGTGCCGATAACGCTAGGAAATTTAAATTCTTTTATCGAAGCATTCCTTGAACTGGGATTCGACATCGGCGAAAACGATAGGTTCCTTCAAATGTTCGAACTGACGTTCGACTTTTCCGTAATATGCTATATGATCCCTCTCTGTATCGGAGCCTGTTTTTATACTGTTCCTACCGAAGGGATAAAATATACCAACGTTTATGCCGTCATGGAAGAACAAGGGATTACTTTCGCATGCCTTGTACCGACGGTAATTTCGTATCTTAAACCTTTTTTAAATGAGATCAGTCTTGAAAAGATAAAGTACAGCCTGTTCTGCGGAGAGACTCTTTTCCGGGATGCTGCAGAAGAGTGGTCCCGCTGCATACCCAACGGAAGAATTATTAATGCATACGGACCGACCGAGGCGACGGTATTCTGCACGACATTCGACTGGAACAAATACGGTCCCGGAAAGAAAACTTTCAACGGCGGGATCAGCATCGGAAAAGAGATGAAAAATACGAAGGCCGTTGTCGTCAACGAAGAATTAAAGCCTGCAGGGGAAGGTGAAATAGGAGAATTGTGCCTGAGCGGGGCGCAGCTGATGCCGGGTTACTGGAACGATCCCGCCAAAACATCTGAAGTTTTTTTCACGTTGATAACGGGAGAAAAGGAAACTGTATTTTACAGGACCGGCGACCTTGCATTTATCGACGGAGACGGCGATCTTATGTTCTGCGGAAGAAAGGACAGTCAGATAAAAATACAGGGTTTCAGGGTAGAACTCGGAGAGATCGAACATTATTCGCGCGAAATCCTTGGTAACTTAAATTCCGCAGCGATTGCATATAAAAACAGCTCGGGAATAACGATGATTCATTTGTTTATTGAAGGACGCGCGGAAGATACCGATATTATCCTTCGAAAGTTAAGGACAAAAATCCCAGGATACATGATGCCGACCGGAATTACTTTTCTGAGTAGTTTTCCCTTAAGCGGGAACGGTAAAATCGACAGACCCGCCCTGGCAGGATTACTAAACAAACGAGATTCTCATTTATGATCGAAGGATTGACATACAGGCAGGCCCGGAAAGAGGACATCCCGTTCGTTATCGAAGCGATTATCGAATCGGAAAAAAGCGGATCCGATAAGATCAGTTCTTGTAATATTTTCGAACTTACGGAAGAATCATACATCGATATACTTAAAGAAATATTAATTCAGGATATAGAAAATTACGATTATTACCTGTCCGGCTTTCTTATTGCGGAGCTCGGCGGAGAAAATATCGGAGCGCTCGGTTCATGGATGGAAGACCCCGACGACAATCCGAGCGGCATGATAAAAGCCTCCGTTCTTTTCCAGTACCTGGATAAATCGAAAATGAAATCCGTAAGCTCAAATACCAGAATAGTCAAGGGACTGGCTTTAACCAGGGAAAAAAACACGCTGCAGCTGGAACACGGTTACGTGATTGAAAAATACAGAAGGCGGGGAGTGTTTACCGGACTGCTGAAAGAAAGTATTTTATTTAATTTCGAAAAGTACGGCGGATTTGAAAAAGTGCAGGGCATACTCTTCAAGGATAATTACAAATCCTACAAAGCTCTTTTAAAATTCGGTTACGAGGTAATTAAAGAAAAAACGGTGGATGATCCCGGAATTCTAAAAATCTTTTCTTATAATTCCAAGGTCCTGATGGAATTAAATAAAGAAAAAATTTCTAAATTGCTGAGGTAAAATTTTATAGTCTGTTATGCGGAGGGAGAATTAATGGACAATATAGAGAAACTTAAAAAAGCATTTTCGGAATCCCTTGAACTGCCGTATGACGCGGTAGACGACGACCTGAGTTACGGCACGGCGAACTGGGATTCCATTGCGCATATGGCGCTGGTCGCTTCAATAGAAACGGCATTCGATATAATGCTTTCTTCCGAAGATTTAATCGACATGAGCAGTTTTAAGAAAGCAAAGGAGATTTTAGCCAGGTATGACGTTAAGTTTTAAGCTTGAAATAATGATAATATAATGTTCTGGGATATCGAAAACATACCGGGCAGAAATATTGCCCTTATAGACGACAAATCCGGGGAAATTTATACTTACGGCCGGCTCGCGGCGGAATGCGCCGAAATTTCAAAATATATAAAGCCGAATAAAAAAAAATTAATTTTTCTGTTCTGCGATAATTCGGCGCCCGCAGTCGCCGGTTATCTTTTCTCTCTCCGTCAGGGGCATGCAGTTTACCTTGCAAATTCCAAAATGGATCCTGAATTAAAACAAAGATTAATTCAAATTTATAAACCGGATGTCGTAATGTCTACCGAGGTATTTGACACGATTCCGGGCAGCTACGAGCCGGTTCAGGCCATGCCGGGATTATTTGTTTATTCGGGTCCGGCCGGCGGCGAAATAAATAAAGAACTGGCCGTCCTTCTTTCCACATCCGGTACAACGGGAAGTCCGAAGCTTGTAAGATTATCATACGGGAATATCCAGGCAAACGCCGGATCGATTGCGGAATATTTATCCCTGGACGAAAGCGAAAGACCTGTTACAAGCCTGCCGGTAAGCTACTCGTACGGCCTTTCGGTTGTCAACAGCCATATTCTGAAAGGAGCATCCGTTTTCTGCACCGATAAATCGATGGTTATGAGGGAATTTTGGGACACATTTAAAAATAATAAATGTACTTCTTTTTCCGGGGTTCCTTATAACTATCAAATGCTGCGCAGACTGAAGTTCGATTCCATGGAAATTCCCGGCTTAAGAACCATGACCCAGGCCGGCGGCAGGTTAAGCGGGGATTTAATCAAATATTTTTACGATCTTGCAAAAGCAAAGAATATCCGGTTCTTCGTAATGTACGGTCAGACTGAAGCAACGGCGAGAATTTCATATGTACCCTGGGAGAGACTCGGAGAAAAAATAGGCTCCACCGGCCTGTCCGTCCCCGGCGGTAAAATAATGATATACGCGGACGGCAAAGAAACTAATGCCGCAGGAACCGAAGGAGAACTAGTTTACAGCGGTCCCAATGTAATGATGGGTTATGCCGATTCCAGGGAAGATCTGGAAAAAGACGACGAATGCGGCGGACTTCTTAAAACAGGCGACCTTGCTTACAAGGACGAAGACGGTTTCGCGTATATTACGGGCAGACTTAAAAGGTTTATCAAATTGTTCGGGATGCGCGTAAATCTGGACGACGTAGAAAGAATGATTGAAAAACAATTCGGCGTACCCGCAGCCTGTTACGGCAACGACGATACAATGAAGATACTGCTTCAGTCGAAAGAAACGGAGTCTGCAGAAAAAGTAAAACAAAAAATCATCGATGTATATAAAATTCACCATTCCGTCGTAAAAGTTAAAAATATTATTTTAATCCCTGTTAATGATTCGGGAAAACGCGACTATAATGCTATCCGGGAAATGGGACCGTAATGAAAGAGCTGGAAGAATTATTTTCTTCATCACAATATTCCTTAAACAACGATAGGAAGTCTTCGCTTCTCGGAACGGAACTTTCCGCACTTACCGGGCTTCATTATAAGCGGAGCCCGGTTTACAAAAGAATTCTCGATAACCTAGGGTTCGCCGTTCCGTTAAAAGCTGAATTCTTGAGCGAACTGCCCTTCCTGCCCGTAAGGCTTTTTAAGTCGGCGGATATCAAAAGCATCCCCGATAATAA
>JBJKOY010000268.1:0-10354 GCA_046706945.1 Ignavibacteriaceae bacterium | reverse complement strand
TCCAGGCCTTGAGCTTCATGCAGACGGACAACGCGACATAAAAAGATTTTTGGAAGATAAATTACCTATAACTACCCAGGTTGTTTATGTGACCCATTCTCCAGCTATGATTGACACATATAATCTGGAACAAGTACGCTGTGTTGAGTTAATGGGTGACAATAAAGGGACTAAAGTATCAAAATTGTCCCTTGATAAAGATCAGCTTGATTTACTTGAACCAGTAAGATCGGCTATTGGTGCTAGTCTTGTGGATACCTTAGTCATGAATAAATTCAATATCCTTGTTGAAGGAGCAGCTGACAAACCTATCCTCGAAGGAATATTTAGTAGTATTGCAAAAGATGATCAAAAGAATCTAACAATTAATGGAAGCGTTTCAGAGTCAGGTTTATTACTTCCACAATTTTATGAAAAAACTGGACTTCCCTACATTGTTTTTTTGGATTTTGATGATCGAGGTCGGCAATTAAAATCAAAATTAAAAACTGCAGGTATACCTGAAAGTAAATTGATTTTAATTGGTGATTTAATAAAACGAGATAACGATTTTGAATTGGAAGATTTATTTTCATCAGAGTTTTATCGTAAAGCTGTTGATGAAACTTATCCAAATTTTAAGGATGAAGATTTTTCAGAAGAAGCGGGAAAGAAGAGAACTAAACAATATGAAATAATAATAAAAGAAAAATTAAGTATTGGATTCAATAAACGTAGAGTCGGCGAGACATTGAAACGAATACTAATTGTAGATAAATTAGATACAGAATCAAATAAAAATTTAGAGATTATTGTTAACAAAATCCTAGATATACTACATAAACAGACTTCGTCACAACAAACAAATGATTCATAAGCATTCACACACTGCTTCATGTAAGAAGAAAAATTACCACAGCATCCCAAATCATAAAATGATTGGTAACTTCCTTTGTCATAATCTTATTGCTACTCTTTCACAATTTCGCCGAAATATTAAAGACCATTGTATAACCACCATAACCGCGGTCGGTTTTAGTCCATGCACCCGACGGTTAAAGATTTTTTATCGTCATAGAATAGTCAAGTCCCGCAATAATTCAATCCATTTGAACAGATATTTCTCGTTATAGTCAATATTAAATATCTTTAATAGTGCTAAATATTCTTCTTTAAATGTTTTCCTTTTATGATGTTCTTCCTGATTCAATATATACTTGATAACTTTATCTATCTGTGAATGAGAATATGAGAATGCGCCGTAGCCTGTTTGCCAATTGAAATGCCCGTGTACAAGTTTTTTATTATTGATCCAGCTCGAAGAGTATGCCTTAATATCCTGAAGCAAATTGGATACGGACTGATGCGGTTTCATTCCGGCGAATACGTGAATATGATCCGCTGCACCGTTTATGGCCAGCGGTTTGTGTTTGTTATTTTTTATAATACCTGAAATATATTTGCACAGTTCATCCTTCCAAGTTTTCGAAATCAAGCATTTACGGTCTTGTACGGCAAAGATAGACTGAATGTAAATTTGCGTATATGTATTTGACATTTTATTATTCCCCTTTTATTTGAAGCTATTATTTCATTCCTACGGAACTTCATGTTTTTTGAGAACAATCTTTTCTAGAAATATCCCCGTCCCTACGGGACTTAGAGCATCTATTTCTTAATTATTTATATCAGCTTAAATCCTTTAAGTTATTCCGGATTTTTCGAACCACATTAGGCACATAAGAACACATAAGAAGACAAAAAATCTATGTGTTCTTATGTGCCTAATGTGGTTAAACTCTTCGATTGACGATTGCAGATTGATTATTCCAAGTACATATTACTAATTCGAGCTTCGTTTGGCATACAAGGGATGGTATTATTATTCTAATATGAAAAAGCCAATAATCGTAATCATGCTGGGGATAAAATTATTATTGTCTCCATGTTCTTTCTCCTAATACCTCCTAATCTCACCAGAACATTCCGAACCGCCGAAGATAACACCGCCTCAACCGCGGCCGGGTTTAGTACACGATCGGCAAATATTATTTCCTCTTGCCCGGCATGGAGTTAAAAACTTTTAGGTAGTAACCTTTTTAAAATTTTCCAGTCTAATATACAATATGAAACCAATTTACGGGAGGAGTAAAATGCTAAAAAATATACTAATCTTATCCATGCTGATCTTAATCGCAGCCTTCGTTAATACTTACAGCGAAAACTTGAAATTAATTGAAGAGAGAACTTTCCAAATACAGCCCGGCAAAGATCTAAATGTTGACGCATCAGGCGGCGGAGTATCGATTTCTTCCTGGGATAAAAATGAAGTTAATGTTAAAATATTCGGGAATGAAAATACAAAAGACAAAATGGAATTCAAATTTAAGAATGACGATGATAAAGTTGAAGTAATTGCAAAAAGAAAAAATTGGCTCACGAATTGGTTCTCGAACGGGACTAAGCTGAAAATTGAAATTACGGTGCCTAAAAATTTTAATACTAAAGTAAAAACAGGCGGCGGCGGCATAAACGTTCAGGATATTAACGGGAATATATATCTGTCAACATCAGGCGGGGGCATAACATTTAAAGATGTCAGCGGTAAATTTAATGTATACACCTCCGGGGGCGGTATAACGGGGATTAATTTTGACGGCGATCTCGATGCTTCGACTTCAGGCGGAGGCATAAGCTTAAGCGGCCGCGATTCCAAAATAAAAGCGGAGACTTCCGGCGGAAGTATCTCTCTCGATTATGAAGGAGTAAATAAGGGCATCTACTTAAGCACATCCGGCGGCGGGATACAAATAAATCTCCCGGAAGATTTTAACGCATCTGCAAAATTATCTACGTCCGGCGGCAGAGTTCGTTGTAATTTAACAGCTAATAACGTTAAGGAAATTTCATCTACAGAATTTGTAGCAGATTTAAATAAAGGAGGCAAACTTCTTTACGCGGAAACTTCCGGAGGCAGCATTACTGTTTCAAAGAAGTAGAGCTAATCCTAACCCTCCCTTCACTTTGTCTGATCTGTCGGCCCCTGGCGGAGTGAAGGGTAAGGAAGGAGTTTAATAATTTACGGCGTTTCTGTTTTCCTTCGCTTGAGAATATTTGCTGATATAAGTCCGTTCATGATTTATGTAAAGGACAACAAATCGCCGGCTTTTTATAACCTATTCACAACTTACCAGGCTGCTGCAGGAAACCCCGCCGCCGCGGGAATCCCATGCAGCCTGCTTTTTCAATTCATTATTCTATACCTTGCGGGTGATACGCCTGTTTTGTTCTTGAATAGCTTTCCGAACGACTGCGGGTACTCGAATCCCAGATCGTACGCAATTTCACTCACGGTATTTTCGGAATTCAGCAAGGTTGTTTTTGCTCTTTCGATTACAAAGAAATGTATGTGGTCAAGCGCGTTCCTGCCGGTTTCCTTTTTCAATAAATCGCTTAGATAGTTTGAGGAATGGTTCAGCTGCTCCGCGCAGTATTTAACCGTAGGCACTCCCCTCTCAATCTGCAGCCCGTTGTCATAGTAATCCGAAAGAAGCCTTTCGAATTTGGTTACTATATCTTTGTTCATATTTGCGCGTGTATAAAACTGGCGGTCGTAGAATCTTGTGCAGTAATTCAGCAGAAGTTCGATGTTGGAAATAATCAAGGTCTGGCTGTGTTTATCGATATTCTGCGAAATTTCTTTTTCTATTTTAGCGACGCAGTCCGTTAAAGTTTCTTTTTCTTCTTCGGAAAGATGCAGCGCTTCGTTGGTTTCATAAGAAAAGAAATTATATTTATTAATCTTAACGCCCAGCGCCGATTTACGTATCAAATCCGGATGAAATGACAGCATCCATCCGTCGTAAATTTCGTTTTCTTCGCCGCCCTCGTGCGTAATTGACTGCCCCGGGCCGAAAAATATCAAAGTCCCGTCGTTAAAATCATAAGTGCTTCTTCCGTACCCGAACGAATTTATAAGACCTTCTTTAATTGCCACGCTGTAAAAATTAAGGATGAATTTTTTATTTCTTTCAATATTATTAAACCTGTCTTTTTCAAAACGGAGTACGGAAACAAGCGGATGTTTTGGCTTTCCTATCCCGAAATATTTATGCATCTCAGATATTGTATTAACTTTGACTATATTATTCATAGATGTTTTTATGTAAAATTATGAGTTATAATATCAAATAATCCGGGTTAAACCGCAAACCTGGCCTTTATGTTTTTGCTGAATTCCTCATCGCCGATATTTTTCCTGGCTGCCAAAATTTCCTTTGCGTCTTCGCCGGCAGTATAACGGAGTTTATTCGCGCCGTCCGTCGCGGCTTCATAAATGACTCCGGCTACAAGCTCCGGGGCGGATGCGCGATGCAGTAAATCATCGATTCCTTTCAGCATTTTATCTATTGTATCCTGGTATTCTGTTAGAGATTTATCATTGCTGAAATCAAACGACCTGCCTGCAAAGTCGGTCCTAATTGACCCCGGTTCAACTATTTTAACCCTACAACCGATCTTCTCCATTTCAAAATTGAGCGATTCCGAGAATCCTTCAACGGCAAACTTGGTCCCGTGATATAACGAGCCGAACGGAAATGTAATCTTGCCGCCGACCGATGATATATTAATAATGATCCCGTTTTTGTTTTTCCTGAAATGAGGTATAATTTCGCGTGTTACGTCCAGGAGTCCGATTACATTAGTATTGAATTGCCGCAATACGTTTTCTCTCGGAAACGATTCCAGCGGGCCGTAAGCTCCGTATCCCGCGTTATTAACAACCACGTCGATTTTCCCGAATTTTTCGATACCTTGTTTTACCGCCGCTTTGATTGAAGATAGATCGAGTACGTCTAGCCTGGTCACAAGGATGTCCTCCAGCTTTTTTAATTCCTCTTCCTTTTCCGGTGCTCTCATTGTTGCCACAACGTTCCAGCCGTTATCGTGAAAGAGTTTTGCGGTTGCTTTTCCGATGCCTGCCGAGCTTCCGGTAATTAAAATTGTTCGTTTCATCGTATTTCCTTTTTTAGTTGGTTGAATTACGGTGCAAAAATAATTTACCCAACGAGCCGGTACTTAAAGAATTTCACCGATTGTTTAATCCATTTTACAGATTCGAACAAAATTGTACGGTAAGAGAGGGTGAAGTATCGGGCTTCACGGGAATAATACAATATCAATCAAAACGGAAAAGACGGCTTATAAAATTTTATTTGTTAAAATATTTTCCAATCCGCCGAAGGACCCGGGGCCTGCCGGTATTTCGACGTTAAAAGAGACATGACTTGTTAAAGTATTGATTACTAAAAGGGTTGTTAAAACCAAACCCCGGTTTAGCAAAACCGGGGCTCGGTTTTTCTTAAGGAGGCGTGAAGTATAATATCTCATTCAGCCGTCTTGCGGCCTGAATTAAATCCTATTTAATTATTCGTAAAAGACGAATGCACCTTGAAATTATTAATAACAGCCCTGACTAAGTTTCTCATATTAGGATCAGCTTCATTATTAACCAATTCCTGAATGGCTTTCTGTGCCTCCGTATCTCCGATCTTATAAATAGCAAGTACAATCAAAAGCTTGGTGTCGTTATCCGACTCTATAGCCAGCTGTTCGGCAAGGGGCTTTACGAGTTCTTTGATTCCGCAATATCCGGCTAAATATATGCAGCTTCTTCTCAGTCCTATAACATCCGATTTTATTCCCATGGCTAGACTTTTAATCGCAGCTTGCGGTATTTCCTCTTCCGGGGTTCCTTTAATATTATTACCCGAAGTATTAAAGGCAAATATTTGACTCGCTAATAATACGGTTGTCAAAATTATTAAAGTCAGCTTTACTAAATTGTTTCTTCCGGTTGTCATTTTTTATTCCTCCTATTATTTTTTTTGTTCCGTACCTGTTTAACTCTCAATTCAAAATTAGATTTTTTAAATGTAACAGGTGTCATTCAGAAGTAAACGTTTGTAAAAATTTGTCACTGAATTCTGAGAATGAAACCTTTAACTAACTGCATAAATAATGATTGATAATAAAGGTTTATAAAATGCGGAAAGGATAACAGTGCTGGTCAATCTTTTATTCTGGCGAAAAATATTATTTAATAATGCAAGTAGACCGCCTATTATTAAAACCCCATACTGCCGCGAATTCGCTAATAAAATTTTTATATTTTTAGAACTATGCGCGTTAATCAGCGTTGTCTGCGGTTTATTTCAAAAGTTTTATTTTAAGCAGCTTACCTGCGTAAATAAAAAAGTACGCCCGGCAAAACCGGGACGTACTTATAAGGCGAGATAATGAATCAAATTAGCAGGAAATTTTAATTCGATTCAAAGATAATATCGAGGATATTTTTTCCCGATTTCCGGTGCTTCCAAAACTTGATGTACTTCTCCTGGGATATTAGTCCGATAGGCCCCTGGCAAATTCCCCCGTATCTCCACCCGTCATAAACCCTGACCGCAACAACGTTATCTTCATTGATTTTAATCAGTCCCGCGGGCAGGTAATAACCTCTGAATTGATCGTACTCCCTTTTATTAATGGAATTGAGCTCGGGTTTATCGTGCATTGTACCCGTAGAACCGACCAATTGACCGTTTACGTAAACCTCGTCAAGATCGTCGATTTTCCCCATCATTAAAACCAGCTTTTTCCCGCTAAGATTTTCCGGTGCTTTAAAAGTTTTTCTGTACCAGGCATATCCGTCGTAGCCCTTAAAGCCCTGGTTCTCCCAGTATCCCGGTACTATTAGTGAAGTCCAATCTTTATCGTTTATGTTATTATCTTTCCATGCTTTGTTGTCGCCGGTTTTAAATTTCCATTCCCCTTCAAGATTTAATTCCGTGATCAATTCATTCGGCATGTAATAAATCCCGACGGTGCCCTTGGCGATCCCTCCGCCCAACTCCGAATCGAAGACCCTTACCGCGATAACATTATCTCCGTACTTATTAAAATATTTTGATTCAATCGGGTAATTCCGGTAAATGCTGTAAGCAGATTGATATTTGGGAGGGAAAGAACCCGTAGCACCGATCAGCTTGCCGTTTAAATATGTCTGATCGACATCATCAATTGCACCGAGCTGCAAATATACTACCGAGTAATTATAATCATCAGGCAAAGAAAAATGTATCCTATACCATGCGTATCCGTTGTATCCGTAGAAACCTTCGTTTTCCCAATAGTCGGGGACTTTAATATCTTCCCAATTATCGTCGTTATAAGACGGAGAAGCCCAGTTCATATTATCCCCGATACTGAACTTCCAGTCTCCTGTTAAATTTACCAGTCTCTTTTTCTTCTGTGACCAGGCTGTTTGGGTAAACAGGACAGTAAATAAAATTATGCCGAAGTATTTTAAGGTAATTCTAAACTTCATAATTTGCTCCGAATTTTGAAGTAAATCTACGGATACTTAAAGATTTAAAAGTCATTATAAAGTCAAGGATTGTAAAAAATTGTCACAAAGAAAGTATTTTTAGTTTTGGTTTATCCGTCATTAATTTCCGAATAGATATTTTCTGTTCAGCATCGATTATCGATCATTTTATAGCCGATTCCGTGAACGGTTAATATTATTTTAGGGTGGTCGGGATCTTTTTCAATTTTCTGTCTTAATTTCAGAATGAAATTATCGACTGTTCTTGTCGTAGGACTCTCATCGTATCCCCAGACGGAATTCAGCAGATCATCGCGGCTGACCGTGGAATTTTTATTGCTCCAGAGATAGTTCAAAATCTCAAATTCCTTGTGCGACATCTGCACCGGCACCCCGTCTTCAAACGCATTATAGCTGGGAAAATTTATATCTATTCTCCCGATGCTTATGAAGCTGTTCCTAACTTTTGCGTCATTACTGTTATCACTCCTCCTTAAGGCCGCTTTTACCCTTGCAAGAAGTTCTCTTAATCCGAAAGGCTTTGTAACATAATCGTCGGCCCCCAGTTCCAAACCGAGGACTTTATCTATTTCCTCGCCTTTTGCGGTAAGAAGTATAATAGGGATACTGTTTCCTCTTTTGCGGACCGTCTTGCAGACGTCAAAGCCGGACATTTTGGGAAGCATAACGTCCAGCAGGACAAGGTCGTATTCGCCATCAAGAATTTTTTTCAGCCCTTCTTCTCCGTCCCCTGCAACGGTTACCTCATAGCCTTCAAATTCAAGGTTGTCTTTCAGCCCTCTACGCATATCCGGTTCGTCTTCGACTATTAAAATTTTACTCATCTTTCTTCCCTTTTTTTAATTTAAAACCGGGAAACTTAAGATAAAACTGCTTCCTTCGTCCGGTTTGCTCTTTACTTTTATTTTGCCGCCGTGAGCATCTACTATATGCTTAACGAGGGTTAACCCGAGGCCGGTACCTTTTGTATTATGAATTAAGCCGTCGCTCACCCTGTAAAATTTATCGAATATCTTTTTCTGATCATCTTCCGAGATTCCGATCCCTTTGTCTTTAACTTCTATAAACACGGAGTTGTATTCTTTACCCGTCGAAATTGCTATCTCCTTATTTTCCGTACTGTATTTTATCGCGTTGTCGATCAGATTAATTACCGCTTCGGATATTGCTTCGCCGTCGGCTTTAATTTCGTGAATCTCCTCTCCCGGAGTAAAGGAAAATTTGAACCCGCTGTTCTGCAAATGGAATTGATACGACTTATATACCTCTTCCAATAAAATATTGATATTAATCTTTGAGAAGCGGTATTCTCTTTTTCCGGCTTCAATCTTGGAAAAGCTTAATATCTTGTTGACAATCCTGCTTAACCTTAACGCTTCTTTACTGATTATAGTGTAATATTCTTTCTTCTTTTCTTCGGTCGGCGCCCGGTCCATTTCAAGCGTCTCCGCAAACAAACTTATTAGGGCAAGCGGAGTACGGAGCTCATGCGAAACGTTTGAGACAAAATCCGATTTGATCCTTGCAAGCTCCATTTCTTTTCTAATACTTCTGAATACGAAGTAAACCCCGGTTATTAAAACAACAATCAAAACCAGGATTAATATCAAGCCGGTCATCGAACGGGATTTTGCAAGTGCCTCGATTGTTCCGCCTTTTAAGAGGATCCCGATTTGATAGCCCGGGATAAGCCACAGACTCTTTTTCTGCCGCAATTCCTGGTTATTAAGGTTATCCGTGGCAAATATAATATCGTCCGCATTCTTCGCTTTAACGGACGAGCAGGTAATTATGAATTTATTTTCCGCTATGGATTTGAATTTGGTTCCCAAAACATCCCTTGCAAACCGCGCGGGGTCCATAACAATAATGCAAATATTCTTAATTCCGGCAGGATCATCCGGCAGGAACAGTAAGAACATATTTCTTCCGGTAGAATCCATTGCAAGCGGTTCAATCTTCGCGTATCCGCCTCTTTTATAAGTATAGAGCCTTTTTATTTTAGCCGAGTTTTCCTTCAAAATATTTTTCAACGCGGAAACTCCGACGGTCCGATCCGGTTCGCCGCCGTTATAATATTCGCTTACATTTTTTTCTTTTAAGTTATCGAAAAAAGCTATTGATTTTATCGCGCTATTTATATTGATGAAGCTGTCTATTTTCGCTTTAAATAATTCGGGTCGTTTATAATATTCCGTTAAAGACAAATCTACTTTACTTCTCCAGTTGGATACCACATCCTCCGAGTACTGGTTCACGGAAAATAAAATAGCGTCAAGCTGGTTGCCGTAGATTTCTTCAATTACCTTTTCCCTTTCACTGAGAGTATTTATTTCGTATAGAGAAAATATTAAGGCCGGAAGAATAACTATAAGGATTAAAATCAAAGCAATTTTTTTAATCGGATTTTTCATTATAAAATATTAATAGATCATAATAAAAATGCGGGGTCCCTTTTAATATTTTGTATTCACTCCCTGAAATACTTGTATTAAATATAAAACAAAAATGACAGATATTCCCTAAGAATAATTTTTTAAAATAAGGGCTCAGGAATATTTTTATACCTGACCTCCCTTCCGGTTAATTCTATGGTTTTAATAATCTTATTATTAGCCGGGTCAATCCATACTTCCGCAACCGGCTCCAACGACAGCGAATTAAATAAGACATCATCTTTTTGAATTTTATTCTTCCCGTTGTAAACGGCTTTGTTAAAAATAACCTTAACTTTGTCGGCCTGGTAATTCTTTGTGAATACGTGAATCGATGCGTTCTCGGGTTTCAGCATCGGTATTTCGCTTAAATACATATCGGACGGAACTATATAATTGATGTAGTATGCATCCGCTTCTCCCCTTTTTATTGAAGATATTTTACCGTTATCGTCCGTAAGCCGCACAATCTTTTTGATCTTTTCTTCGTTAGTCTCAAAAACCGAAATATAAAGCGCGTTGCCTGAATTAT
>JBJKOY010000267.1:0-1355 GCA_046706945.1 Ignavibacteriaceae bacterium | reverse complement strand
TTCCAGCTTCCGTCCTTGTTTTTCTCGGCGCTCGGGAAATGCCTCCAGAAATAACCGTAAGCCGTCTCAAGGTTTCCATCCTCATCAGCCCAGGCATCCCAAATTTAAGTATGCTGCCTTAAATTCCTGATATGGTTTTCTCCGGAAAGGTACCAAAGAACTTCATGCAGAAGCGATTTCCATTCGACCTTTTTGGTAGTCAGCAGCGGGAAGCCCAGGGCAAGATCCACTTTATAAAATGCGCCGAAATAGGAAATCGTATCCACGCCCGTCCTTGTAGGTTTTCTGACGCCTTCTTCCAATACCAGTTTTACCAAATCCAAATATTCTTTCATGCCCGTCCCGTAATTTTCTTTTTAGTTCTATGATTGCCGGCCGTTAATTTACTAAAATTTTTATAAGCGTAAAACTAATCGCACCGAATAATGGAACAAGTTTAAAACAATTTTCGATAACGGACAAGTCATGCGGGAATTATTATCCGGGAATAATGGCACGCGGATAAAACGGATTAAACTGATTTACGCGGATTTAAAAATTGGAATAAATTTTTAATGGGTTTTTAATGCAATGCATTTTTAGTCCTGAAGAACGCTCGACAAGAATCCCCGTTTATTTGTTGCGACAGGATAGTTTCCACATAAATAAAATTCATTATTACGACAACATCCGTTTTTTCGATTAGATATGTTTATTTTATTTATCTTTGTAATTAACAATCAGACTATTTAGCAATTTAACAGTTAATCAATTTAGCAATTCATCAATTTAACCATGTGTTTTTAGAATTTCCGGGAAAAAATGCAGACAGATTTCAACTACACGGACCATTATAAAACAGATGCCGAGGAATTCGATTACTTCGAGGCCAGGACCGGCGCAACCGAGCATGACGAAAGAAGACTGCACGAATATATAATTACGAATATTAAAAACAATAACGGTTCAATACTCGACGTTGGCTGCGGGTCGGCATGGGTAGCGGCGCATTTCCTGAAGCAAAATTTTAATGTCTTTTCTTTGGATATATCTTCAATAAATCCGCAAAAAGCATTGAAAAAATATCCGTCCGGTAATCACTCCGGAATAACCGCCGACAGTTATGCGCTCCCTTTTAAGAATAATTCGTTCGACATTATCATAGCCTCGGAAATTATCGAGCACGTCCTTTATCCGGATAAATTTGTTGAGAGCCTTTTCCGTACGTTAAAACCGGGCGGGATTTTGATTATTACCACTCCTTACAAGGAAGTGATCAGGTACTACCTGTGCATACACTGCAACAGGAAAACCCCGGTTAATGCTCACCTTCATTCGTTCGACGAGAATATTCTTGTAAATCTTTATAGAAGCCG
>JBJKOY010000266.1:0-1459 GCA_046706945.1 Ignavibacteriaceae bacterium | reverse complement strand
CCCATCCTTAATACTATTTCTTCGGTAACTTCCTGCAGGGAACTTGCAAGATCCATATCTCTCTGGGTAATTTTCGATTCCGGCTTTCTCGGCTTCCCGCCGAAAAGCTTATTGAACTTTTCGTTTGTCATTGTTAAACCGGAGCAGTAATTAAAATATTTCATGTTCATCTTGAAAGAACCGTCGTCCTTCAGATCCAAAAGCTCGTTCAAAATCAGATCTTTATATTTCGGTTCGCCGTAGGGCGCTAGACCCATAACCTTATATTCGCCGGAATTTACTTTGAAGCCGGTATAATAGGTAAAAGCGGAATACAGAAGACCGAGGGAATGAGGAAATTTTATTTCCTCGAGCAGCTCGATCCCGTTCCCCCTGCCTGTGCCGAAGCTGGTAGTTGTCCACTCGCCGACTCCGTCCATTGTAAGAATAGCGGCTTCATTAAAAGGCGACGGATAAAAAGCAGAGGCGGCGTGGGACTCATGATGCTCCGGGAAAATAATTTTGCCCTTGTAATCCAGTTCTTTCTGTATGTAATCCTTCATCCAGAGCTTTTGCTTTATCCATAACGGCATAGCTTTAATGAACGACCTGATCCCCGAGGGCGCAAAAGTAACGTAAGTTTCCAGCAGCCTTTCGAATTTCAGAAACGGCTTGTCGTAAAAGGCAATCAGTTCCAGGTCGGAAGAATTCAGTCCGGAAAAATTCAGACAAAATTTAACGGCATTTGAGGGAAAATTATGGTCGTGTTTTCTCCTTGTAAACCTCTCCTCCTGTGCGGCGGAGATAATTTTCCCGTCCTCTACAAGGCAGGCTGCGCTGTCGTGATAAAATGCCGATATGCCCAAAATAAACATGCGTAATTGTCCGGAAAATTGGGAAAAAATTAAATATTTTTAAGAAAAAATCGATTTAAAAGCAGCGATTATTTTATTAAATTTACCTGTGTTTAAAGCTAAAATATAAGCTGTTGCATCACAAAAAGAAACGTATCCGGTGAACAAAAAAACGCTTCAATATACCTTACAAATATATTAAAATGATACTTTAAATTACTTATCTAATTTTAATTTCAGGTGGGATTCGGGGTTAAAAAACTGCCTAATGGGTCCTTCTATCTGTCCGGTAACTTTTTAGTAAAATTATTTGGTAGAAAAATGAAAACAATATTTTACATGTTTCTTTGCGCCGGTTTCTTATTTATATCCGGTGCTGCTGCTCAAATCCCGCGGGTACCGGGGTGGGCAAAAGACGCGGTCTGGTACCAGATCTTCCCGGAAAGATTTGCAAACGGGGATACAAAAAATGATCCGACCCCTCATGATATGGAAGGTGCATGGCCTTACAAAACTCCGGAGGGGTGGCATATTTCGCCATGGACCTCGGACTGGTATAAACTTCAGCCGTGGGAGAAAGCCGACGGACATGATTTCTACTGGAACGCCGGCGTTAGGAGGTACGG
>JBJKOY010000265.1:0-46520 GCA_046706945.1 Ignavibacteriaceae bacterium | reverse complement strand
TTGTTCCCTTTTTCGATTTCTTTTCGTTTCTAATAGTTCTGATCGTACTCATTACAGGCATAGAATTATTCAGGAATAAAGGCTCCGTGATCTTTAATGCCGGCTCAACGCTGCTGGGAATTTTTTATATAGGTTTATTCTCAAGCTCGTTAATCGGAATAAGAGAATTTTATCCCCATAATGAAAATATTTACACCAGGGGCGGATTTGTCATTATAGCAATGTTTGTTTCGATTTGGATATGCGATTCGGCCGCTTTTTTCGGAGGCACCGCTTTGGGAAAGCATAAACTTTTTCCGCGCGTTAGTCCCAATAAAAGCTGGGAAGGAGCGATTTTTGGCTTTATTTTTGCGATATTAGCAATGATATTATCCAAGATAGTCATTCTGGATTTTTTAAATTGGACGTCGGCAATTGCGATAGGAATTATAATCGGTACCGTGGGACAAATAGGCGACCTTGTGGAATCGCTGATAAAAAGGGACGCAGGAGTGAAAGATTCTTCGAACCTTATCCCCGGGCACGGCGGAATCTTCGACAGGTTTGATTCGGTTTTATACAGTGCTCCCGTCGTCCTTCTTTTTTTGAGATATTTTTCAGGGTAATTATGAAGAAAATTGTCGGAAAGCGGATGTATGAAGGATAGGGAAAAAGTAAATGTTATTACACTCGGATGTTCCAAAAATACCGTTGATTCGGAAAGACTGATCAACCAGTTAAAAATTAACGACTTTAAAATGACGGATAATGCGGACGGCGCCGAAACCGTAATTATAAATACGTGCGGGTTTATAGAAGCGGCCAGAGAAGAATCCGTCGACACTATCTTAAAGGCCGTTGCGCTTAAACAGAAGGGAATTATTAAAAGAGTAATAGTTGCGGGATGTTTGTCGGAGAGGTATTCGGAAGAACTTAAGAACGAAATCCCGGAAGTCGACGCTTTTTTCGGAACCGAAAAATACGAAGGCATCGTTAAGAGCCTGGGCGGCGATTTGAGGTACGATCTGCTCGGGGAAAGGTCGCTGACATTGCCGGCCCACACCGCCTACCTCAAAATTTCGGAAGGGTGCGATCATCCCTGTTCGTTCTGTGCCATTCCCTTAATGAGAGGAAAGCACAGGTCAAGACCTATGGAGGATTTAATTAAAGAAGCCGGGTTTCTTGCCGGAAAAAACGTAAAAGAACTTGTAGTAATAGCTCAGGACACTACCGATTACGGAAAAGAATTATACGGCAAGACGGTTATCGGGGATCTTCTAAACAAGCTGAGCGAAATCGAGGGAATAGAATGGATAAGATTAATGTATGCATATCCGTCGAAATTTCCCGACGACCTCATCGATACCATATCGTCGAACCCGAAGGTATTAAACTACATCGATATTCCCCTGCAGCACATTTCGGACAGGGTTTTAAAATCCATGAGAAGGGGAACTACCGGAGCGCATACCCGCAATTTGATAAATAAATTGAAAGACAGGATCCCGGATATTACTTTAAGGACAACTTTTATAGTGGGCTATCCCAACGAGAGAGACGAAGATTTCGTCGAGCTGTGTGATTTTGTAAAGGAAACGGAATTCGACAGGATCGGTACTTTTACTTTTTCCGCCGAAGAAAATACTTCGAGCTTTATATTGGGAGATCCCGTACCGGAAAAGGTAAAGCAGGAACGAAAAAGCGTCCTGATGGAAATTCAAAAAGATATTTCTATGAAAAAAAACCGGTCCTTTTTGGGAAAAAAATTAAAGGTCATTGTTGATAGGAAGGAAGGAGATTTTTATATTGCCCGTTCGTACAGGGATGCGCCGGAAGTCGACGGGGAAATATTAATTCCAATTGATAAAATCCGGATCGAAGAGGGGAATTTTTATTCGGCGGAAATATATGATTATGATGAGTATGATTTATTTGCTCATATAATTTAATTCCAAGGTTAAAAATGAGGACAAAATTTTTTATAATTTCGATTTTTTGCTTATATGTACTTCCGGCATTTGCGCAGGACCTTACGATGCCCGACGATTTCTCCGCAGAAAGTACTCCCAAATATTTTGAGGAACTACTGGACTTCTCCTCCGGTAAAGAAGGTCTCACGCGGGTAGACGTATTTATTCAGCTTCCTTATTCAAGCATTCAATTTGTAAAACAGAACAACGAATTCATTTCGCTTTATACCATTTCGCTTTCGGTCTTCGATAAGGATAAAGAAAAACTGATAGCCGAAAAGTCCTGGAACTCAAAAATAGAACTGAAGGATTTCAACGAGACGGTTTCCAAGAAAAATTATACCCTTAATCTTAAATCTTTTTATTTGAAACCGGGAGAATATGTCTTGAGAAGTTCGGTAGACGATAAAGAATCCAATAATGAAATGCCGGTGGAAAGAGATTTCAAAGTAAGGGATTTATCCGGGAAAGTCGCGTTAAGCGATATTATGATTCTTAATAGACTGCAGGAAGAGGGCGGCAAAAATAAAATATCTCCCAATGTTTCGCACAATGTCGCGAATATGGACAAAGGTCTGCCGGTTTTCTATGAACTGTATGCAAACAGTCCCATGAACGTATCCCTGCTTTACAGGATAAAAGGCGAAAGAGGCGAAAAGGTCTTTACGGATACGGTAAAAAGAATGATCGATACGGGAAAGACCCAGATTTTTTTCACTCTGAAGGACAGCAGCTTCAGCATGGGACATTATTCGCTGCAGATCCAAGTTTTGGATTCCGCCGGAAACGAATTGGCATCCGTCAATAAATCTTTTTTCTCGAGATGGATCGGTTTCCCGGTTACCATTAAGGATCTGGATAAGGCCGTAGACGAGATGATTTATATTGCGTCTTCTTCCGAGATCAGCAAAATTAAAAATGCCAAGACGAAAAAAGAAAAATTAGAATTATTCCAGGCTTACTGGAAGAAACAGGATCCCACTCCGAATACGCCGGAGAACGAAGTGTTCGACGAATATTATGCCAGGGTTGCTTATGCGAACGCTCATTTTTCTCAGTACTTCCCGGGCTGGAGATCGGATATGGGAATGGTATTTATCTTATTGGGGCCGCCCGATAACATTGATAAACACCCGTTCGATATTAATGCCAAACCCTACGAGATCTGGGAGTATTACGATTTAAACCGCAGCTTTATATTCGTTGATGAAACGGGCTTCGGAGATTACCGGTTGATTACTCCCCTTACGGGAGACCTTTACAGGTTCAGAAGATGATACATTGAGCTATGATTTTAACGATAACAATTAACCCGCTGCTCGAAAGAAGATTTACCTACGATAAAATCGATTTTAATAAAAACTGCAGGGGCGGAACTGAGGAAATTAAAGTCGGCGGCAAAGGAATAAACGTAAGCAGGCAGTTGAATGCGCTCGGGACGGATAATTTTGCGTTTACGTTTTACGGCGGCTGCAACGGAAAACTCATAAGGGACTGCCTCACTAAAGAGAATATAAAATTTTCGGGGATCCGCACCCGGAATGAGACTAGAGAATGCGCCGTGTTAATCGACAAGACCGAAAAAAGAGTTTATACTTTCTTCGCGCCGGATACTGTTGTTACGAAACATGAAGCCGAAGAATTCATGTCGAAAATGGAAAAGATGATAGAGAACTGCGAGATTGCGGTATTCTCCGGCAGCTCTCCCTGCGAAGCGGCGGACGGTATTTTCCCGTACGGAATAGAACTCGCCAACAAGTACGATAAAGTATCCGTTTGCGATACATACGGCCGGCACCTGAAAAGCTGCATCGAAAAAAAACCCACGGTTATTCACAACAACATAAAAGAGATTTCAGAATCCCTGGATATAACATTGGATAACGAGGATGAGAAAATTAATTTTTTAAACCGGCTCTATGAGAAAGGCATCAAACAGGTATTCTTAACGGACGGCGGCAACCCGGCTTATGCGTCCAACTTTGATTTCCATTTTAAAGTCCAAAACCCCGTTGTGGCGGCGGTTGATCCTACAGGCAGCGGAGATAGTTTTGTCGCGGGGATAGTACACGGATGGCACAACAGCTTAACTTTTGAAGAATCGCTTTCCGCGGCCTCATGCCTGGGAGCCGTTAATGCGTCCAGGTTCGAAGTCTGTAACGTGACCGCACGCGAATTCAAATCCTTGAAAGATGAAGTTAGAATTACCCCGCTGGGGAAGAAAATGAAAACCGTAGATGTTACGCCAAGGTAAAATTTTTTTTGTTTTATTTCTCGTCTTATCCTTAAAATCATCCTGCCAGGTAATTAATTCAGTAACCGTATCGGGCAGCCACGAAGCCGCCGACGGAGACATTGTTTCATGGAGCGGCATTTCCAGCGGTTCGACAACTTTTAAAGGAATCATAGACAGCGTCAAATACAGACTTGCCGCACGCCTTGCCGATATAGGATATCTGCACTCTTCCTTTAACGGGACTAAAATTATACCCATCGATTCCAACTCAGTGGATTTGGTAATAGACGTAAATCAGGGGTCCCCTACCTACGTAAAGAAATTAACCGTTACGGGCCCGGATTCCGTTTTAAATTCTTCCGTTGAACCGTACTTTGAGTTTCTTAAAAACAACGTTTTCAATAAAGCGGACCTGGAAAACGATATAGACCGTACTTTAACCTTTTTCGAAGACCACGGCTATCCTTTTGCCAAGATTGAGGTCTCTTCGATTTATTTTTACGGCGATTCGCTTTCGGGCAGCTTTTATGCCGATATCGATCTGGATATAAAGCCGGGCGTACTCTGCAGGATAGATCATTTTGAAATTATGGGGAATTCAAAAACGAACGACGACGTAATTCTCAGGGAGCTGAGAATTTCGAAAGGAGAATTATATTCTCAAAAAACAATTGACGAAATACCCAAAAGGCTGAACCGGCTGGGATTTTTCGAACCCGTTGAAAAGCCGGATTTTTTCCTGAACTCAAAGAACGAAGGCATTCTGCGGATAAAAGTAAAGGAAAAACAAACAAATAATTTCGACGGCGTTATCGGGTACGTTCCCTCGGCCGGACCGATGCAGCCCGGATATTTAACCGGTCTCGTGAATATAAGTTTAACCAATTTGTTCGGGACAGGCAGAGCCGCGGCAATTAACTGGGAGCAGTACAACCGGTATTCGCAAGTCCTCCAATTGAAATATTTGGAGCCGTGGGTCTTCGGGTATCCTTTCAATATTGAGGGGAGTCTTTTTCAGAGGAAACAGGACAGCACATATGTTCAGCGTACAATCGAAGGATCCTTAGAATACCTGGCTACCGAGACATTCTCGGCTTCATTAACTTTATCCGCAGAATCGGTGATTCCCACAGAAAACACGGTGAATGTCTTCACGGTATTTCACTCGAATTCGATTACCACCGGACTAAATCTGAAAATTGATACGCGGGACGATCCGTATTCGCCCACCGAAGGAGTTCTGTTCGTCAACTCTTATTCTTTAAGTCAAAAAAAAATAACCGGTCCCCCGCAGTTTATTACGCCTGCCGTACAAACCAGCGTATCGCTGCAGCGGATCCTGCTGGATATAAGCGTATTTTACCAAATATTCAACAGGCAGGTTGTAGCGGCTTCCTTTCACGGCAGGGAATTGAGAGGTTCTTCTTTTTTCGAGGCAAGCGATCTCTTTAGGCTGGGCGGCGCAAATTCGCTGAGGGGCTACCGGGAAGACCAGTTCCTCGGCAACAGGATATTCTGGACCAACCTGGAATACCGTTTTTTGCTTACCAGGAGAACGTTCGGTTTTCTTTTCCTCGATACAGGTTATTTTTTAAGAAATGCCGAGCCCCAGCTGAATGTCCAAAAAAGCGAGGGGTTTAAAATGGGATACGGTTTGGGAATAAACCTTGAGACAAGCCTGGGGGTTCTTAGAGTAAGTTTTGCTCTTGCCAGGGGAGACACGTTTTCGGATGCCAAAATACATTTCGGAATCATAAATGAATTTTAAAATTGTTTTCTTTAACTTCGTGCATTCGATTGAAAATTTAAATATCAAATGGAAAAAATTGCAGCCGTCGTTAAAATAATCCGGCCCGTTAATTTTCTTATAGTACTTTTAACTGTAATTGTTTCTTCGGTCGTTTGCGTAAAGAATGATTTTTCGCCGGCGGTTGTCGCTGCGGCATCGCTTTCTGCGGGGTTTGCTGCTGCGGCGGGTAACGTTATAAACGATTTATTCGATATAGAAATCGATAAACTAAACCGTCCTTCCAGACCCCTGCCTTCAAAAAAAATATCCGGGTCCGAAGCGGTCGCTTTATATCTGCTGCTGGCGGCTCTTTCCCTTTTTCTGGGTTACCTGGTAAGCGCGGCCGCATTTATCATCACGCTGATTGCCGACGCTGTTTTATTTATATATTCATTTAAACTTAAATCCGTCCCGCTTTTAGGCAACGCGGTAATTGCTTTGCTTACGGGCCTGGCCTTTCTTTACGGGGGCATCGCGGTTAACAACATTTCGTACGCTTATGTACCCGCCGTGTTTGCATTCCTAATTAATTTTATTAGGGAGATCGTTAAAGACATGGAAGACATCAAAGGGGATATTACCAACAACATACGGACGTTCCCGCTATTAAAAGGATACAGGTCCTCAAAAAATCTGATACTGACGCTGGTTATAATTCTAATTGCCGCCACCTTTTATCCTTACGCCGCAAAATTATATAAGATAGAATATTTTTTTATAGTTATGCTGACGGTAAATCCGCTGCTGATATATTCGATGAAAAAACTTTTTGAAGACCATTCCGGCAAGAACCTTAATAAAGTAAGCAAGCTGTTGAAATTAAATATGATCTTGGGTTTAACGGCAATATATTTCGGGAAATGAAAAACTTCGATAATTCTTTCATAAACGGCGATATTAAATTTATAGCCGGCGTCGACGAAGCGGGAAGAGGGCCTCTGGCCGGACCGGTGGTGAGCGCATCGGTTATATTCGACGAGGAAACCTTCATCCCCGGCGTAAACGACTCAAAAAAACTCTCCGAAAAAGAAAGAGAGCTGCTTTTCCCGGAAATCCTGGACAAATCTTTGGCATATTCTGTCGCTCTGGTATCGCACGGCAGGATAGATTCGATTAATATTTTACAGGCCTCGCTGCTTTCAATGAAAGTGGCGGTCGGCAGGCTGAAAATAAAACCGGATTTAATCCTGGTAGACGGCAACAAAACATTCTCTTCGGAAATACCGGCCGTCCCGATTATTAAAGGCGATTCCAAATCTTTTGCGATTGCCGCCGCTTCCATAATAGCCAAAGTTACAAGAGACGGGATTATGAAAAGAATGGACGCATACTTCCCGCAGTATTTATGGGCAAAGAATAAAGGCTACGCAACTAAGGAGCATATTGCCGCAATAAAATTACACGGGTGCTCGCCTTTCCACAGGAAGACTTTCTTAACGAAAATACTTTCCGCCGGATTCCAGGAAAAACTTTCCTTTTGATATAATTTTTTTTTATTTTGTCAATAACTCAGTAAATTAAATTCATTAACATCATACCTTAAAAAATATGTCTAAAGAGGGGAAAGATTTAGGCCGGCTGGGGGAAGAAATAGCCGAAAAATATTTAAAAGAAAAAGGCTTCAATATCGTAACAAATAATTACCGGTCGGGCAAAGGCGAAATAGATATCATTGCCGAAGATCCCGGCGACGGATATCTTGTATTCCTGGAGGTAAAAACAAGGTATTCACTTAAATACGGAGCCCCGGAATATTCAATAACCCGTATAAAACAAAAGCAGATTAAAAAGATAGCCGAAATGTATTTATATGAAAACAGAATTCGGGACAGGGACTGCCGCTTCGACGTTATAACCATAATTTTGAAAAAGGAACCTTTAATAACACATTATAAGAACGCTTTTATGTGATCTTTGATAACAAATTCTTAAAAGCGGCATGTAAGGTTTTCTTTTTTTGATTTTGTTTTTTTTATTATTTTGGTTTTTAAATAAAATTCACGTGTTTAAAAATAATCCGAAATAATAAACCATTGCGGGATAATGAAAAGTGGATCAGGAGGTAAAAACATCTGTCTCCATTACGGAAAAAAGATTGAGCGAGTTCTTCGGAACGATAGCTGGACTTACACTCTTTTCGATTAAATTCTTCAAAAATGTAATATTCCCCCCTTACGAGTTTGCGGAAGTAAAAAAGCACATGGACGAACTCGGCGTTAAGACCCTGCCGATTGTCAGCGTAACGGGATTTATTATCGGGCTGGTGCTGGCGATGCAGAGCCAGCCGGTTATGGCAAGGTTCGGCGCGGAATCGTTTTTGCCGGGGATGGTCGCACTGTCGGTAGTTAGGGAATTAGGGCCGGTAATTACCGCATTAATTTTCGCGGGCAGGGTAAGCTCGGGAATAGGAGCGGAACTGGGCTCTATGCGCGTAACCGAACAGATTGACGCAATGGAAGTTTCGGCTATTAATCCTTTTAAATTCCTTGTTGTTACAAGGGTCCTTGCATGTACCGTTATTTTGCCAATGCTGACGGTCTACGTAATTTTCCTGGCAATATTCGGGGGCTATCTGGCCATATTTCTTTCGCAGGGTATAAATTTCAGGCTTTATACAAATGCAGTAATTAATTCCCTCCAGTTTTCTGATGTAATTCCCGGAATAGCAAAGACATTTGTATTCGGATTTATAGTGGGTATTGTGGGAGCTTACAAAGGTTACAATACCGAGAACGGTACCGTAGGCGTAGGCAATGCTTCCACAAGTTCGGTAGTTATCGCATCCCTATTAATACTGTTGGTAGATATGGTGCTTGTTAAGATAACGGTTTTATTGTGGAGTTATTGAAATGCCATTTATTGAAATAAAAAACCTCAGCAAATCGTTCGGAGAACTGAAGGTACTGGACAATATATCACTGGATATTAAAGAAAACGAGAACATGGTTATCTTCGGGCGGAGCGGCACGGGGAAAAGCGTATTGTTAAAATGCATGGTCAGGCTGCTTGAACCCGACGGGGGAGAAATATATATAGCAGGCGAAAACGTACTGAAGCTTACGCTTAAGAAACTGAACGAAGTCCGCAAACAGATCGGTTTTTTGTTTCAGGGTGCGGCCCTGTACGACTCAATGTCGGTAAGAGAAAACCTTGAGTTTCCTCTTGTTCGTAATTTTAACTTCAGCGATAAGGAAAGGGAAAAGAAAATTAAGGACGTTCTGGAAAAGGTATCCCTCATGGATTCAATAGACAAAATGCCTTCCGAGCTTTCGGGAGGAATGAAAAAAAGGATAGGGCTGGCACGAACGATAATAACGGAGCCGAAATTGATCTTATACGACGAGCCTACTACCGGGCTCGATCCCATTACATCCAAGGAAATAAGTCAGCTGATCGTGGAATTGCAGAAAGATTTGCATACCACATCGGTAATCGTCACTCACGATTTGATATGTGCAAAGATTATTGCTTCCTGGGCAGTAGTTCTCAAAGACGGAAAAATGAGGTATGAAGGAAATATAAACGACCTGACTTCCACAAACGATCCTTTTCTTAAGGATTTCTTCAGCAGCGAAGTTATTGAAGACAATAATAGGAGAAATTAATGTTTAAGAATTTGCCTTCCGCCAGGCTCGGAATTTTTATTTTTTTCGGCATCGCTTTGCTTGTCCTGGCCGTTTTTCTGATCGGCCAGAAGAATGCGCTGTTCAGTTCTACTTTTACCGTGAACGCGTATTTTAAAGACGTTCAGGGATTAAGAACGGGAGCTTCGGTTAGGCTGAGCGGTATCGACGTAGGATCGGTCAGCAACGTCAATATTGTCAACGATACGACCGGAAGAGTTAAAGTATCCATGGAACTGCAGACTGATGTCAGAAGGTTTATTAGAACGGATACAAAAGCAACGATTGAAACGGAAGGACTGGTAGGCAGCAAAGTGGTCGTACTGAAAATGGGGAGCAGCAACGCCGAACCGGTTAAAGACGGGGGCTATATTCAGTCGGAAGAACCGGTCGGTTTTTCCGCGATAGTAGCGCAGACGGAAGGCATTATGCAGTTCACAAAAAACATGACAAAGGATCTTTCGGAAATATTGGAAAAAGTAAACAACGGCGAGGGCAGTATAGGTAAACTTATAAACAACGACGATCTATATAATAACGCTTCAAATTTGACTAAGCAGGCCGATTCAAGTTTAAAGAACATTACCGAAGAATTAACAAGGATAACCGGACTTTTCGACACCTTGGGAGTAGGCGTAAAGGATGTTGTAGACAACGTGGATAAGACCGTAGTCGAAGCAAGGGGCTTGATCAGCAACGTAAAGAAAGGTCAGGGGCTGCTCGGCGCTTTAATGGTAAAAGGCAAGCTTGATTCTACCGTTGCCTCAACGCTGGAAAATATCCATCAGACCAGCGTTGAAGCAAAAATAAGCGCAGCCAGACTTGCGGAGAACATGGAAGCATTGAAGCATAACTGGCTTTTTAAGGGATATTTTGAGAATAGAGGCTATTGGGACCAAACCACTTATGAAGAAAAAGCCGACGAAAAAGTGAAGGAGCTGGATAAAAAATTACAAGAGTTGAATGAAAAAATAGAACAGCTTAAAAAGGCAGAAAATAACAAGTAGCATATCCGTTTAGGACACTATATCTTTTTTTGCATCACTTTAGTATCCATTTCTTTTGTATATTAAAAGTTCGAATTTTTATTCTATTATTTCCATCTTACAACTCTCAAAAGAACTTGTAACGATATTAGGAAAGTATATTTAAAAAGTCTTCGGAATAGTTAATAATATGAACGGGTACGAAAATAAGAACAAGAAGATAATTATTAAAGGCGCCAGGGAACATAACCTTAAGAACATAAGTTTCGAAATTCCGAGGAACAAGCTTGTCGTTTTTACCGGAGTAAGCGGGAGCGGAAAGTCCTCTCTGGTTTTCGACACCATATACGCGGAGGGTCAAAGAAGATACGTAGAAAGCCTTTCCGCGTATGCCAGGCAGTTCCTTGAAAGAATCAACAAACCCGACGTAGATTATATCCAGGGCATTAGTCCGGCAGTGGCTATAGAACAGAAAACCGGGGCTAAAAATACGCGCTCAACCGTCGGTACCACTACGGAAGTCTACGACTACCTGAGACTTATTTACGCAAGGATCGGAAAGACGATTTGTTTCGAGTGCGGCAAAGAGGTAAAGAAAGCCACAACCGGCACAGTTTCAGATTGGCTTGAAGAACAGGAAGAAGATTCAAAATGGTATCTGGGATTCCCGATCCATGCCCACGAAGGCCACAATATAAGCGAAGAACTTGATCTTCTGAAAAAGAGGGGCTTTTTCAGACTGTATTTTAACCGCAGATTTATTGATCTTAATGAGGAAGAGGCGCATCCCAAAAAGAAGGATAAAATATACGTCATTATTGAACGGTTCAAAGTACAGAAAGGAAAAGTCAGGGAAAGGCTGTCCGACGCAATCGAAGTAACGTTTAAGGAAGGCGAGGATAGGCTTGTTTTAATAAATGCCGAAACCGGCGATGAGCATGAGTTCAATAAGTTTTACGAATGCTGCGGCATAAGATACGAAGAGCCCGAACCCAGATTTTTTTCTTTCAATAATCCGTTCGGGGCATGCCCTGTTTGCCAGGGCTTCAGCCGGGTAATCGGTATAGACATGAACCTGGTTGTGCCCAATCCTTCTTTAAGCTTAAGCGAAGGAGCAATTGCGCCTTTCAGATCCGCAAAGTACGGAAGCCATCTCAGGGACCTAGTACGAAACGCAAAGCAGTACGGCATACCGCTTAATGTGCCGTTCAAGGATCTTTCACAGGACCATGTGAATCTGATCAGAAAAGGATTTGCGGATTATGTCGGCATCGACAGGTTTTTCGAAATCCTTGAAAGCAAGACTTACAAAATGCACGTCAGGGTTTTGTTAAGCCGTTACCGCGGATATACCACCTGTCATGCCTGCAAAGGATCAAGATTAAGAAGGGAAGCGCTTCAGGTTAAGATCGGAGGTAAATCAATTTACGACGCGGTAAAAATCCCGATTGAGCAATCCCTGCAGTTCTTCAAGGAACTTAAGCTGTCGGAATACGATATGCTCGTCGGCGAACGCGTCTTAAAAGAAATAATTAAAAGACTGACTTTTCTCTACGACGTAGGTATCGGATATTTGACACTTGACAGGTTAAGCAGTTCTTTGTCGGGAGGAGAAACTCAGCGAATAAATCTTGCGACTTCGCTGGGGTCTTCGCTGGTAGGGACTCTTTACGTACTGGACGAACCCAGCATCGGTCTTCATCCCAGGGACAACTCGAAATTAATTAGAATATTAAAAAACCTAAGGGACATCGGGAATACCGTCCTCGTCGTAGAGCATGATCCGGACATGATAAAGGAAGCGGATTTAATTGTTGATATGGGTCCCAAAGCCGGAGTTAACGGCGGTGAAATAATGGCGATCGGGACGTGCGAAGAAATATTGAAGAATAAGAATTCCCTGACCGGGAAATATTTATCCGGTAAACTTTCTATTCCCATACCCCAGAAAAGAAAAACCAAAAAAGGAAAATCCATTCAAATAATAGGGGCAAGGGAACACAATCTTAAGAATATTAATCCGGAAATACCGCTTAACAAATTCGTTGTTATTACCGGGGTAAGCGGATCCGGTAAAAGTACCCTGGTGCACGACATACTGTACGGGGGTCTGGCGAAACAACTTGGAAAGGTACCGCCGAAAATCGGCGAATACGGTGATATAAAAGGGATCGAATACCTGGACGACATTGAGATTGTAGATCAATCTCCGATAGGCAAGACTCCGCGCTCTAATCCCATAAGCTACATTAAAGCTTACGAACATATAAGGGAGTTATTCGCTTCCACTCATCAGGCCAGGGCGCGGGGATACAAACCCGGTTATTTTTCGTTCAATGTTCCGGGCGGCCGCTGCGAAACGTGCCAGGGAGACGGTTTTATTAAAGTGGAAATGCAGTTCCTGGCGGATCTTTATCTTGAATGCGACGACTGCAACGGGACAAGATTTAAAAAAGAAATCAGGGAGATTACCTACAGGGGTAAAAACCTTGTTGACGTGCTTGAAATGACCGTAGACGAGGCCGTAGACTTTTTCAAAGGCAACGATAAAATAGTGAAATACATCAAGCTGCTTTCGGATGTCGGACTCGGATACTTGAAACTCGGCCAGCCGTCCAACACTTTATCCGGAGGCGAAGCGCAAAGGATCAAACTGGCCGCCCATCTTTCTTCCCAGAAGGAGCGCAAACATACTTTGTTTATATTCGACGAGCCGACTACCGGGCTGCATTTCGACGATATTTCCAAACTGCTGAATTGTTTTAAACTTTTACTGGAAGGAAATAACTCGGTGGTAATTATCGAACATAATCTCGAAATTATCAAATGCGCAGACCATGTTATAGATCTCGGACCCGAGGCGGGCGAGAACGGCGGAGAGATAGTATGTACGGGAACTCCCGAAGAAGTCGCCGAAAATCCGGACTCATGGACGGGGAAATATCTCAAAGAGTACCTGGACCTTTGAAAGGGATTGTTGATTGACGATTGATGATTTTCGATTGCTGGACCTTTGAAAAGGATTGATGATTGACGATTGATGATTTTCGATTGCTGGACCTTTGAAAAGGATTGATGATTGACGATTGATGATTTTCGATTGAATGTATATTAATATATCAAGGTATCTTCAATTGTAATTTATGGTCATTTTAGCAACAACCTGCTTCTAGTTATTCTTACTTCACTATTCAAATGTTCCGAATTCTGAATTCACCGAAAACGCCTGCGGAATACTTGATTGACAAACAATTGAATTTCACCCTACCACCAACAACCTACATCCCACCACCACCAACACCCCACCACCACCAACACCCCACCACCAACGACCCACCCCCCACCCACAACCAACTACCCACTCCCACGGGTCATGCCCTTATTCACACGCGAACAGGGAGATTAAAATTAAATTAAAGCTCTTTGTTGTTTAATTTTATTTAGCTTGTTGCATAATGCGTAAAATAATTATTCTCTCTTTGATTTTAGCCGCTGCGGCGGTTGTTTATTTTGTTCTGGTTCAAGGCGGCGAAAAGCGGAAAGTTAAAATAAGCGGAAGAAGCATTTCACTGAGAGAACGGCTGATCCGGGAATTATTCCGGAACGGCGGAATATTTATATACCCGGCCTCCGATTCGTCCGACTCGAAATACTTTACGGATGCTTTAAACAATTTTAGGACCGATTTCAGAAGGATAAGAATTAAGATCCTTCCCGATACTTCGGTTACGCAGGACGACCTTAAGAATAACTCAATCATTCTTGCCGGCACGTATAAATCCAATGCCGCGCTAAGAAATATTTCCCCCGAGCTTCCCGTAAAATTTTCGGGAAACGGATTTTCATTTATGAGCGTCGAATACAGGGATTCCGCATCCCTGGTTACTATGCTCTGCACGAGCCCGTGGAACAACAGTAAAGCGCTTTACCTAATATCGGGAAACAATAATAAATATATAGCCGGAAATATGGGTTTAAGGATGACCGGCGGCATCAGGATTTTCGACGACGGGCTGTGCGATGTTACGGACTCATTTAAAAATGATTCATCAGGCGGCTCTGTCCCGGATACAACAGCTTATATTAACTTTGCGGGTAAGAGGAAAGTCTATACGGGCTACGGCAATTATAAATATACCGTTTATGCGGATAATTTCGGGCGCACCGATTTGAATAAAATAAACTTAGTATTTTCAGGGGGTATTGAAAAAATAAAACGTTTCTTCGGCAACGGGCTTCGATTGCCCGTTACTAATTGCTTTATTTTTAATAAGCTCGAAGACAAGGGATTAATAACGGGGAATACCCGCCTGGAAAATATCGACTTGAAAGACAATTCGTTACGTATGGTGTATAACGACTGGATTAAAGGGGACGATTTTTATTCCAATGCTCAGCTGATACTCAGGCATAAACTCGGACAACCAGCTTCGGATTTTCTTGAAAAAGGTTTGGCAATGCTCTTCACCGATAAATGGAGAGGAGAAGGTTACCGGTTCTGGGCGGCATTTATAGCCAGGTCCGGCAACGTCCCAACTTTGAAAGAATTGCTGAACAATAATGCGCTGCAGTATATCTCGCCGTATATATCGGAACCCCTTTCAGGAACCTTCGCCGATTTTTTAATTAAGAAGCTCGGAAAGAAATATTTTCTGCTGCATTATAAAAACTGGACAGCTTCGGACGAAGTTATAAAGAGTCTTGAAACCGGGTGGCACGGTTATCTGAAAAAGTTAATATTAAAAAACGAGACCGGCATCGATAAATATAAAAACGGTTTTGCAAAAAAGATTCCCGCTTTTCAAAAAGGATTCTGCTTTGCGCATGTAGGATACGACGTCTATAACGGTTACATCTCCGAGGACGCTAAAATATCGCTGGAAAAAATTAAAGAACTGGGAGCAAATTCTTTCTCAATAACGCCGTTCACCTCGATGAGAAATGCCTCGCGGCCGGCGCCGCTGAGCTTCTGGGAATTTGCGGGCGCGGAGAACGACGAGAGCCTTATTTATCTCTCCCATATTGCTACGGAATTAAAGATGACCGTTATGATGAAACCGCAAATATATCTGGGCCGCAGCAGCTGGCCCGGCGATATAAAAATGAATTCCGGAAGAGACTGGAACTTGTTTTTTCATTACTACTTCAACTGGATAAGTAATTATGCGATGATCTCGGAAATGTACGGCATTCCGCTGCTTTGTTTGGGCAATGAGCTTGAGGCCGCCACCGTAGGACATGAAAAGCAGTGGATAAATTTAATAACGAAGATAAGGAAGCTTTACGACGGGAAAATAACTTACGGCGCCAACTGGAATTACGAATTCGATAATATAAAATTTTGGAACTATTTGGATTACATGGGAATCAGCGAGTATTACCCTTTAAGCCGGGAAAAGAATCCCACCGACCGCGAATTATTAATCGGCGCGGAGTCGGTTATGAAAAAGATTAACGAAATAAGATTAAGATACAACAAACCCGTCATTTTTACGGAAGCGGGTTTCAGGAGTACTCAGAAACCCTGGATGACGGCCTTGGAAAACCGGAGTACCTATGAAGTAAATCTTGAAAGTCAAAAGCGCTGCTACAGAGCGTTGTTCAAAGCGGCGTTCGGAAAGAAGTGGCTGGCCGGAATGTACTGGTGGAAATGGCCCAGTTACTTGTCGTACGGAGGAGGAGCGGAGAATGACATGTTTGTTCCCAACAACAAGCCGGCCGAAACCGTGGTTAAAAAATGGTATTCAAAGAAATGGAATTGACTCGCAAAATCCTTAGGACAGTACACGGTTGATAATATTCAAAAGTTAATATAATTTAAACATATATAAACGGGGAAAATCATGAAACCTTTTTATTTAAGAAAAAGTCGAATTCCTTTCTTCCTAGTATCCTTAATTTTATTTTTGTATTCGTTGCCGTTGAAAGCCGCTGCCCGGAAAATATCAGCGGACGAATACCGTGCAAGGAGAGCAAACCTGATTAAACTGGCGGACGACAGTTCCGCGGTGGTTCTCAAATCCGCCGAAAGCAAAATGCGCAGTGCGGATGTCGCATACAGATACCGGCAGGAGAGTAATTTCCTTTATCTGACCGGGATAGACGAATTTAATTGCTACATGATTTTAGTACCGCGGGGGATAACGGTATGCGG
The DNA here is from genome assembly GCA_046706945.1 of Ignavibacteriaceae bacterium. Taxonomy (GTDB): domain Bacteria; phylum Bacteroidota; class Ignavibacteria; order Ignavibacteriales; family Ignavibacteriaceae; genus FEN-1297. The sequence continues at coordinate 29,783 of JBJKOY010000265.1, read as the reverse complement.
AAAAAAAGTTAATTATATTTTATTCAAACCGGGAATTGCCGGCGATACTCTTCTGCATGAATCCGAGGCTCTGGTTAACAGCTCCAAGTTCGGGAATATTTTTAAATCCCTGCTCCCGGGATTGAATAAGATCTACACAATTGAATCGGATGTCCCTTTCAACTTCGACTGGCTGAACGGAAGAACGCAGTTCCTTGACAGCGAAAGCAAAAAATATTTCGAAAGCAGGCATCCCGGGATTAAGATTAAAAACGCTTCGCCGGTTATTTCGCGGCTGAGAGAAATAAAATCCCAAGGGGAGACGGCCTTAATCAGTAATGCCGTTAAAATAACCGGAGAAGCCCTGGAAAAAGCTGCGAAATTTTGCAGACCGGGATCCCGCGAGTATGTGCTGAGGGGCGCTATAGAAGGCCGCATGCTGAAAGACGGCAGCGACTACCCGGCATTTCCTTCAATTATAGGCAGCGGAGAAAATTCTTTGTCTCTTCACTACAGCAAAGACGACGGACGTATGCATAACGGCGACATTGTAGTAATAGATATCGGTGCCGAGTACCAGGGTTATGCCTCCGATATTACCAGAACGTTTCCCGTATCGGGAAAATTCAGCAAAGCGCAGAAAAAGATCTACGGCCTGGTGCTCGAAGCTCAAAAAAAAGTTATCGAAGCGGTAAAACCGGGTACGACATTTTATCAGCTCAACAAGAAGGCCCTTGAGGTATTTGCCGGAAAAGGACTGCAGGGTTATATGCCTCACGGAGTATCGCATTCGGTAGGACTGGACGTTCACGACGTTACTTCAAGCGATACTCTGCGAACAGGCATGGTAATTACGGTTGAACCGGGATTGTATTTTCCAAAGGAGGATACCGCGGTCGCCGCCGAGTACAGGGGTTTCGGAATCCGCATAGAGGACGACATACTGGTTACCCCCGGCGGCTGCAAAGTACTGTCAGGTTCGATACCTAAAGAAATTGCGGACGTCGAAAAATTATTCCTGCTGAACGACGAATAATATGCTTTAAAATTTCTTCAACTTATTTGTTAAAACAGACGGAAGCCGCGCACCTTTCTCGTGCCCAACAATCTTGGTGTGATATAATTCCCATCTACTGATACCAAATATGCTTAAAATCCATACTAGATTTTAATTATTAAACCTTTCTATAAATGGTTTTTATTCTTGATCATAATATTAAAACGGGAGAGTGTAATGTCTCATCGGTTAAATGTAATTGTTCTTTTTAGGAAGATTTCCGGGAATCTAAAAATTCCCTGTTCATTGATATTATCGGCTGTGCTGGTCTTATTATCAGTTTCAATTTCCTCCGCTGCCGGAACGGGAAAAGATGATAATATTTTGAAAGCAACCTTGAATAACGGTCTGAGGGTAATTATAGTTAAGAACTCCCTGGCGCCGGTTGTAACTACGGAATTGAATTATTTAGTAGGGGCGGACGAAACGCCCGCAGGTTTTCCGGGGATGGCTCACGCCACCGAACACATGATGTTCAGGGGTAGCAAAGGATTATTTGTAGACCAGCTTGCGGATATTTCCGCGGCTATGGGAGGAGACTTTAATGCGGATACGAGACAGACCGTGACGCAGTATTTCTTCACCGTGCCGGCCGAGGATATCGACGTTGCTTTGCATATTCAATCTTTAAGGATGAGAAACATATTATGCACCGATTCTTTATGGAAGAACGAACGCGGCGCAATCGAGCAGGAAGTGGCCGCGGATCTTTCCAACCCGCAATATGTTTTCTACACGAAATTGCTGAAAGCAATGTTCAAAGGAACCCCGTATTCGCACGACGCGCTGGGAACCCGTCCTTCGTTCGATAAAACGACCGGGGCAATGTTAAAGAAATTTCACGATACCTGGTACGCTCCCAACAATGCAATCCTGGTTATAGTCGGGAAAATCGATCCTAAAAAAACATTTGCCGAAGTAAAAAAACTTTTCGACGGAATACACAGCAAAGCAATACCTGAAAGACCGAAAATACATCTTACGCCGGTTACGCCTGATACTATGAATTTGCAGACCGACCTTCCTTACGGGTTTGTGGTAATCTCTTACCGTATGCCCGGATCAGGCAGTCCGGATTATGCGGCCGCGCAGATATTGTCCGACGTATTAAGCAACCAGAGGGGGAAACTTTATTCTTCGCTGGTTCCCGAAGGAAAGGCGTTATATGCGGGATTTCAGTACAGCAGTCATCCCGCATCCGGCCTGGGTTTTGCGCTTGCGGTATTCCCGAAGGGAGCGGATTCAAAAACTCTTCTCAGCGAGGTTCAGGACATATTGAAGAAAAATGTTGAAAAAGGTTTTTCGGACGATTTGGTGGAAGCCGAGAAGCGTCAGGAATTATCGTCGGCCGAGTTCCAGAAAAATTCAATTTCAGGCTTGGCAACCGCATGGTCGGAAGCGGTTGCGGTAGACGGAAAGCAGTCACCTGAAGAAGAGCTGAATGCACTTGAAAAGGTAACCCCGGAAGACGTAAACAGGGTAGCAAGAAAATACCTGGACGATTCGCATGCCGTATTTGCAGTGCTTACCCCGCAGTCATCGGGAAAACCTATAACCCGGAATTCATTCGGAGGACAGGAATCTTTTGCGCCGAAAAATCCGAAACCGGTTTCTCTTCCCGTATGGGCCGCAAAGGCGCTTGGGCGTTTAGCCGTACCGGCATCAATAGTTAATCCGGTTGTAAGTACGCTGCCCAACGGAATAAAATTAATTGTGCAGCCTGAAACGATAAGCAATACGATAAGCGTTTACGGGAGAATAAAAAACAATCCCGACCTTGAGACTCCCCCGAACCAGGACGGCGTCAGCAGTATCTTATCGCAGTTGTTCGATTACGGCTCCAAGACTCTGGACCGTGTGGCGTTTCAAAAAGCACTGGACGATATAGGCGCGAGCGAAAATGCTGGTACGAATTTTTCGGTCGAAGTACTTGCGAATCATTTCGACCGCGGGGTCCAGCTGCTTGCGGATAATTTGTTGAACCCCGGCCTGCCGGAAAATGCATTTAAGATAATCAGGATGCAGACATCCCAAACCGTTGCCGGCGAATTAAAAAGCCCGGATTATTTAACGGGCAGAGCAATAAGATCTGCGCTTTTGCCGGAAGGCGATCCGTCCTTGAGACAGACTACGCCGCAAACCGTTGATTCGGTTTCGCTTGAAGACGTGAAGAATTATTATCAAAAAGTTTACCGGCCGGATATGACTACCATAGTAGTTATCGGAAACATTAAGCCGGAAGAAGCTAAAAAAGAGATCGAAAAATATTTCGGCGATTGGAAAGCAGGCGGTCAGAAACCAAACACGGAATTTTCGTCCGTGCCGCCAAATAAACCGTCCGTTGCCGTCGTTCCCGATAAAAGCAGAGTACAGGACAAGGTAACGCTTGCCGAAACTCTGGAGCTGACACGTTCGAATCCCGATTATTATGCGCTCGAACTGGGCAACCACGTTTTAGGCGGTGCGTTTTATGCTACGCGTCTTTACAAAGACCTGCGGGAAAATGCCGGATTAGTATATTACGTATCTTCTTCATTCAGTATTGGAAAAACCAGATCGACGTACAGCGTTAATTACGGCTGCGATCCGCCCAATGTATCAAAAGCACGGGTGATAATTATCAGGGATTTAAAGCAGATGCAAAACTCTTTAGTAACCGGTCACGAACTTGAACAGGCTAAAGCTATGCAGCTGAGGGAACTCCCCTTATGCGAATCGAGTATCGGCAGTATTGCCGGAGGTCTGCTTTCAAGAGCTCTTGAAGATTTGCCTCTCGACGAGCCGACAATAGCGGCGAAAAAATATTTATCCCTGGATGCCGGTCAAATTCAAGCCGCATATAACAAGTGGCTTAGACCGGGCGATCTTATTCAAGTCACCGAAGGACCGAGTCCGAAATAAAATAGGCTATTATAATTATTTTATAACAGATGCGTGTCCCGGGTTCCTTATAAAGTAATTATTTTCTCAGGCTGAGTCCCGATTAAATCGGGACAGCCAATTTAAATCAAAAAATTAATTTTGACATGGGGTTGATTCAAAAATAATTTTTTCCGCCGGCCGAGCTTGTCGAAGCCGGCATTTTGATTCAAAAATCTGCATTTAGACCTGCATCGGGCGGGCAAGCTTTCGACCGGGCCCGCATCGAAGTCTTAAAGTTCGAATTTGGGGTTTTTATGGACTGCAATATCGTTTAGTCTTATAATCCGTTGTTAAAAACTCTTTGGTGAAATTAATAAAGAACAACAATTGTTATTCATTTATGATTTCTCGATTATATGAATACAAAATAGATTTTATGCAGAAAAAAAAATTTTTATTCTAATTATTGTTAAAATAATTTACAAAAAACTTGATTCTAAAATCACATGCCAATAATTTGCATGTTGTAATATTATTACTTATCAAACGCTACAATATAACGGGGTGAATATGAGTCTTAGTCAAATAGCGAGATCTATAAGTGCGTCCCCTACTCTTAAACTTAATGAAAAAGCTGCAATTTTAAGGGAAAAGGGTGAACCTGTAATTCATTTGGGCGGAGGTGAGCCGAAGAGCATGGTACCAATGGATGCTATTTTGGCAACCACAGCTCACCTCAACACCGGGGAGGTTAGATATGCTCCGGTAGACGGTATCCCGGCATTAAAAAAAGCAATAATCCGGTATACTGAAGAATTTTACGACAAAAAAGTGGCTCCGGAGAATGTTATTGCATCGGGAGGCGCGAAACAGGCTATTATGGTTGCGCTTCAGACAATTCTCAATCCTCAGGAAGAAGTTGTCTATCCGGCTCCTTATTGGGTTAGTTATCCGGAAATGGCAAAACTTTGCGGCGCTATAGGAGTTGCCGCACTTCCGGAGGACGGCAGTTTTTATCCTAAAATTCAAGATATCGAACAAAAAGTCGGTTCATATACAAGAGCGGTTATAATTAACAGTCCTAACAATCCTTCCGGCGCCATGTATTCGGAAGAATTTATTTCCGATATAGTTCAATTCTGCGAACAGAAGGATTTATATCTTATAATGGATGATATTTATCACAGACTGATCTTTGACGGCAAGAAACCCATAAATTGCTACGATTATGCAAAGGACAAGTCGGAGAATTCCAAGATCATAGTTATTAACGGCGTTTCCAAACAGTACGCCATGACCGGCTTTAGAATAGGCTGGGCGGTAGGCAACAAAAAAGTTATAGAGGCTATGTCAAATATTCAGGGACATCAGACATCCGGACCTTCAATATTATTGCAGAAAGCGGCTGTCGGCGCTCTGAACGGCATACAGTCTGGAGTAGAAAATTTACGTCTTACCCTCGAGAACAACAGGAATATTATGATGGACCAGCTTAATGCATTTGACGGTGTTAAAGTTACCAAACCCGACGGAACATTTTATTGCTTTGCCGATTTCAGCGCATACGAAAAAAGTTCCAATAAGCTGTCCGAAAAATTAATCGATAAAGTTATGGTACTTACCGTTCCGGGCGCCGAATTCGGAATGGAAGGACATCTGCGTTTAAGCTATTGCGGCAGCGTAAAAGACATTACCGAAGGGATCGAGAGAATTAAATGGGCGCTCGATCCGAATTCGCCTAACGAATTATTTATCGGTGATCGAAAATTAGTGAGGGACTGGTCATGAGTAAATATTTAGATGTATCAACCCCGGCAAGCAAAGAGGCCAAGGAATTAGCTTCCGACCACGGCCTTGTAAACCACGGTTTAAAATATCTCGATCGCGTTTACTGGAACCTTCCCGATTCCGCGCTTTACGAAGAAAGTATTTTCAGGAACGAGGCTCATCTCGCAAGCGAAGGACCCCTGATTGCATATACCGGTAAACATACGGCGCGCTCCGCGGCGGATAAATTTATCGTAAGGGAAGAATCGACCGAGAACAATATATGGTGGGGAGTAAACAACCGTCCCATAAGCCTGGAAAAATTCAACGTGATGATGTCCAGGATAGAAGCCTATCTTCAGGGCGAAGAACTGTTCGTTCAGGACTGCTATGTTGGTGCAGATCCCGATTACCGGATGCCTATTAGGATTATTACGGAAAAAGCTTGGCACAGTCTTTTTGCAAGGAACATGTTCCTTACTACGTCAAACCGGGATGAGTTGAAAAAATTTGTTCCCGAGTTCACGGTTATAGCGGTCCCGGGCTTTAAGATAGATCCTAAAATCGAAGGCTCGAGAACGGAAACCGGAATTATTTTAAACTTTGCATCCCGGACTGCGGTAATCGCAAATTCCTTATACGCCGGCGAGATAAAGAAATCGGTATTTACCGTGCTTAACTTTTTATTGACTTTTCAGGATGTCCTTCCCATGCATTGCTCCGCAAACGTCGGTAAGGAAGGGGACGCGGCGATTTTCTTCGGGTTAAGCGGAACCGGTAAAACCACTTTGTCGGCCGATCCCAACAGAAATCTTATCGGAGACGACGAACACGGCTGGAGCTCCGAAGGCATCTTCAATTTCGAAGGCGGCTGCTATGCAAAGGTCATCAGACTTTCGGCGGAAAGCGAGCCGGAAATCTATGCGACTACAAAAAGATACGGTACCATTCTGGAAAATGTTGTTTACGATCCCGTGACGAGGAAAATCGATCTGAACGACGATTCGATCACCGAAAATACGAGAGCATCCTATCCTTTGAGTTTCATACCGAACATAGTACCGGAGGGTTATGTTAAGAAGCACCCGAAGAATATTATATTCCTTACATGCGACGCTTCGGGAGTTCTGCCTCCGATTTCGAGATTAAATCCGGATCAGGCGCAGTATCATTTTATTAGCGGTTATACTTCAAAGATTGCCGGAACGGAAGTAGGCCTCGGTATTGAACCGCAGATAACTTTCAGCGCCTGCTTCGGCGCGCCGTTTATGGTAAGACCGCCTATAGAATACGCCAAAATGCTCAAGGAAAGGATGGTCAAACATAACGTTCAATGCTGGCTGGTTAATACCGGATGGATCGGCGGAAGATTCGGAGTGGGCAAAAGAATCAGCATCAGGCATACCCGTAATCTTCTTAACGCCGCGCTTAACGGAAAACTTACTAAAGTAAAATTCAGAAAGGATAAGCTTTTCGGCTTCGAAGTTCCTACGAGCTGTCCCGACGTACCCGAGGAAGTACTTGATCCTTCCGCCTCGTGGGGAGATAAGGACGAATACTGGAAAAAATACGATGCGCTTGCGGCGAGGTTTATAGAGAACTTTAAATTGTTCCGGAAAGATATCCCGCAGGAAGTGCTGAATGCGGGACCGAAACGTTTGGCTCATGTAAAATAGCCGTTTAACTCTTAATATTCGGCGGCCGGCGGTTAAAGCGTCGCCGTTAAATACTTTTGGTGATTAATCTAAAGCAAATCAAGTACTATTTTTCCGGCCGCCGTCAGTTTAATTTATTTTAAACCGAAAATTAAAGGGGGCGTTATGAAAAAGAGTCTGTACGTTATTTTATTCCTTCTCATACCGGTTTTATCGTTCGGCCAGGAACAAACATTGATCAGCGGAAAAGTCGAAAACGGCGGCTACGGCGCGCCGGTCGTGAAGTTCTCGACGGTAAAAAACCACTTTGCCGTTTTTGTCGGAGGATACGGCGGATGGTTAATAAATCATACTTTTATGATAGGCGGAGGCGGCTACGGCCTTGCCAGCAAAATAAAGGGAGAGCAGTCCGCAGGGTTGTATTATAATTTCATCGACGACATAAAAATCGATTTCGGCTACGGCGGCCTGGTCCTCGAATATATAGGTCAACCGGATAATCTTGTTCATTATTCGGTATCCGCCCTGATCGGAGCAGGGGGAGTATCCTACAGTTCATATTTCCTTGACGCTTTTACTTCGGGAGATTACAACGACAATCATAACGCCGCCGTCTTTGTATTTGAACCCGGCATAAATGCCGAGCTCAATGTTACTACTTTTTTCAGAATCGATGCCGGCGTATCTTACCGGCTGGTTACAGGCACCGACATAGCCGGCCTGAAGAACAGCGACCTGGGCGGACCGGCTGCCGGCTTGGCATTTAAGTTCGGGGCATTTTAAGATTTAAGTGGAAATAATTCAAGATCAAGATCAAGATCAAGATTAAGTTTGGGTATTTTGGCAGCGGACTAATTTGCATAAATTCTTCTTAAAAATGATCACTGTCGTCCCGGGCGAACCTGCCTGCCGCACATAGGCATCAACTTAATTGATTTAAAGAATAATTCTTAATAAAAATAAAAACATATAATAAATTAAAATGACAAAAAAGATGTCCTTGACAGAATGAAAAATGTAATGATGTGGTTGAGAATCCCGAAGGGATCCCTTCGGGATTAGTAAATATAACTTTAACATTATCATGCTTTCAATTGATTATTATATAATAATTTACATTGTGAAAAAATCAAATTAAGTTGACGCCTACCTGCCGCAGGCAGGGTCGAGGCGGTGTCCCGAACTTGTCGGGGGGGATGATTAATTGTCCTATCACAAATTAATTCCGTAATAATTAAACATCTATATAAACGTTATTTCATATTTTGTATTGAAAAATATTTTTTTTAGTTTTCAACACTTCAAAACTTAAATCGGCAGGTTCTTCTTCAATGATTGAAAAAATAAAACGCCTGGAGTCCGCAGCCGGCGCGCTGGATCCCGGTAAGGAAGAACGTTCATTCCTTTTCAAAGATGCGGGTGAATATATAGAAAGATTCCTGGGCGGATTGAGCGGGAAACTTACTTTTAATACTTTCGACAGCGAAAGTTTAAACCGGCTCGATACGGCGATCGGCGAAGAGCCTGCGGATCGACGGGAAATATTTAACGCCGTTGAGAAAACCTTAGAACATGCCGGAATTAATGCCGCTTCCGGAGGTCACATGGGATTTTTCCCGGGCGGAGGAATATACCATTCTTCAATAGCGGATTCGATTGCGGATATACTGAATTGCTATGCGGGCGTATATTTGGCTTCGCCCGGTGCCGTTCATATGGAAAATAACCTCCTCAGCTGGATGGCTTCGTTGATCGGCTACCCTGCCGGTGCGAAAGGAAATTTAACGCCGGGAGGCAGCATATCCAACCTAATTGCCGTCGTAACCGCAAGAGAGGCGTTTAAACTTAAATCTTCGGAATACTTTAAGAGCGTTGTATATCTTACGGCGCAAACCCATCATTCATTCGAAAAGGCACTTCGGATAGCGGGCATGAAAGAATGCGTCAAGCACTACGTTCCCATGGATAAAGATTTTAAAATGGATGTGAACGCTTTAAACAGGGAAATAGAAAAAGACAGGCGGGCAGGCTTATTGCCCTGGATGATCGTTGCTTCGGCAGGTACAACGGACGTAGGCGCGGTAGATCCCCTTGAGGAAATCGGGGAGATTGCCGCCGAACGAAAATTATGGTATCATATAGACGGCGCATACGGTGCCTTCTTTTTATTAAGCGAATCGGGCGGTGAGATCTTAAAAGGCATGGAAAAATCGGATTCGATCATATTGGATCCGCATAAAAGTCTGTTCCTCCCGTTCGGGACCGGAGCCGTTTTGGTAAAGAAGGGGAAACTTTTATACGATGCTCACAGCTACAGCGCCGGTTATATGCAGGATGCTTTATGGAATAACGGCGAAACTTCTCCTGCCGACCTTTCGCCGGAATTAACGAAGCATTTCAGGGGCCTCCGGCTGTGGATGCCGTTGAAACTAATCGGCTTAAAACCTTTCCGCGCCGCGCTTGAAGAAAAACTTTTGCTCGCAAGGTACGCCTATTCGGAGCTGGAAAAAATACCCGGAATGGAAATGGGAATATTCCCGCAATTGTCGGTTATTACATTCAGGTACCGACCGGTACATCTCGGTGCTGAAGAATATAATAAAATGCTTTCCGAAGAAATAATTAAAGACGGCAGAGTATTTCTTTCTTCTACAACTCTAAACGGCAGGTTTACGCTGAGGATGGCAATATTATCATTCAGGACTCATTTGACTGAAGTAGACGCGGCGATAAAAATTATAAAAGAAAAGATCGAATATCTGAATTCAACAGTTAATAATATCAAGTAGCATATGGATTGGTTTATTCTTTTTATAGCCGGTTTGTTCGAAACCGCCTGGGCGGTGGGAATGAAATACTCGGACGGTTTTACAAAACTTTACCCGAGTATTTTTACTTTGGCGGCAATGTCGATAAGCGTATACCTTCTTTCGGTGTCGTTAAAAACTCTGCCCGTTGGTACAGCCTATGCCGTCTGGACAGGAATAGGCGCCGTCGGCACCGCCTTAATGGGCATAATCTTATTCGGCGAATCAAAGGAACTCATTAGAATTTTTTTTATATTCCTAATTGTAGCCTGTATTATAGGTCTCAGGATATTTTCCTCTAAATAATATCCTCCAGCGCATATTTTATTTTATCGAAAAGCAGTAGTAATATGAACGACAAGAACAGCGCCGGACTTTTAATGTACAGCAGCAATAACGGAGAAGTGAAATTATTTCTTGTTCATCCCGGTGGCCCGTACTTCAATAAAAAAGACGACGGATACTGGAGCATACCCAAAGGTTTGAGGGAAGAAAACGAAGACCTTTTGGCGACGGCGCAGCGGGAGTTTGAAGAAGAAACCGGCATCGTTCCCGTAGGCGATTTTATCCCTTTGGGAAACGTAAAACAGAAGAATAATAAAACGGTATACGCATGGGCTTTTAAATCCGATTTGGATAACCCGGTTGAAATTACCTGCAATACGTGCGAGGTGGAGTGGCCGCCGAGGTCGGGCCGTTATATTACCATTCCCGAAGTGGATAAGGGAAATTTCTTCGGGACGGAAGATGCGAGAAGAAAAATAAATAGGGCGCAGGTAGAATTTATCGACAGACTGCTTCAGGAGCTGGGAAAAATTTAATAATATGCAGTATTTAAATATTTCAATTAGAAGATAGTTCTGTTGCCATAAAGGCTCCAAGACACGAAGAGTTTTAAAAAGTATACGGGCAGTCCCGAAAAGGCAATTTAAATATTAAATAAAAAATTCGAATGGCGTTACATTATTTGGGTGCTTAAAATACGGACGAACAGCAAGGGGGTTTTATGAAAAGGATAATTTTAACTGTGCTTATTCTGGGTATATTCGGAATTCAATTTTCCGCCCCGGCACAGGACAAAACCGGCAAAACCTTAAAAGGCAAATATACCATTGTTCTGCACGGCGGTGCGGGAACGATAAGCAAAGATTTACCGCAGGCGGTAAAGGACGATTATATTAAATCCATTACCGAGGCGTTGAAGATCGGGCAGGAAATACTCAAGAACGGCGGGACCGCAATGAACGCTGTGGAAAAAGTTATAAATTTTTTCGAGTCGGATCCCAAGTTTAATGCCGGCATAGGCGCCGTTTATACTTCCGAAGGAACGCACGAACTTGATGCAGCGATAATGGACGGCCGCGATCTCTCATGCGGCGCGGTTGCAGGCGTAAAACACATAGCGCATCCGATTTCCCTGGCGCGGCTTGTTATGGAAAAGACTCCCCACATTCTGCTCGCGTACGGGGGAGCGGAAGAGTTTGCCCAAAAAATGGGAATTAAATTGGTTAAGAACAATTACTTCGATACTCCGGAAAGGTACAAGCAGTGGCAGGACTATCTGGATAAGCTTAAAAGCGGTAAGCACGGCACCGTCGGGTGCGTAGCCCTGGATGAGCACGGCAACCTTGCGGCAGGCACTTCCACCGGGGGTTTGACCGATAAAATGCCGGGAAGGATAGGAGATTCGCCCCTGATCGGCGACGGAACTTACGCGAATAACAAAACATGCGCCGTTTCATGCACCGGCTGGGGAGAAAAGTTTATTAAGAACGCCGCGGCGTTCAGCGTATCGGCTCTGATGATGTACAAAGGCTTGAATTTAAAACAGGCGGCGGATGACGTCATCTTCAAAATTCTTGATAAAGGAGACGGCGGTTTGATAGCCGTGGATAAGAACGGGAACTACGCGATGCCCTTCAGCACCGAAGGAATGTTCCGCGGCGTTGCAACTTCAACGGGTGTTTTTAAAGTTAAAATATGGCAGTAAACGGGCGCGCAAATTAAAATTATGAAGGAGAAAATATGAACAGACCGAAGCCGGGCGATTATGCTCAATACTATGAACAGTATATTTCCGAAATAAAGGGAAGCAATATCCTTAAGGTCCTTGAATCGCAGCTTTCGGAAACAATAGTCTTATTAAAATCCGTTACGGAAGAGAAAGGGAATTATAAATACGCCGAAGGGAAATGGACTATTAAAGAAGTAATCGGTCATTTCACGGACACCGAGAGAATATTTGCATACCGGGCATTATGCTTTGCACGCGGAGAAACAAAAGTTCTGCCGGGTTTCGAACAGGACGATTACGTAAACAGCGGAAAGTTTAACGAAAAACCGCTGAGCGATCTTATTAACGAATTCAGGCTTTTAAGAGAATCGAACCTGGTCCTATTTAAATCTTTCAATGCCGATTCACTTGCAAAAGCAGGGCGCGTGGAAGATAACCGTGTTACCGTTTTAGCAATTTTGTTTATAATAGCGGGACATACAAGGCACCATCTTAAAATTATCGAAGAAAAGTATCTTAATTAATTCGGGCGCTTAAACTTTAAAAATAATTAATGTAGTAAATTTCTCTTGCAAACGTTAATTTAATATGCGAATAACGAACCTTTATTTTTTTACGAAGGTTTAAAATGAAAATAAAAACATTATTTCTGCTCATCTTGCTTGCCTTAATTGCGATCTTTGTTGCAATTAATTGGAACGAGTTCACAAGTCAAACAACTATTTCCTTATTGTTCGGGAAGATAGAGGCTCCCTTGGGATTAATAATGTTGGGCTTGCTTATCCTTTTGGCTTTGCTGTTCCTCGTGTATGCTCTGTATCTTAGATCGTCGGCATTTATATCGGAACGGCACATTTCAAAGGACCTCAAAGACGCAAGAGTACTTGCCGAAAATGCCGAACTATCGCGCTTCACCGAATTAAAGCAAATGATTGAAGAGGGGTTTAAAAAACTGGCGGCCGCCGACTCGGAACAGCTGAATACTCTAATAACTAAACTTGATAAGCTTCAGAACAATATTACCGCGGCGCTAAACGAGTCGCGGAAAAATCTATAGACCGTTCCCGTGAATCTGCTTACGTTATTTCTGTAAATCATAAATATAATGCAGGGGTTAATTTTCAATTTATGCGAACCCAGGAAAAGACGGTCGAGCGAAAAAAATATCCGGGAGAATATTATAATTCGGTTTGCCGAATGCGGCGAGATTGTTTTTGCGTATCCTGCACAGGGGTTCTACAATAACCCGAACGAAGGATAAGTGAGCCTGTAGCCCTCCGAGGCAAGTAAAAAAGAAGAAAAGAATTAGAAGCCAAATATCCCCTATGTGTTCTGCTTCAACACTTTCATTCCGAAACTTGAAAATCTATAATATTATTGGTTATATACAATTGTATGAAACAGGGATTTTACGGGGAAATGCGAGTATGAAGAATATATGAGACGCAAAACCGATTTCGAAGAAGAAATCAACAATTATAGCTGCCAGACCATTTTCTGTATTTATAAAGATCTTTCCTTTAAAATTTTTCGAAAGACCGCTTCCGGAATATATAACCGGATCCCCAAAAATTCTATAACGGCTGTGATATGATATTAATGCACTAATCGGCGCGCAAGAATTTTTCCGTTTATTCCCGTCTAATTACATAATTATTTTTTAATAAAACTTCGTTTAATATCCCCGTAAATTTAAGAAAGGACCGGGTGCTAAATGAAAAAGAAAGAATTGAAAGGCGCATCTCCTTTATCCGCCGGAGAAGTTGAAAAGATAAATGCTTATTGGCGGGCCGCAAATTATTTATCGGTTGGTCAAATTTATCTGCTGGATAATCCGCTTTTAAAAGAACCCTTAAAACCCGAACATATTAAACCTAGGCTTTTGGGACATTGGGGTACAACGCCGGGACTTAATTTTATCTATGTACACCTGAACAGGCTGATAAGAAAACACGGCATTGATGCAATTTATATAGCGGGACCCGGGCACGGCGGCCCGGGACTGATAGCCAATACATACCTGGAAGGGACCTACAGCGAATTCTATCCGAACATCACTAGCGATAAGGAAGGATTAAAAAAGCTGTTCAGACAATTCAGCTTTCCGGGCGGAGTCCCCAGCCACGTCGCACCCGAAACACCCGGCTCAATTCACGAAGGCGGGGAACTGGGATATTCGCTCGCCCACGCTTTCGGGGCGGTATTCGATAATCCGGGTCTTTGGGCTTTCTGCGTAGTAGGCGACGGAGAAGCTGAGACGGGAGCTCTGGCCGCAAGCTGGCATTCGAATAAATTCCTGAATCCGGAACACGACGGCGTTGTCGTTCCCATACTGCATCTTAACGGCTACAAGATAGCCAATCCTACCGTACTTGCCAGGATAAGCGGCGAAGAACTAATGAACCTGCTGAACGGGTACGGTTATGAAGTATATTTTGTGGAGGGGGACAGGCCTGAAGAGATGCATCAATTGATGGCCGCGACGCTGGATAAAGTGTATAAAGAAATTGTGAAGATCCAAAAAGATATGAGAACAAACGGTTTTACGGAAAGACCGCGATGGCCTATGATTGTCCTGCGTACCCCTAAAGGCTGGACGGGACCGAAAGAAGTAGACGGTTTAAAGATCGAAGGATCTTTCAGGGCCCATCAGGTGCCTGTATCCGGAATGACGGATAAACCGGAGCATTTAAAAATGCTTGAAGACTGGATGAAGAGCTATAGGCCCGACGAGTTGTTCGACGAGAACGGAAGATTACGGCCCGAACTTGCGGCGCTTGCCCCCGAAGGCGAAAAAAGAATGGGAGCTAACCCTAACGCCAACGGCGGATTAAAATTAAAAGACCTTATTATGCCGGACTTCAGGGAGTTCGCAGTGAAAGTTTCAAAACCCGGGAACGATTATGCCGAAGCCACCAGGATCATGGGAAGGTTTATCAGGGACGTAATTAAACTTAATTCCGGCAACAGGAATTTTAGGGTGATGGGTCCGGATGAGACGGTCTCAAACAGGCTGGATGCAATTTTTGAAGCAACCGACCGTATATCCGCCGCGGAGATATTACCGGACGACGAACATATCGCGCGGGACGGAAGGGTAATGGAAATACTCAGCGAACACATCTGCCAGGGCTGGCTGGAAGGGTACCTGCTTACGGGCAGGCACGGGCTGTTTTCCTGTTACGAGGCTTTTATTCATATCGTAGATTCGATGTTCAACCAGTATGCAAAATGGCTGAAAACCACGAAGCACATTCCCTGGAGAAGACCTATCGCATCGCTCAATTATCTTTTAACATCGCACGTCTGGCGGCAGGATCATAACGGCTTCAGCCACCAGGACCCCGGTTTTATAGATCACGTAGTTAATAAAAAAGCCGAAATAGTTCGTGTTTATCTACCGCCTGACGCAAATACCCTTCTCTCCGTAACGGATCATTGCCTGAGAAGCCGCCATTACGTTAACGTAATCGTTGCCGGCAAACAACCCTCGCTGCAGTTCCTGGAAATGGAAGCTGCCGTAAAACACTGCACGGCGGGCATCGGTATCTGGGAATGGGCAAGCAACGACAAAGGGACCGAACCGGACGTGGTAATGGGCTGCGCAGGAGACGTACCTACTCTTGAAACTCTGGCCGCCGTTGATATACTGCGCCGGAATTTTCCCGACCTGAAAATACGGGTTGTAAACGTAGTCGATCTTATGACCCTGGAACCGGAAACCGAACACCCGCACGGCTTGTCCGATAAAAATTTCGACTCGCTTTTTACAGCCGATAAACCGGTGATCTTTGCATTTCACGGTTACCCGTGGCTTATACACAGACTGACTTATAGAAGAACAAACCCTAACAATATACATGTCAGAGGTTATAAAGAGGAAGGAACTACGACCACTCCTTTCGATATGGTGGTTATGAACAATCTCGACCGTTTCGACCTTGTTGCGGACGTAATAGATCGCGTGCCTAAACTCGGGAGGATAGGAGGCCATCTGAAACAGGATATGAAGTATAAGATTCTGGAACACAAGGAATATGTATCGCGTTTCGGCGACGATCTTCCGGAAGTGAAGAACTGGAAATGGACATTATAAAGACAAAAATAAAAATTACACACTGCATACTGTTTAGTGCTCTAATATTGTGAAGGATTAAAATGCTAAAAGAAAGTGAAAGTTATAAATCGATTGATTCAGGGGAAGTACTTAAAGAATTAGGCTCCGATAAAAAAAACGGACTTAGCGGAGAAGAAGCCGAGCAAAGACTCGATAAATACGGACTTAACGAAATAACCGAAAAAAAATTAAATCCCGTACTGAAGTTTTTGAGCTATTTTTGGGGGCCGATACCATGGATGATAGAGATAGCCGTAATACTTTCGGCTTTAATAGAACGCTGGGAGGACTTCTGGATAATATTTGCCCTGCTTATGCTGAATGCGGTTGTCGGCTTCTGGCAGGAACATAAGGCCGATAATGCCATAGAGCTATTAAAGCAAAAACTTGCATTGGAAGCAAGAGTGCTGCGCGGGGGAAAATGGATGAATATACCCGCCAAGGAACTTGTCCCTGGAGATATTGTCAAAATAAGACTCGGGGATAAACTGCCGGCCGACGTAAAACTTTTAGACGGTGATTATTTAATGGTCGACGAGTCGGCATTAACGGGCGAATCCATGCCGGTTGAAAAGCGCGGATCCGATTTAGGTTATGCCGGTTCAACCGCCAGTCAGGGAGAAATGACCGCAGTTGTTATAAATACGGGAATGAATACATATTTCGGCAAAACCGCCAAACTCGTCGAAGAGGCAAGGACGCAGAGCCATTTTCAGAAAGCAATAATAAAGATTGGCGATTACCTTATAATACTGGCGGTGATCTTGGTGGCGATTATTTTTATAGTTGCACTTTACCGTCATGAAAGTTTTCTTGCAACGCTTCAATTTGCGCTAGTTTTAACGGTTGCAGCAATTCCTGTAGCTCTTCCGGCCGTTATGTCCGTAACATTGGCCGTCGGAGCTATTGCGCTTGCAAGGAAAGAAGCCATAGTCAGCAAGCTGGTTTCGATAGAGGAGATGTCCGGGATGGACGTATTGTGTTCGGATAAAACGGGCACCATAACAAAGAATGAAATTACAGTTGCCGAAACGGTTACGTTTAACGGCTTCAGCGAAAAAGACGTTATGAAGTTCGGTACGCTGGCTTCGAAAGAGGAAGATAAGGATTCCATCGACGGCGCGGTAATTATAAGAGCAAAAGAATAAAACGCCGCCGGGGAAAATCTGAAGCCTTATACTGTAGAAAATTTTAAACCTTTCGATCCCGTATTAAAACGGACCGAAGCTACGATAACCGATGCGCGGGGACGCAGGTTTGAAGTTGCGAAAGGTGCGCCGCAGATAATTTTATCATTAACCGCCGCGGACGAGCGTACTGCGGATAAAGTAAAAGATTACGTGAACAGGTTTGCCGGCAAAGGCTACAGGGCCCTGGGCGTTGCGACTGCCGGCGGCGACGGTGCATGGAAGTATGCCGGTTTAATCGCGCTCCACGATCCGCCGCGTGAAGATTCAGCCGAGACAATTAAAGAAGCCGAAGAAATGGGCGTAGCGGTTAAA
Organism: Ignavibacteriaceae bacterium; assembly: GCA_046706945.1. Lineage (GTDB taxonomy): Bacteria > Bacteroidota > Ignavibacteria > Ignavibacteriales > Ignavibacteriaceae > FEN-1297. Next base: position 12,023 of record JBJKOY010000265.1, on the reverse strand, counting down.
ATGGTAACCGGCGATCATACGGCCATTGCAAAAGAAATTTCGGGACAGGTGCATCTCGGAACCAACATTATACAAGCATCTTCTTTTATGGATAAATCCGACAGGCAGGCCCGCAAAATTGTTGAAGAAGCCGACGGCTTTGCACAGGTTTTCCCGGAACATAAGTATCACATCGTTGAATTATTACAGGAAAAAGGTCATATTGTAGGAATGACGGGCGACGGCGTAAACGATGCCCCGGCGTTGAAGAAAGCGGATGCCGGCATTGCAGTTGCCGGCGCAACCGATGCCGCAAAATCCGCCGCGGCAATAGTGCTCACAAAACCCGGACTTTCCGTGATAATAGACGCCATAAAACAAAGCCGGATGATTTTCCAGAGAATGACAAATTATGCCATATACCGGATTGCCGAAACAATCAGGGTATTGTTCTTTATTACGTTGTCGATAATTTTATTTAATTTTTATCCCGTTACGGCTTTAATGATCGTTCTGCTTGCGCTGCTAAACGACGGTCCGATAATGTCAATCGCCTACGACAACGTTAAGTATGCGGAAAAACCCGAACACTGGAACATGCGCACGATTCTCAGTATTGCGACAATGCTCGGCGTGTTCGGCGTTATTGAATCATTCTTCGTGCTCTATGTGGGCTTGGAATATTTTCATATGAACCATGTTGTTATTCAATCATTCATATATCTTAAACTTTCCGTTGCCGGTACCTTAACGGTATTTATCGCCCGGACAAAAGCTAATTTCTGGACGGTTAAACCTGCCAAGCTGTTGTTCTTTGCAGTGCTCACTACGCAGACAATAGCTACGGTCATTACAGTGTACGGAATACTGCTTCCCGCAATGGGCTGGGGACCGGCTGTTTTCGTTTGGGCGGAAGCGCTGACCGTGTTTGTAATAATAGATTTTATTAAAGTAAAAGCTTATAAAATACTCGATCACAGTAATCTTGTTTTCGCAAGGTAATATCTAAGGCCGTACTATGAATAAATAAAACTCGAGAGCTATAATTTAATTCCGGAAATTGCTTTGGCCGCGGAGGAACTGCTTTCGCAGGAATAATATTATTACTAAAAATTATTTATATTGCAAAGTAAATTACAAATTTCATCTTCGAATAAGATTTAAGGGAGTCCGGTATGAAAGGAAATCAAAAGTTAATAGACGTTTTAAATGACCTTTTGGCGGACGAATTAACCGCCGTCAATCAATATATGGTTCACGCCGAAATGTGTGAAAATTGGGGATATGAAAAACTTCACAAGGCAATTGAAAAACAAGCCGTAGACGAAATGCACCATGCCGAATGGCTGATAAAAAGGGTAATATTCCTGGAAGGCATTCCGGTAGTTTCAAAACTAAATAAGATTAAAATAGGAAAAAACGTAAAAGAAATAATTTATAACGATCAGAACGCGGAACTGGATGCCGTTAAAGCATACAATGCCGGCGCTTCGCTGGCGCGCGAAGTGCAGGATCAGGCTACGGTCGACCTTCTTGCCAAAATCCTTAATATGGAAGAAGGGCACGTCGATTGGGCCGAAGTTCAGCGCGATCAAATCGAACAGATGGGTCTCGAGAATTACCTCGCCATTCAATCGTAGACAGCCGGTTAATTTTGCTTAGTACCTACGGGTGCCAGATAATTTATTCCGCTTGTTGCCGGCAGCCCGTAATCCTCGGGATGCAAATACTTGCCCCGGTTTTCGGGCGATTTCATAACTTCAACCGGGATTCGGTTGTTTTCGGCATACGGATCGTGTCGTATGCCCGTAACCATCCACGATACTTTCATACCGGGCTTCCCGCCGGCAATGGTGAATTGATTGCCGGTTATTTCTTTGGCTATGTATACGGGTGCAAATCCCCCGATGCACGTCAATTGATATCTGAAATCCATATTCAACGCTTCAAACCAATCCGGGAGTTTGACAACGGCTTCGCCGCTGTTATCCATTACGGCAATACCGTCGTACATGTCCTTCATATCCGGGCTTTCGACAAATGAATGATACAGGTACTTATTGGCCGGGTCGATCGGATCATCTATCTTGAACGCGCCCGCGCTTTTACTCAATGTCCCGTTGACGAATACGTTGCCGGCAAAATATCCTGCCCATTTTGAACCGTTGGCATCCGCATATATTAAATAATCAACATTGGGAGAACCTCTTGTATACATTCCGCTTCTGCCGCTTCCGTTTGCCAGGATCTGAATTGCGTCGCCGTCCGTCCCGTTGTTAACGCAGACTAATGCCGCACCGAGGCCGCTCCCGTTCCACTGAGTCCTTATCGAACTGGATGTACCGCCGGTAACATTTAATGCATATAAAGTAGAATTATTACCGGTTATGCTCATCTTTGAATCCGTAGTTACATCCGATCCTATTCCGACATTGCCCTGCACGCTCAATCCGGCCGATCCGCTCCCGAGATTGGATATCTGAAGAGTATTCATATTTGCGGAATTGGTGGTAAACATCATATTGTTTTGGAAAATATTCTGTGACCACGCATCATATTGTCCTGCCCCTTTCCAATTTATTTGTCCGCCTTTATTAACATTGTCTAACGAAGCAAGGGTAAGGCTGCCACCGGATCCGTCGGCCCCGGTTCTTATATTTCCGTTTACGTCAAGTTTTGAGAGAGGCAGCGATGTGCCGATTCCGACGTTTCCGGAGGTGTCGACGTAAACTCCTTCGCTGCCCCCGTTGCCGGAAAGCCAGTGGCCGTTAAGATTTATATTCTCAGTTGCGGTATGGTTGCCCAGATTGTCGCCGGCACTAAGGCTTGATATCGTAATTGCCTTGGTTAAGGCATTAGGAGTAATGGTAATATTCTTTCCCGCAATCAAATCGATATTGCCCCCGTCGTTCGATATCCCGTTGAGGCTGCTGATTATATTTGGCGTAATCATATTTGTTGAAATGCTGTTCAACTGGCCTTCGTTAACATATCTTGCATCGGTAAAATCCGTATTTAAGGATATGGAATCCGCGGATACCGATATCCCTTTTCCGGCGCCGGCATTCAAAGTAACGCTGCTGCTGTCACCGCCGCCCGTTAAACCGTTGCCTGCAATAACTTGATTTATTTTACCGCTTCCCCCCGAAGGTATAATGACATCCGAACCTAATTTTGATTTCGTAACGGCACCGTCTTTTATTTTGTTGGCGGTTATCGAATTATCCGCAACATTGAGCGACATTAACGAATACGGCACAGGGATTAAAGCTGTTCTCGGCGAAAGTTCGCTTCCGCTTCCTACGGTGATCCCGAGATACAGTTCCCGGTCAAACGTTACGGTTGTAAGAGGCGTGACGCTTCCGAGAATTACATTGAACAATCCGCCGCTAACCGGAACGTTCTGAGTCTCGATCCAAAGCGGCGTACCGCCGATCGGCTGATCGTATATCTTAAAAACCATAGTATAACTGCTGTCCTGGATACTGCTTCCCGCTGCGTTCTTCAGCACTCCCTGGTAATTTATTTCTTCCGGTATTGATTGGCTGAAAATGTTAAGAGAGAAAAAAAACAATATTGCCGAAAGGAGTATAATACGTTTCATTTTTATTCCTTTATTTTAACCGTTTAGAATAATCATGCTGTGTTTGTTAATTAATTTTATCGATTGTTATTTTATAAGCAGCATTTTTTTCGTACTTGTAAAATTACCTGCCGGTAGTTTGTCCGCCGAAAATTCACCGTTTTGCTGACGGGTCTCTATGCGATAAAAATAAACTCCCGATGCTAGAGAACTGCCGTTAAACAATATCTCATGGTATCCTTCGTCGTACACTTGATTGTTGATTAAGTTTGCTACCAGCTCTCCGAGAATATTGTAAATATTCAAAGATACCGTGCTTTTAACCGGTAGAGCAAACTTAATTATTGTTTCAGGGTTAAACGGATTGGGATAATTTTGAAATAAATTAAATTCCGTCGGCAGGATTTCTTTTTTCTTGCTGTTTATATAATCATCGGTGCCTATGAAAAGGCCGTATACTTTATCGGAAGGGAAATTGTTTATTTCAATGCCGTCAAGGTTTTTCAAATTATAAAATTTTGTCTGGCTTTCGTCCAGAAGATATACTTCATAGTTATTAAAATATTGCAATCCTTTTCCGATCAATTGAACGGTTCCTCCCGAAGTATTTTTTATGATGATTTTAAACTCTTGTCCGTCGCCTATTTCCTGCCTGTAATCTTCCGAAAGGTATTTGTAATCGGTGCCTAGATTATTATCGTAAATAGATATGTTGATATCGCAGAATTGCCAGGGCGGTGCGTAAATATCCGGCAGACCCGGATTCGAATTATTTTTGCCGGTAAATCCGATTTTAATTTGAGATTTATTATCTTTTCCCGAAACCAAAATCAACTCAAGCGTATTCAATAACTGCGCGTTTGTTTTGAGTACAGGTACAAGGGTTCCGGAAGGATATGGAATTATGAGATCCGTCAAATTAGTACTGTTGTAAAAATAATATCCTTTGTAAGGATCGAAAGAGCCGGAACTTGAATTGTAGCTGCCCGACTGATAATCATTCAGAGGCTGAGTTACCCCGTCGGCTGATTTCACATTGTTCCAGTCAACCGGTTTTTCAAACGGGTTTGAGATCAGATTCCATCCTTGATGAAGCGGAATCGCATAAGAGTTATCCAATGATAAGGGCACCGTATTTACGGTGCGGCTTATATTTAACGGATTTTTACTTATTACCCAGAATGCTTTCCCGGGAGTGAAATCAAAATCGGCGGAACCGTCGTATTCTTTGTATGCGCCGGAGCCTGAATCACTGAATGCGCGCCAGTCTCCTTTTTTTCCTTCGGTTCCGGAAATTAATTCGGCAATTGATACATCATTACTCCCCGGAATCCCGATGATTTTATAACTGCTCGTTTTAGTTATATCTCCGAAACTGTAATCGGCATTTAACGCAATGGTAGCGGGGTAATTTATTCTGGAAAAGACGTACCAAAATCCTGATTGGGACTGATAGCCCGGAGCCGAGGATTTATTAACACCGGTCCCGCCGATAGTTCCCCTAATAATAAAATCCGAGTTGCTTTGCCTGCCGCTCCCGTTATTTATCATTCCGAACGATATTTGATTTTGGGAATAGATCTCAGCATGAAAGAAGGTAAAAAACAGACACGAATAAAAAATAAGTTTCCTTGTTTGCGACATATTCCCTCCCGGTTTTTAGTATCCCCGGTTATATTGTTAAAAACTTTCCGGTTACGGTCTGGCAGGCGGATCCGCCAGTGTTGGCGCAGCACCGCTGCTGCTTTTTCCCCCCAACGTAATTATAGCAATGACAGCGGCTACAACCGCTCCGCCTCCTATTGCAATCCATTTCCAGGGAGTAACGGGAGAAGCCTGCGGTGCGCCGTAAACCGTAAGCTTTTCCTTATTCGATACCTTACCGCCCAAAATCGGACTGTATACGGTGACATAGAATTTACCTTCCTTTAAAATATCTTCTGCAGGTATTTCTGCTTTCAATTCTTCGTTACTTACGTAAGTAGTGGCTGCGGTTTTTCCTTCAAACCTGACCTCGGACCCGTATACGAAATTTGTACCTTTAACGGTTATTGTTAAATTATTTTTACCCGTCCCGGTTGAATCGGGCGTAATGCTTGTTATTTGAGGTATTATGGTCGGCGCCGTTTCATTAATTATTTTTTGAAGCTCAGGCGAATCATTTTCCGGGTTAATTTTGTAGTCGGGAACAACAAGTAGCAATTTTTTTACCGCGGCGCTGGCTTCTTTCTTCAATTGCTGCGCGATAAAAACAAGCCCCAGTAATCTATAACCATCTGCCAATTCGATTTTAGAAATGCCCGGTTTTTTTAAACAAGGCTCTATCAGTTCGACAGCTTCTTTAAAATTACCGAGATTATATTCCTTTCGGGCTTTTTCGAACTGTTCGGCGCATTGATCTTTTGTCTGAGAATAAGCAATCATGCTTTTTTCCAAGGCCGTAAAGCAGAGTATTAAAGGAAAAACGAATACTAATACCGAGGTGAGCCCGAAAAAGCGAATGAAATTCTTCATAGCTTACTCCGTATAAATGGCTGAACTGATTTTATTTATAACTTTCAAAGGCCGAACCTATTTTAAATGAACTGAATTCGGTATACGAATCTGCCGATGAAAACAGTCCGATTTTACCTTCAATAAAATTTTCCCCGTACCACGATCCGAGCAGCTTGTCGCCTATATAAAGGATAACCCACGGCCCGAGGCTTTTTATTTTTATCCGGTATTCTCCGCTTTGTTCATCTGAGCCTTGAGGACTTTTAAAGGATTTCAGCAATTCTTCTTTTCCGTTTACAACATTTGAAAGCAAAAAGGTGCCGTTATCGTCCGTAGTAAATAAAAAATATCTGGAATCGTCGTTGTTTCCCGAAATATTATATCCGAAAATAATGCCTGCCCGGGCGCCGGTCGGTACGTTATCGAATTTAAGCACAAATGAAATATCGATATCCTTCATAGAATTTTGCGATATCAACTCCTTGATTCTGTTACTTCCTAAAAACTTGATCTCGTTTTCATTGATCCGGTAGTCTTTATCCGATAACCCGCTAAAATTCCATTCGGAAAGATCAAACGGCATTTTAGGGGTCTCGGTTTTGGCAATATTTTTTATTTCTGCGGAAGGAAGTTCTTTTTTCTTTTCTATTATGGGTACTTTGACAGGTACTTTATACCTTTCGATTCTTTTGTCGACTTGAGACTCACTTTTATCGGGCTGCTTCTCTGCCTGTTTGTTCTTTTGAGAAAGCTCTACTTCGTCGGTTACATCGACTAGCGCTTTTTTAAAATATTTAATGGCCTCGCCGATGTTGCCTTCGGCTAAAAGCCTGTTCCCCTCGTCGATAATTTTTTTCCTCTTCAATTGAGTCCCCAGCAATGCACCGGGATTCATTTGTGATCTTTTTTGAATTAAACTGTATAATTCCCTTACGCTATCCAGGGCTCCCGGTTTTAAATACGAATCCGCATTTTCCAAATTACTTTGCCGGGGGTTGGGTTCGGTCTTTACTATTTTTTTTACGGGTTTATATACAACTTCTTCCGGGGACCACGTAAACATCCGGAAGATCGCGTTTTTGTAAACGGCCCCTGCCGTTAGAATTGCAGCCGTTAAAAAGAACCAGAAAAGAAATTTTAAATTTATTGATGTTAATTTTGTCCTATCTATAAAGTCTTCCAGGAAGCTGCCGTTTTCACCCGACGGTATTACTTTAATTACCAGAAGGGTAATACTGCCGGCTGTGCCGCTCTCTTTTACAAGAGAAGGTAATATATTGCAGGCATCTTTAGGAGGGGAATTCAATACCGTCATTTTTACCCACTCCTTATTTGTCCAGGTCAAACCTTCGTTGCATACTAGAAAAGCGTCTCCTTCTTTGAGCGGAATGTCCTGGACTATGTCAACTTCAACCGGCGAACTGCTGCCGAGGATTTTGATCAAAACCGTTTTAGCATTATAATTATCAGTATCAACCGGGATTAGAGTATCATCGCCGGATTGCATCCGGTCATTTATGCTGTCACCCGGAAGCCGCTCAATTTTCTCATCCGTAATTCTGTATATCCCGTAATTACCGGTACTAACTATATTGGCGAAATTGTTGCTCAAGACAAGTGTGGTGCAATTTGTATATTTTCTCGGTGACTGAAGATTATCCGGGGAAGGCGTAAAAGTCTGTTGAACTGCGGATTCAAATGCCGAAAATAAAGTGCTTGCCGCAGCATTGGATACGGATGAAAAATATTCGCGTCTTATAATATCAACCGCACCGGGTTTCGTTCCTTTTGCCGCGGATTCATCCTGTGAATCCTCTGCTATAAAAAATAATAAGCCTTTAGGTTGATATAAGTCGGAACTGTCTTCCGGGAATTTCCCGAAGTAGTTCCGGTTCCCCGTGCCAGCGGCAGCATTCTCGGAAATGCCGTAGAATGAAATATTAAGATTTTTTTTTGAACTCAATACTATCAGACTCCGCTAAAAGTTAATAATAATAAATTATGACCGGTTTTTTGAATTCAATTCTGAAACATCGTCAATATATTTTAAATAAAAAGATACTGGAGTGTTAAATAGTGATCCGCATATCAGGGGTGTCGAAATTATTGATTGCCGGATTGCCAAACTTCTATATTGCAATCAATATATCGGCTTCTTTGCAATTATGATAACAGCAAACCATTAACTAATTTTATTAAGTGCAAAGGAGTATTCTACTTCGTCGGAATATATGATACTAAAAAATTAAAAAATTGTAAATAGAAGGAGAAGGATAATAATGGAATTATTTAATAAAAATGCGGGGAATGTTAACCAGCTAACATAGGTAACCTATTAATTTAATAAAGATTTCTCCGTTTGATCTAAAGCCGGTTCTTCGTTATTTATACTAACCGGTATATTTCTTTAATAATTTTATCGGTGGCGCCCAGGTTTTCATGCACGTAGTCGAAAGAAATTTTACCCTTTGATTTCCTTAATTGGTCGTCTAAAAAAAGAGAACGCAATTTTCTGTAGGCTTCCTGTTTTGTCTTTATCATCATCCCGCCCCCTCTTTCCATTAGCTGTCGCGATTCCTGGGAGTTCTCTATCTTCGGACCGAAGAGTACCGGTATCCCGTAAACCGCCGCTTCAAGAACGTTGTGGATCCCCTGTTTAAAACTTCCGCCGACGTAAGCAACCGTAGCATATGTGTACAGCGTCAGCAGAATGCCTATGGAATCGATTATTATTACCCGTTCGTCCTTATAATTGTTAAGGAAAGAAAAACGAATCGTTTCAAGTTTTCCAGCAAAATCGTTCTCAAGTTTTTCCAGGTGAAGAACAGTGGGCTCGTGAGGAGCAATAATTAAAATTACGTTGCTGTCATATTCCGACATTTTTAAAAAAGCCGGGAGGATAATATCCTCGTCGGCTTCCCAGGTGCTTCCGGCAACGAGTACTTTTTTATTCTTTAAAATATCGCTTTTAATCAAATTTCTTTCGGACGCCGTCCTGCTCCGCTGGTAAACACGGTCGAACCTTGTGTCTCCCACAGCCTTTACCTGCTCTCCCTTGCAGCCGAATGCCCCGAAACCGCTTACGTCTTCGTCGGAAACCGCTAAGATCCTGGTAATATCTCCGTACAGTCTCTTATGAAAACTTTTAATAACCGGCCACTTCCTGGAAGAATTCTTTTTCATCGTCCCGTCCACGATGAAACAAGGTATATTGAATTTCTTCATCGCCCAGACATGGTTGGGCCAAATATCGTAGCGCATCATTACCGCAAGATCGGGATGCGCAATCCGGATAAATCTTACCGCGTTGGAGTAGGTATCGAACGGGATATATGATATAAGGTCGGCGTAGGGATACTTTTTTGAATTCTCATAACCGGAAGGAGAAAAGAAAGTGACAAGGATGTTTATGTTTTTATCGTTCTTTAGATTTTTTATAATGGGTTTTGCCTGCTCGAACTCGCCTAGAGATGAGGAATGGAACCATATTAATTTCTTCGACTTGTTAGTTGCGGCGGCATTCAGAATTAATTCTTCGAAAAGTCTTTTCCTGCCTTTTATTCCGGAAGCGACTTTCGCGTTGAATAACCCCGCAAATCGAATGAATGCAAAGAGAAACGGGACAACCGTAATATTGTAAAATAAGAACCAGAATTTTTTCATCGGTATTCCAGGAGAGATTTTAACTTGTTGAAGGCAACCAGCGGAGTAACTTCCTCCATGCATTTAAAATGTTTCTTCGGGCAGGATTCCCTGCCGATATGCGTACACGGCCTGCAGGAAAGACCATCGTTCTGCAGTATAATACTTTTATTCTTATAAGGAACGAAACCGAATTCTTCCACGGTGGAACCGAATACGGCAAGTACGGGTACTTTAAGAGCGCATGCAATGTGCATCATGCCCGAATCGTTGCAGATTAATGCTCTGCATTTTTCCATGTTCACCGCGGTTGATATGATGTCGTCGTCGTTGCAAAGGTTTACGGAACCTTCGATCTCTTTGGAAATCCGCGAACATGTTTCCTTATCGTCCTTCCCTCCGAATAATACTATAGTATAACCGCTTTTAAGCAGAAAAATCCCGAGGTCCTTAAAATATCTTTCCGGCCACATTTTTGTATAATGCCTCGAGCCGGGAGCAAGACCGATATATTGATTGCCGCTTAATTCCGGAATTAGTCCCTCCGGCTTGAATAAATCCAGTCCTTCTTCGTCAAGGTCGAAATTTTTTAAGGTTTGAGCATACCTTACGGGAATAGGGGGCGAATTCTTTAACCTGTTTATTTTAAAGTTCACCAGAAGAAATTTTGAAATTGTTTTTTTATTGAACCTCAGTGCCCGGGTATTTAGCCTGAATGTTAAATCCCGTGATCTCAGGTTGTTCTGCAGGTCAATAATCAGATCGAACTTAACGGAATTAAGTTTATTCAGCTCCATATTTTGTTTGGTGTTAAATTCTTTTTTATATACATAAAGGCCGGAAATATAAGGATTGCTGCTTAGAAGGTCTTTGTATTGATCTTTTAAAAGGTAGCTTATATTTATCCCGGGATAGTTCTTTTTTATCGAACGTACCAGAGGCGTGGACAAAAGAATATCGCCTAAAGAACTCAATCGAATAATCAGTAATTCCCGTATTTTATGTAAATTCAAATCCGTTTCGCTTATTATTTAAAAAATCAGTGCTAATTTACTCATTTAGTATTTTTACTTCCACTGAATTATTGAAGTTTTCAACAAACTGGTTTATCTTTGCATATAAATTTTAGGTAAAAAGATGACGACATTAAATCCGCCTGCAACCCAGAAATTTCCGGAAAATTCGCTTGAAAGGAAAGTATACCAAATAGTCGAGAAGATGGCGGTTTATCTCCCTGTTGCAAACGACAGAAATCGGTTGGGTTTTGCCCTGTATAAGTATATGATAGGGGAAGGCGATCATCCCAAGGACCTGGTATCAACCACGAAAGTTCTTATCGAAGGAATTACCCCCCAAGAATTGGCGCAAAAAATTATGGCAGAGATCGATATAATTAAAAAATAAATTAGTTTGTTTTTACCGGGAAGTTTAAGTCTACCCGTGATCGCGATCTTTAATTTTTCGGATTAAGTTAAAATTTGCCGATCAATTGACATATCATTGCTCCCTTTTTTCAATAAAATAACATAAATGTTTAGAACAATAATGTTTCGGAATACATATACTGAAAATAGTAAATTTCTATATTATTTTGATTGTTATGAATTCTAATATTCTATTTCAAAGAACTCATCCCCCTTTAATTCCCCCTTCTCTTACCAAGAGAAGGGGGTTAGGGGGTTGAGTTTTTTGTTTTGAAAATAAATTTGAATAGTACCGAAATGCTGATGTATATAAAAAAGAAAATTTTTGTTAAATTTTCTCCTAAAAGAATTAGATTTTTTATTAATAGATATATGCAATAATGATTTTACCGATATTTGCATACGGCCATCCGAAATTACGGGAGGAATGTAAAGAGATCTCCGGGAACAGTCCCCGGCTGCAGAAATTGATTAAAAATATGTGGGAGACCATGTATGCGGCAAAAGGCGCCGGACTTGCCGCCCCTCAAATCGGAAGTTCTCTCAGGCTTTTTATAGTGGATTCTGTCCTGATTTATGAAAACAGCGGGTATAAGGAGCGCAGAATGTTTATAACGGACAGCGGGATCAGGGAAGTATTTATTAACCCCGTAATTACCGAAAAAACAGGAGACAGCTGGATTAAAGAAGAAGGGTGTTTAAGTATTCCGGCTATTGAGCTTGAAATTAAAAGAAGGATGACAGTAGTAATAAAATACCTGGACGCGGACTTTAAGGAAAGAGAAAAGATATTCAGCGGTGAAACAGCAAGGGCCGTACTGCACGAATATGATCATATAGAAAACATACTATTCACCGATTATGCGGATACTGAACTTATCCGTGAAAAATTGGAAAAG
>JBJKOY010000264.1:0-2029 GCA_046706945.1 Ignavibacteriaceae bacterium | reverse complement strand
GCCTTGACCGTCGCTTGCTATCGAACTGAGAATACTATGGTATTGGCATATTGCAATGCCGTTTGTCTGCCAGAGCGGGTTACCGTCGGCATCTATTCTTTGAACACAAATCTGGCCGATAAGATTTCTGTTATCCGTCCATGTTATTATAGCTCCGTGACTGCCGTCGCCGGTAATCTGTGTTTCAAAGGGTATACTTAATTCGCTGCAGATTTCCCGGCCGTTTGCTCCCCACAGGGTACTACCGCTTGAATTTATCCTTTGTACGTAAATGCGGCTGCTGTCGTTTTTGTATCCCGTCCATGTAATTATGGCGCCTCCGCTGCCGTCTCCTGTAATCGATTCATACTCCTGGCCTGTTGTATCCGTGCAAACAGGGACACCGCCGTCGGCCCATAATATCTTGCCTACCGAATTAATCCTTTGCGCATATAGGTCGGAATTACCGTTGTTAAAATTGTTTCTACTATCATTCCAGATAATAATCGCTCCGCCTGCGCCGTCGCTTGTTATCATAGGATCTTGCTGATTATTTGTATCGGTACAAACCGGAATGCCGTTAGCAGTCCAGAGAACGTCGCCGTCCGCATTAATTCGCTGGGCATAGATATCGTAATCAATACTTCTGTCATCCACCCAAGCCACTATTGCTCCGCCCGCGCCGTCGCTTGTAATACAAGGATAAGTTTGATCATGCGGTTCGTTGCAGATCACGGTATTTACTGAATCGCCCGACCACTGTCCGAACAATGAGCCTGCGGCGATATAGATAAAAAAGAAAGTCCATAATATATTCTTTACGGTAAGCGGTATATCTTTCGACATATTTCACCCCTCATAATTGATTAAGCTTATTATTGTCGGCCGTATTTATGAACGGCGTCAAATGAAAATTTATAATTGAAAACTACCCGAAGTGCTTAACCGAGAGCAAAATCGAGCGGTCCGTATTTTTCACAAACATTTAGATGATAAATCACAAAGATCTACCGTTTTTTATAATCGTAATTAAATTTTTAAAATTCAGTATTCTTTTAAATTTTTTGGACAAATGCGGAAATACAAATTATATTGTCAATGTTATTTCTCTATAGGAGTATTAAACAACTGAAGCATAATAAAGAAAATATACGGGCTGTCCGGTTACCTCGTGCTTATTTGCGGCAGGCGATCCGGAGGGGCAGAGGCCGTATGCACTCTGACTTCGCGTGAATTAAACACATGCAGCGGAGCGGCAATTGCCGGTTGGCCGGTTACGGTAAAACCGGGTATTGAATTAGCTAAAGCCGAAACCGCGCTAAAATTGAATTTAGAATATGAGCGGGACCCGCCGCTTGGGGACAAATAAAAATTTGATAACCTGACCGAATGCTGCAGTCGTCTCTACTTTTTTATGCTGCCGGCCCTTAGAATTTGCTTATTCGTGATGACAAACATTCTTTCTGTTGATTTAATACGGAGTCAGGTCGTTATTCATTGAAAATTTTTAATCAAATACATAGTTTCTACTTTAATGTTTGGTTCAAGGTTCAAACGTGAAAATAATTCTTAAATAAATTAAAGAATAAAAAAATCGGGAGAATAAAATGAAAATGAGGTTTCTCGGAAACAGCGGTATCAAGGTTTCGGAGATTTGCTTCGGGGCTATGACGTTCGGAGGCAGAGGATACTGGAAATATATCGGCGAACTCCAGCAAAAAGACGCGGACGGGCTTGTAAATCTGGCTCTTGAAGGGGGTATAAATTTTTTCGATACCGCGGATGTTTATTCGGAAGGGCTTGCGGAAGAAATGCTCGGCAAGGCTTTGGGCAGCCGCCGCAAGGAAATTATTCTGGCTACAAAAGTTAGGGGCAGGACCGGCAAAGGACCGAACGACGTCGGCCTGTCGCGTAATCATATCATCGAAAACTGTAATGCCAGCTTGAAAAGACTGGGAACCGATTATATAGACCTGTATCAGCTTCACAGCTTTGATCCTTTTACTCCCCAGGAAGAAACATTGAGAGCGCTCGACGATCTTGTAAGAGC
>JBJKOY010000263.1:0-1271 GCA_046706945.1 Ignavibacteriaceae bacterium | reverse complement strand
GGTCACGGGCGAGTAATTGGCAATAGCGTCCCTTAGAAGTTTTTCAATCAGCGCCGTGTTATGAATACCGTGGCTTCCGTCGGCCTGTACCGCAAGCAGGTTATAATTTGCTTCCTTGAATGAGACTGTGGCTGAATCGCTCGGCGAAGCTTTGCTCAGTTCGGCGGAAAGAATATTCATAAGGCTGTCGGTAGTGGTCTGCACGCCGCGGTAGTCGAATCTCTTCGCCGGGTCAGCCGTATCTACGGCCGCATAATAATCATCGTGACATTCCTTGCATGCTTGAACGCGCGGCAGGAAAGTATGGCCCGTATTAGCCTTGCCCTGGCTATCGGGAGAATTATTTACGTGACAATTTATGCATCTTTCCGTAGCGGCATAAGTGTGGCCCGAATTCAAATAAGTTTGTCCCGGATAATGATACCCGAATAATCTGGATCCGCTTAATGCGTCGGATGAATTGTGGTGAGGAGTCGAATTAATATTGACCGAATCGATTTCCGCCGAATGGCATTCGTCGCAGATTACCTTAGTGCTTGAAACCGCGAATCTTAACTGCGCGGTATATTTCTTTTCATGCGGATCATGACAAGCAACGCATGTCAGCGGCTGAATATCACTCCCGGTTGCTAAGACAGTATCCCTGTACGCCGCGGGATCTTGCGAGTAAAGTATAAAATTCTGGGCTACATGACATCTCGCGCAGCTTTTATTTTGCGCGGCGTTTGCCATTGTGCCGGATGTCGTCAAAGCATGCGGCGAAGCCTGCCATTCCTCGTAAAAAGGATTATGACTGCCGGTATGACATTGGCCGCAGACATCGGCAGAATAATTTAATTTGTTGGTTGTCTGAAAATTCCAGTGATCCTCACTGAGCAATCCTTCCTTCGTTCCCAACGGACCGTGGCAGCTTTCGCATCCTACGTTCTTTACCCTGTCAAACGAGGCCTGATCCGTAATTATATACCCGTTCGGACTTGTAGTATCCTGCTTTACAAATTCATCGGCACCGCCGTTGGTTATCCCCGTATCCCAACCCGTTGTATGGCATGGTAAACATGAATAACCGAAACCGGGGTTGTTCTTCAGCGAATCAAATGCCCATGAATGTGCCGTATATTTCCATGTATCATAAATAGGCGGGATGTTAGTACCGGCCGTATGACAAGTAGAGCAGGTGGTAGTTCCATTCTCCGTTCCTAAATAATAATTTTGACTAATGGCAATAGATGAAGTAAATATAAAGGCGAGCAGCGTTAATAGTAGTTTAA
>JBJKOY010000262.1:0-4837 GCA_046706945.1 Ignavibacteriaceae bacterium | reverse complement strand
GAACTATTCCCATTCCGTAAGTGCTTGAATTCGAAAAATTGGAAATCCCGTTTATAATCCCGGGAGTCCGGATATAATTGGCGCTTGCGTTAAAATTCATGTTGGATTTTATAAAATCGATCGGCAGTCCGTACGTAACGAAAGAACGAAGGTTTACGTAGCCGTTCAAGTTTACCGGGACCGTCAGCTTTGTGCCCCTGTTTAACAGTATTTTGTTGAATACCGTTGTATCCTGTTCCGCAATGATGGTATTGTTTCCTATGTAGTTTTTTATAAATGATGCGCTGAACAGGACAAATAATGTCCTCATATGCGAACCGTTGATTTCGGAGTATCTCATTACGACCGTTTGATTGTAATCCTGTTTCAGTAATGGGTTTCCCATGCTAAGCTGGGTCGGGTCGTTGTTGTTGAGGACGTCCTGTAATTGATTAATGCTTGGATCGTCGTTGCGGGTTCTATAAAATATCCTAAGGTTATCGTACCTGGAAATATTGTATCTTAACATAAAAGAAGGCAGAAAAGAATAAAAATTTCTTCGAATATTTTCGGATTGCGGGAAGAATTGCGAATTTATAAGTTGAGCGAGGTTATAGTTTATACCTGCGCCTAATAATAAGTCCCGCGATCTGAAACGGTAGCCTGTTCCTACGCTCTGCGTCCTGTAAATTTTTTTGTAGATGTTGCTCAGGGAAGTGTCTGGAAGTGTGTACGCGCCGTTCGAGTTGTCGTATGTCGTTTGATTGCTGTTGTCCTGCGAGTAATTTATGCCCGCGTTAAATTGCAGGAGTCCTTGGTAGAAAAAAGGTTCGGTATAGACAATATTCGCCGATGTACTGAAGCCGTGAACAATCAGGTCCGAGGCCTGGCTGATCGTATCCGAAGGCGTATTATTCGAATAATATATTTCCTGAGCGGAAAGGTTATTATTTCCCAGGTTATTGGTAAACGTGCCGTTAAGATTGATTGATAAGGTTCTGCCGGGAGTATCGAACCTGTGTCTGAACAACAAATTATTTGATGAGTTAATTGCAGACAGGTTTGAACTGAAAATGCTGTTGGACGTGTTCAGCTTTTGGTCGCCGGAAGAGGTTATTCCCGAAATATTGCTGGAGCCGTCGTTTATCTGGGCTGTAAACGAAGGGTAAAACAACACCGAATTCGACCTGTCGATTTGGTAATTAAGCCGTAAATTTATCCGGTGGTTCGTATTGTCCGTTAAAGAAGAATTAATTTCGTTATATGTCTGGGTTGCCGGAGCGGTCAGAAAATAGTTCCTGTTTGTAGAAGATTCTGCGTCGTTGTCGGTCAGGTTAAAGAAATAGCTGGCGGTCAGATCGATTTTTTCCCCCCATCTGTCCGAATAGTTAATTCCGAAGGCTTTGGTTTGGGTTAAACCGGTGGATTGATTTATTAAAAAATTCGAAACGTTTCCGCCTCCGAAACCGCCTCCGCCGAATCCTGCTCTTCCGACGCCCTGGCCGCCGCCGTTGCCCCCTCTTAAAAAATTCATGCGCATGCCTCTGCCCGAGCCGGACATCACGCCGAGAAGATCGTCGCTCGAAAAATTCTGCTGGTTTATATTATTTAATTGTGCAAGAACAGTGATCCTCTGTGGACCGTTGAAAAAATTAATATTTCCCCCGGCAGCATATCTTCCGTAATTGCCGTAACCCGACGTGAATTTGCCGAAGGTTCCCTGCCTGTCGGCAAACCTGGTAACAATGTTAATTGTTTTTGATGTATTCCCGTCGTCAAAGCCCGTAAACTGCGCCTGATCGCTCTGCTGGTCGAAAACCTGAATTTTCTCGATGATTTCCGCAGGCAGATTCTTTAAAGCGGTATTGGGATCCGATCCGAAAAATTCTCTGCCGTCAACCAGTACTTTCGTAACGTTTTCGCCCTGGGCTTGAACAGTGCCGTTTTGGACGGTAATCCCGGGCATCTTTGTTATTAAATCCTCCGCGTCGGCGTCTTTATTTGTTTTAAATGCGCCTGCATTATATTCGGTTGTATCCGCTTTTATATTAACCGGTACTGGCTCGCCGTTTACCTCAACCGTTCCCAGCTTTATGTCGGTTGCCTTTAAATAAATTGTACCGAAATCAACCCGGCGGTATTTGATTTCGAAATTCTTTTTGTATGTAATATATCCTACATAACTTACGGATATTTCGTATGTGCCAGGAGTAAGTCCGTCAATTTCAAATTTACCGTTTGTACCGGTAATTATTCCTTTATGTTTGCCGTCCGGCATGTGTGTGATCACAACGTTGGCATTATCGAGTCCGCTTTTGTTTGACGCCGAAGCTATTCTTCCCCTTATTGAATAATTCTGGCCGAAAATATTTACAGAAAGAAAGAAGACCAGAGGAAATAAATTTTTTATCTTCATTTATTTAAAATTCCCGTGTTGTCGCAATAAGCTGCTAATGTTAGTCAATTTTTTAAATGATAAGGTTTAAATAGTATAAATAATGATAAGTCTAACGGCGGTACTGTGATGTTCAAAAAGGAAAGTCGGCCTCCCGGTCTTCTTTTTTCTCTATCTTTTTTACTTCCTTCTTCTTTGCTGTTGAGTGGACAGGGTTTCCCTCAACGAATATCGCTTTGTACGGTTTGGTCGGGCACGCAAACTCGCATGCCCCGCACCCGATGCAGTAATCGTCTTTTATTTCCGGAGCTTTTATGTTTTCGTAGGGAACCATTGTAACCGCTTTTGTGGGACATTGTTCCGCGCATGCTCCGCAGTCGGTTTTTTCGGTATAAACTACGCAGTTTTCTTTTATGAATTTTACTTTCCCTATTTGAGTCAGTTTTTTCTTTTCGCCTGCTAACGGCAGAACGGCGCCGGTAGGACAGACTTCGCCGCAGACCGTGCATTCGAAATTGCAGAAGTTTGTGCGGTAATCCATTCTGGGCTGCATTATCCCCAGTATTCCGTATTCCAGGAAAGAAGGCTGCAGAACTTTCGTGGGACACGCGCTTATGCATAAATGACATGCCGTACATGTTTCCGTAAAATGCTCAATGCTTACCGATCCGGGCGGCGATACCGGATATTTCTTTAAATCTGGTACCGTACTTAATTTTTTAGGAATGATTTTCTGCTGAGCGAATGCAATGCCTTTTGTTCCGAGGGCGAAGAGAATTATTCCGGCAACAAATTCTCTTTTCTTTAAATCTATTCCGGAAGGTTTTTCAACTGCCTTTTTTTTAAGGGAGGTCGAAAATTTAATCCCGTTTGTGGGACATACAGTAAAGCAATTATAACAGCTTACGCACCTGCTGAAGTCTACGGTTTTATTCTTTTTGTCGATGCAGCCGGATTTACAGACCCGTTCGCAGAGGTTGCACCCGATACAGTTATCTTCGATGATCTTAATTTTAAAAAATGATATCCGGGATACCAGCCCCAATAATGTGCCTACCGGACAAACCGTATTGCAGAACAATCTCCCGTGCCTGAATGACATCCAGAATACAAGAGCGAAAAAGAAAAGCGGCAGCGACAGCAGAATGATTCCGGGGTATTTATACTGGACGGGATAAACGGAATAATTATTAAAATGTTCAAGTACCGAAACCAATAAATTATTCCCTGCAACAAGAAGCGGCTTGAAAAGCAGAGTGACTATCCTTCCGAAATTACTGTACGGATCCAGCAGGGTGAATGCCAGCATACTGCCGCATATGAAAAAAATAACCGCACCTGAAAGGAAAGAATATCTCAGTATGTTATGCGGAACGGAAAGTCCGAAGTATTTTTTTTTGCGAAGCTTTTTGCGGATGAACGAAATTATGTCCTGAAGCGTACCGAGCGGACAGATGCTTGAACAGTATATGCGCCCGAAAAATAAGGTAAGTACGAAAACAATTATAAACCCTGCCGCCGCAGCATTAAAAAAATCTATGAATTTTAAAAACGACGGGATAAACTGGAGATAAGTAATATAACCGGTATAAGCCGGGGAAAGAGTGCCGGAAAAATCCAGGAATAAAGCCGCAAGCGCGGTAAAAAACAAAACCGAAACACCGACTCTAATTTTCTTTAAATGCGACAGCTTCATATTTCCGGTACCGCGCAGGTTTACATCTTGATTCGGTTTATTTTCAACGAGCCCAAATCCATTGTGCCTATCTTCATTTCAGCGGCGTATTTTATATACGGAACGTCGTTCGGGTTCATCCCGTAAAGTTTGGCGGCTGCGGTATCCGCGGCTACCGCGTCGGTGGCCAATAATAACGATTTCATATTGACCAGATCGGAAGCGGAACCGCCTCTCGGACCGTTTTGCATCATCACGTTGTAAGCATCTATTACAACCAAATCCGGTTTGCAGTAGGCGGAAAAATCCGCTATGCACTGGTGCAGATCATTCCGGTGCCAGTAGCCTCTGTCCCACACTACACCCATTAAATTCTTCATCCCTGCGGTGATTCTGCCGCCGCCGTGATGTTTAAGAACCGGGACATTGATGAAAACGTTCGAATTTAATAAGGCTTCATGCACTTCGGCATCTTTCAGGCTTTTACCGTTTTTAATTTTAACTTCATGGTAATAACCGTCGCTTGCCGCAGGTACTATTTTGGCTCCCGCGTCTTTAGCCGCCTGTTCAATACCGCTGTTCTTATAGCAGCGGTTCCAGTTGTCGCAGGTGTTGTCGAAAACATATACGTCTTTCGCCCCGGCTTCGAAACAATGTTTTATAATTTGTCTAACCAGAAGCGGATTGGTATCCGCCGCAAGTTCCGGTGTAGAATCCCAGCCTATATTGGGCTTGACGCAGACGGTTTGACCTTTCTTGACGAAATTTTTCATACCGCCCATCGAAGC
>JBJKOY010000261.1:0-35438 GCA_046706945.1 Ignavibacteriaceae bacterium | reverse complement strand
GCCTGAGAATGTGGACAAATACGACGGAATCCCTCCTTTTGAGGAAACTCAAAATTACGTAACAAGAGTGAAGGGATATTTGAAACATTTTAACGGAGCGGAAGATGGAAATGAATGATTTGGCAAGGTCTCTTATCGATCAATACCGGTTTCTCGATGCATTCTTAAATACTATTGTTCTTCAGCAAAAAGCAATTATCGAGAACGACATGAAAGGACTTGAAGAAACGATGAAGACGGAGGGGGCGCTGATTATCCATATCGAACAGCATGAAAAACAAATGATCGGCATTATCGACGGACTGTCGAAAAAATTTAAGATCGATCCTCCTTCGAAATCACTTTCGGAATTCATAAATGCCTTAAAAAGTAAAAATATAGAACTCGGAAATTTGGAAAAGATTCAGAATCTTCTGAGAAAATTAGCCTTGAAGATTGCCAAAGTTAACGCTCAAAATAAAATATTAATAGAGCAGGCAAGAGAATTTATTCAGGATACGATTTCTTCTTTAATAAATCTAAACAAGAATAAAATTTTGGATAGGAAAATTTAAATGAGTCTTGGCAGAATTTTCGATATTGCGCAGAGCAGTCTGGCTACGTACCAGGGCGCCATAGACGTAACTTCAAATAATATTGCGAACGCGTCAAATCCGGATTACTCGAGGCAGAGAGCTAATTTGTCCACTACTACGCCACAGCAGCAGGCCAATCTTATCTGGGGAACCGGCGTCCAGATTGCCGACATCCAGAGGATAACGGACCAATTAACCAATACCCAAATAAATACAAATAACTCTAAATATTCGAACAGCAATACGTCAAGCAGCCTGTTAACGCAGGTTCAATCGCTTTTCAGCGAACCTTCCGCTACCGGGCTTTCTAATTTAACCACTTCGTTTTTTAATTCGTGGGAACAATTGTCGGTAACGCCCAACTCGATATCTTTAAGGAATAACGTTATACAGGCGGGTCAGAATCTGAGCGATAAAATACAGAGCATAAATCAGGGCATACAGACGATCAAGGCGAGTATTTCAAGTCAGGCGCAGGCTAATGTCGATGCCATCAATGCCGATATTAAACAAATACAATCGCTGAACAAACAAATTTATACAGCCCAGGCCACCGGGCTTCAGCCCAACGATCTTATGGACCAGCGGGATAAAGCTATAGCCGACTTAAGCAATCTTGCAAATATAAACGTTAATTACGACAGCGGCGGTTCGGCGGTTATTTCCATAGGAGGAGTTTTCGTTGCCGACAGAAGTTCGTACAGCGAATTGAAGCTTACAACCGCCGGAGGAAAACTGCAGGTTACTTCTTCGGACGGAAGCGTTACGGCCAATATTACCGGCGGAACCACCGGCGGGATGCTGGATGTTTACAACAATAAAATACCGTCTTACCAAAGCAGTCTTGATAATTACGTAAACCGGCTGATGAATTCAGTGAATACCGAACATGCCGCCGGATATACGATAAATAATCCTCCGGAAACCGGGTTGAATTTTTTCTCCGGCTACACGAACGGAGTTCTATCGATTAACCAGCAGATCTTAAACGATCCTCAGAAGATCGCCGTTTCAAAAGACGGAACTTCCGGCAACGGGGATATTGCCTTGAATATTGCAAACCTTTTGAATACTGCTGATTCAAGCGGGACGACTCTCCAGGACAACTATAATACGCTGATATCGCAGGTCGGCAACGATACAAAATCTGCTACCGATTCGGCAACATCATACAATCTTGTCCTGCAGCAGTTAAATCAGCAGAAACAATCGGTCTCCGGAGTATCCGTGGATGAGGAAATGATGAACATCATAAAGTATCAGCGGTCCTACGAAGCTTCCGCTAAAATGGTAACGATGGCTGATGACATGTTACAAACATTAATAAATATGGTATAAGCCATGAGAATTTCAGATATAATGATGAGCACGGATTATCTTAATAATCTGAACACCGTGAAAAGCAATGTTAATACGCTTCAAACCCAGATAGCTACGGGGATAAAAATCAGCAGCCCGTCCGATTCGCCGGTGGGCACGGCAAATTTGCTCGGCTGGAACACGCAGTTGAATCAGGTAAACACCTATTCGGACAATATTAACAACGGACTGAGCTTCCTGCAGGATACGACGAATACGATGCAGAATATACAGTCGGAAATAACAAATGTTATGTCGGATCTGACAAGCGTGAATAATGTAGCCAATTCAACCAATTTGAATTCGTATTCGGAACAGATAGATCAAATATTAAATACGGTAGTTAATCTTGCCAATTCCCAGTCCGGCGGTAAATACGTATTCGGAGGAACGGATTTTTCGTCCGCGCCGTTCAGTCTTTCAAGCGACGGTTCGTCGGTTCAGGTCCAGCCGAACAATATATCCGGCGTGCAGAACATAAGGATTTCGCAGGGTATATTGCAGAAGATAAATATGACGGGAACGGAAGTATTCGGGACCATAGTCTCTTTAAACGGGAATATCGATTCAGGCACGTCGGTAGGAGGCACCGCAAGTCAGAATACAACGGTTTACGATACATCGGGTAATGCCTACACCTTAACAACGACGTATACAAAAACGGCGGCCGATACATATAATATGACTTACGACGTAACCGACAGCGGGGGGAGTTCCATATTCTCTTCACCGCCTGCCGCAAAATCGGTCGTATTCGATCCGACGACCGGAAGTGTTCAATCAATAGACGGACAGCCGGCGTCTTCCATACAGATTAAAGACAGCAGCAAGGGCATCGATTTTTCACTGAATACTCTGGGAGTGGGAGAAAAAAGCGCGGCAACTTCACTTAATTTTTCGGCGAATCAAAAAAACGATATTTTCAACACTCTCATTCAAATCCGGGACGAACTAAAAAACGGCACAAAACCGACCGCCGATCAGGTAAATACCGTCTCCGATTTTAATACGAGACTTATAAATAATATTTCAACGGCCGGCAATATTATAAATCAGCTTACTGATTCTCAAGACTTGCTGACCAACAGGCAAACGCAGTTGACTACCAACATTGCGAATACGCAGAATGTAGACGTTGCAAAAGCAATCGTCGATCTGCAGAATCAGAACAATAATTTACAGATGACCTACAGACTGGCGTCGATTATAAATACCGATTCTCTTTTGAATTATTTATGATTAAAAAAATAGGATCGTTAAACGGATTAATATTAGGTATCCTTTCCATATTCGGGGCGTTTTTTCTTGAAGGCGGGTCTTTTGATGCGTTGTTTCTTATCCCGCCTTTAATTATTGTTTTCGGGGGAACATTCTCGGCAGTAATCATAGGCTTCGGGTTCGATCGATTCAGCAATATCCTTAACCTGATTAAGTTGGCCTATTTCCCGAAAAGATATAATATAAAGAATTTAATCAACAACCTGGTAGAATTTTCGATAATATCAAGGAGGGAAGGATTGCTATCGGTCGAGAAAAGACTCGATAGACTGGAATATATCTTCCCGAGGAAACTTATTAGGCACGTGATAGACGGTACCGATTCCGAATCACTTCAGAATATTGCCTCACTGGAAATGAAAGCCATGCAGGAAAGGCATTATTCAAACATATTTATTTTCACTAAGATGGGCGGATATGCACCAACCATGGGAATTATCGGGACGGTAATGGGCCTGATTATGACACTGGCGAATGCAGGAAGCGATCCCAACCTGTTGATAAAAAATATAGCCTCCGCGTTTATAGCGACGTTATGGGGCATTTTCAGCGCAAATATTATTTGGTTACCGATTGGTGATAAATTAAAGAAATGTCATTTGGAAGAAAAACATATGATGGAGATATCTTTGGAAGGCATTCTGGCTCTGCAGAGTGGGGAGATTCCCTCAATAGTAAAAGCAAGACTGTTAAGTCTGCTGCCCCAAGGAGAACAACTAAGAATGTCAGGCGTTTAGAGTTTGAAGAATCTTCTTTCGAGGAAAGCGGGGAAAAGGATCGCTATCTGATTACTTATGCGGATCTGATTACTTTGCTTCTCGGACTGTTTATTATTCTTTATGCCGTTTCCAACCTCGACGCCAAGAAGTACGAAAAGATAATATCGGCAATGGGAAATGTTTTCGGAAACGGCAGCAGGGTAATTAATGTTGCGCCGGCAAACAACGGGAACAGCGTAATTCCGACGCATGAAGTGAACCTTAAATCGGAACTTCAAAAAATTATCGATAAATATCATTATAATAATTCGATAAAGCTTGAACAGAACCAGAGAGGGATCGTTATACATATTCTTGACGATATTCTTTTTCCTTCCGGTCAGGCTGTTCTTAATAAAAGTTCTCTTCAAATTTTGGACAGGATAGCGACGATTCTTAAAGAACTTCCCAACGATATCAGGATTGAAGGGCACACGGACAATGTTCCCATTCATACGCCGAAATTTCCCTCGAACTGGCATTTGTCGGTTGCAAGGGCGCTGAATACGGCATATTATCTTATAAATTCGGAGGGACTGGTTGCCGGAAAAGTATCTATTGTCGGTTATTCGGAATATAAACCCATCGCTTCAAACGAAACGCCGCAGGGACGGGCAATTAACAGAAGAGTGGATATAGTAATAATTAAGAAGTAAGGATAAATGAAAATAAAAACACATAATTTCGGTGAAGTTGAATTTTCTGAAGATTTAATTATTCATTTCAACTCGGGTATCCTGGGTTTTGAACGTCTTACAAAATATCTGTTTATTAAACCTGAAGACGACTTTTTTTATTACCTCAATTCCGTGGAAAATCCGGAGATCGCGTTCCCTTTGATAGGCATTAGGATGATCGACGACAAATACCCCGAAGAAAAAGATCACGAAGCATTCGGAATAGTTAATTTAAATTCTGATATTTTAAAAATAACGGTTAATTTAAAGGCTCCTGTTTATTTAAATCAAAATACCAAAACAGGTTATCAGAAAATACTGGATACTGACAAGTATCCGGTAAATTTCAATCTATTTAAAGAATAAATAGGGCTTTGAATCATGCTTATTCTAACGAGAAAAATAAACGAAGAAATTAAAATCGGGCCTGAGATTACCGTAAAACTTCTTTCGATATCCGAAGGACAAATAAAATTAGGAATTACCGCTCCGGACAACGTTGAAATATTTCGCGGCGAAATTTATGAGAAAGTCAAGCTGATAACTATTGAAGCTTCAATAAACAGCAAATCGAAGCCGGAGAATGTCAAAAAGCTTAATATTAATCAAATCAGAAAACTCGACGGCAACAATGGATGAAGAGAAAGTTGCGCTGCTAATTGTAGATGACTCCGATGTTATCAGAAATTCGTTAAAAAATTTCTTTAGCGATTATAATTTCGATGTCATTACGTGCCAGGACGGCCTGGAAGGAATTCAGAAGGCGGCTGAATATAAGCCCGCTTTAATATTCCTTGACCTCATGATGCCGAACCTGGACGGGGTAAAAATGCTGCAGGTAATAAAAGTGCTCGAAGGTCTGAAAGATATCCCGGTAATAGTGATAAGCGGAAATACAAACAGAACCAACGTACTGGCCGCGATTGAAGCGGGTGCGGATAAAGTTATCTCAAAGCCGCTGCAAAAGGAAATCATTATTAAAAACATAAACGAAATACTGGGTCCCGAGTTTCTCGCGAAATCAAAAAAGAAGAAGATCTTTTCACATTCGGACTCGGAAGATATCAGAAAAAGGCTGAGGATAATGTTCCTTGACGGTTATTATAAAAAAAAAGAATTCTTATCGAATGCCCTGGATAAAAAAGACCGCACAACGATCAGGAATATCGCTCACGAATTCAAGGGTGCGGGCGGAACTATCGGTTTCCCCAAACTTAGTTTGTTGAGCGGACTTGTCGAAGAACAGGTTTCCAATTCAATAGTCAACTGGACGTACGTTCGCTTGTTGTGCGAACAAATTTTTACGCTTGCGGAAGAAATTAAAAATTATTCATTAACCAACTCATAATATGTTTGTAATTGTAGGTATAGCGATTGTAATTATTGCGATAGCGGGCGGTTTCCTTTTAGCCGGAGGAAACCTCGTGCTGCTTGTTCAATATTCCGAAATAATAGTGATAGGCGGCGCCGCCGTAGGCAGTTTGCTTATATCCGCTCCTCTCTCGCTTTTAAAAAAGATATTTGCCGAAATCCCCAAAACCATCAGCCCGGAACATTATTCCAAACAGGATTATCTGGATCTGCTTAAATCATTCAACGATTTATTCCTTGTAGCTCAAAGAGACGGGCTGCTTGCAATCGAGAAGCATATCGAGAATCCGAAAGAAAGCGAATTGCTTTCCAAAAATAAAAAATTTGTAAATAACGAAGCGACGAGAAATTTCTTCTGCGATACCATGAAGGTAATGCTTTCCGGCGGTATCCCTCCGCACGAACTTGAAAACGTAATCGATACCGAAATCGAGACCTTCGAGATGGAATCCAAGCCTGTCCCGGCCTCTTTAACCAGGGTAGGGGATTCGCTCCCCGGCCTGGGTATAGTTGCCGCTGTTCTCGGCATCATTGTTACAATGGCTTCGATAGACAAGGGCGCCGAAGTGGTCGGTCATCACGTTGCGGCGGCATTGGTAGGAACATTCCTCGGGGTTTTGCTCTCGTACGGTTTTGTCAATCCTTTGGCCGCGCACATAGAACATAACGTAGAGAACAAGCTGAGAGTATACGAAACCATTAAAGCCTGCATCGTATCGTACGCTAAAGGCAACCCGCCGATTATCGCCATAGAAATTGCGAGACGTACTATTTTTTCGGACGATAGGCCTACTTTTACCGAACTTGAAAATTTCGTAAGAGGAAAAAGCTAAATGGCTGGCGACGGAGAATTACCACCGCAGATCATAAAGAAAATAAAAAAACACGGCGGCGGTCACGGCGGCGCCTGGAAAGTAGCTTATGCGGATTTCGTGACCGCTATGATGGCATTGTTTATCGTTCTTTGGGTTATGAGTCAAAGCGCAAAAGTACAAAAATTAGTCGCCAATTATTTCAAGAACCCGATCGGGTTTTCAAATAAGAGCACTTCCCTGCTCAACGGTTCCGAAAGCCCGTCTTTAATAAAATCGGATAACGTAAGCGCCATGCAGGCGCACGCCAAGGAAATGGAACTGTTAAAAGAAATGGGAGAAAAGATACTCGGAGAGCTCAGAAGCGACCCTACTTTTAAAAATATAATGGGTCAAATTAAAATCGAAGTTGTGAAGGAAGGATTGAAAATAGAGATACTTGACTCTTCGAAAGAATTCTTTTTTGAAATAGGAACGGCAAAATTAACAAAAGAAGCGGAAATGCTGCTGAGGAAAATCGGCGACGAATTGGCAAAGATTCCCAATAATATTATTATAGAAGGGCATACCGACGCAAGACCCTATCCGAACGACGGGAACGGATATACCAATTTTGAGCTCAGCGCCGACAGGGCGAATTCGGCCCGGCGAGCCTTGATATCGGGCGATTTAACCGCCTCCCATATTTATGAAGTGAGAGGCTATGCGGACAGAGAATTGAGGGATAAAGAAGATCCCTTCAATTTTGTGAATAGAAGAATAAGCATTATCGTTAAATATTCGGATTATAACGAATGAAAAATATTCTGATAATAGAAGACGACCCGTTTACCGTTGATTTTTATAAATTTATTTTTAAAAAAGCAGGATATAATACTTTAATTACGGAAGAAGGGGATAAAATTATCTCATTTTTGTCGGAAAATAAGGTCAATTTGATTATAATGGACATAAATTTAAAGAATACGTATCTTTCCGGTGTGAAAATGGACGGAGTAAGGCTTTCTAAAAAATTAAAAGAAGATGAAAATTTTTCGGATATTCCCATAATGCTGGTTACCGCTTATTCTCAGAGTGTGAACGGAGAAGATTTATGCAAATCCTGCCGGGCGGCGGATTATATAACGAAACCGATAGTCGATTTTAACTTTTTGATTGAAAAAGTAAATAAACTGGTAATATAATGGAAAAAGATAAAATATTGGTTGTGGAAGATGAGAAAGATACGCTTTTCATTTTGGATAAATTATTAACTAAAAATGATTATCAGGTTTTTACCGCTACCAACGGCAAAGAAGCGCTCGATTTAATTGATAATATGCTGCCAGAGGTTATTATAGCAGACTGGACTATGCCGGTTATGGACGGACTTGAACTGTGTAACATCGTGAAAAAAAACGAAAAATTGAAGCAGATTTACTTCATTATCTTAACCGCACGTGCGTCGTTGAAAGACCGGGTGACGGGACTGGATATCGGGGCCGACGACTTTCTGGTTAAACCTGTCCAGAACCAGGAACTACTGGCAAGAATAAGATCCGGTATAAGGATACATAACCTGCAAAACGAATTGAGAAGCATAGAACACGACAAAGCTATTGTCGAAATGGCATGTACCATAGGTCATAAAATCAACAATCCTTTGAGCAGTCTGCTGGTTTCAATTAAAAATATCGAAGATGACTTAAAGTCCGACAAACAAGACAAATTTAACGAAGATCTGCACGTAATAAATCAATCTATTGAAAGAATACGGGTATTGGTAAATGATCTTACTCATCTAGAAACCCCGGAAATGATAAATTACACTCCGGATAACAAAATGGTTAAGCTGGACTAGCAAGCTTAATTTTTTATCTATTTCTTCGATTATTAATTGAGGAAGTAGATATGTTAGATAAAATAAGCAATATATCGGCAGGCAGCGGGTACAGCACATCTGCTAAGTCAAATTCCTTTAGCGGTTTAATAGGGGCGGTGTACAACAAAAAAATTGATTCTCACGATTCCGTAAATATTTCGCCGGCACTTAAATTTTTAAACCTGGTAAATTGGAAATTAAAGGAATTCAAACACGTAATAAATGATAAGCTGTTCTTGGCATTCCTGGTTTCCGATATCGAATTTCAAATATCGATAGATCTGTTGAACTTTACCAACCTGTTCAGGCTTGACTACAGGGTGATAAAGGAAAGAAAAGGGGATAACTGGAATACCAGAACTATCATGGATCTTGAGTCGGTTTTAAGCACAATACAATATTATGAGGAACCTTTTTTAATTAATTTTTCGGCATTAAACGTATTGTTCCTGAGAATTTTCGATTCCAATATTTTTGCCGAAATTACTGAAAAAGACAGATACTACACCGAAGAACTTATGAGGGATATTAAGTTCGGGATAAAGGAAGAATTCGGTTTTTTGAACAGCTTTTTATTTACTTTTATCGAAAAATTAACCGGCTTAAAAAACGTTAACAGGCTTGAAATCAATGAGGGTATCGAACCTATAATTATTAAAAAAATCAAAGTCTTGAATGCAGAATAACTTAAATAATTCGTTGGAAAGAAAAAATTACCTCTCAATATCCGAATTTGAATCTTTATACGAAGTAAAAGACAGCAATCCTCTTATTATAGTGGATATAGCCTGCAATATTGTCTTTTCAAACGAAGCGTTTAAGAGCGTTTTTAATATTTACGAGGGACAAAGATTTTTCGACCTTGAATCCGAACCGAATATAGGGTACCTGCTTTTTGCTTTAACCGGCAGCAATTACGATAACTTTCAATTCGACGTTACTTTCTCCCCCGCCCACAATCTCCGGAACAACGAGTACAATGTAGAGCTTGAAAGGATTTATATTTCCGAAAGGGAATATTTCGTACTTATATTTAATTCCCTGGCCGAAAAGGAGCAGCTGGAAGAAAGAATTAACAACCTCCATAACGCGCTTGAATACGGCAACGTGCCCGTAATTATTACGGACGACAAAGGTCTGGTCACTTATTCGACAAACTCGTTCGAAAAGATCTTAAATACTCAGCTTGAAAATATTTATAACAGCTATCTGCCCGAAGTTCTTTCCTATTACCTTGATCCAAAAGACTTGGAAATGCTCGAAGAATCCGTCAAGGCTTGCGGGGCATGGAAGAAGACAATAGTAATAAACAATGCGGCTGGGGATATCAGGTATTACGAGATTAAGCTGAATCCCATTTTCAGGGAAGGAAGCGACTACAATAAATTTATCGTGACCGCAAACGATATAACCGACTATGTTAAAAGGAACCAGATAATTAAAAAGTCCGAGAACAGGCTGAGATCGATAATAAACAACATTTCCGATCTGTTTCTCATCATAAGGGAAAAAGACGGAAAGTACATGTTTGAAAGCGCCAACGAGAATTTCTTCAAAGTTTTCGGTCTGAATAAAAGCAGGTCCTTGAAAAGCGAAATTAAAAATGTCCTCGACGGTAATCTCTTAACTGCGATATCGGGAAATATAGAGAAGTTTCATAAACTGAAAACCGCCGGTACCGAATTCAAATTCGAATGCGGTAAAAAACATTATAACATAAAGATTGCTTCGATTGCCGATAAGGTAGAGAATGAAATTTTATATATAATCAGCATGCAGGATATTACCGACGAACTTATTTACCAGCACCAGTTGCGTCAGATGTACGAAAAGGAAAACTACCTTAACAGGTTGAAGAACGCGTTCCTGGAAAATATGTCTCATGAAATCCGTACACCGTTTAACGCGATAATAGGTTATTCGGAGATTATAGACGAAAGCGTCGAACTGGAAGATTACGGAACTCTTTCCGAGCTGGCCGGTTCTCTGAAAGACGTCCTGAAAAGAGTGCTCAACCTTTTCAACAATATCGTGGAGGTATTTCAGATCGAAGCGGGCGAAGTTGAACTGGAGAAGGTTAATTTGAACTGCAATCAGGTGCTTAAATCGGTTTATAATAAAAGGCTCGAGGAAGCGTCGAATAAGAACCTGGATTTTAAGATTGAAATAGGAGACGAATGGCTGAATATAGAAACAGACTGGATAAAGTTCGAAAGGATAATCGATTCGCTCGTAGATAATTCGATTAAGTATACTTCGAGCGGCAGTATTGTTTTATCCTCCGGCATTTCGGATGACTCGGCACAGATAAACATTAAGGACACGGGGCAGGGAATAGACGAAAAAGAAATCAACAGGATGCTTGAACCTTTCGCGCAGGAAGAAGAAGGCTATACCAGGGGAT
This sequence comes from Ignavibacteriaceae bacterium, assembly GCA_046706945.1. Taxonomy (GTDB): domain Bacteria; phylum Bacteroidota; class Ignavibacteria; order Ignavibacteriales; family Ignavibacteriaceae; genus FEN-1297. Next base: position 24,343 of record JBJKOY010000261.1, on the reverse strand, counting down.
ACGAAGGCGCCGGCCTGGGGCTGACTATTGCCTATAAGCTTACGCAGCTTCTGAACGGGAAGTTTATTATTCAAAGCGCCAAGAACAAAGGTACCGAAATTACCCTGACGTTTCCTTTGCTCAAATCCGAAACCGAATTTTCCCCCCCGTTAAACTAATTTAAATCTTATCCTAAGAACGCCGTTCTCATATCCGGTGGATATTATGCGGAATTTCCCGATTTGATCCGTTGAGTCGACGTGGACGCCGCTGCAGGGGCAAGCATCGTAGTCGCCTATCTTTATTATCCTTATTACGTCGCCGGCATCCTCCGGCAGCCTTTTTAAATTATAATATTTTTCCGCTTCATCCCTTGTAATGAATTCTTCTAATACTTTATGGTTTTTTTCAATTTCTTCGTTGACTTTTTTTTCTAACTCGTTAATCTCTTCCCCGGTTAGGTTCCTATCGAAATGATAATCGCATTTCGATTTCTTTTTTTCGATATGGTTGCTGAAAGAACGTCCCTTGCGGAATTTTCTCACCATAGTCTGATTTAAAATATGCTCGGCCGAATGCATCCTGGGATCATAATCTTTCGACATAAACAAAAATATCCTTAAATTTGATGTAATTATTTATAAAATTAAACGGGGTATTTATGAAAATCAAACATATTTTTTATTTATCTTTCTTATTTATAATAATGATGCAGATCTCTTCAAAACCGCAGGACCTTGAACGGAAGGACGTTCAGGAACAGTATAAATGGAATTTGAGCGATATTTATCCTGACGCAGACGCATGGAGAGCCGCGAAAAACGATGCTTCGGAAAGAATAGAAAGTATCGTTCGTTACAAGGGGAAACTGGGCGAAAGCGCCGAGAACCTATATAACGCTCTGAAGAATTATTTCGATGTTTTAAAAGAACTGTATAGAGTCTCCGATTATGCGGAGAGGCTGAGCGACGAGGATTTAAGAATATCGAAGAACCAATCACTTACGCAGGAGACGTCGCACCTCGGTACCGAGTTCTCGGAAAAGACGGCATTCCTAAGCCCGGAAATATTGAAGATCGATCCCGGAAAGATCGAATCCTTTTTGGAAAACGAAAAGGGGCTTTCGGAATATAAAATGTTTATCGACGATATCCAGCGGTTGAGAAAACACACGCTTTCCGAAGGAGAAGAAAAAATTCTGGCAAGTTTCGGATCGGTTACCAGGGCGCCGAGCGATGTCTATAACATTTTTAACAACGCCGAATTTCCCTTTGCGGAAGTGAAACTGTCCGACGGCAGGGAGATCAAAATAACTTCGTCCGCATACACAAAGTACCGCTCGGTTCCGGACAGAAGCGACAGGGCCGAAATATTCAAAGCGTTTTTCGAAAATTACGGCAAGTTTCAAAACACGCTGGGCGCAAATCTCGGAGGCAAAGTAAAAGCAGATTACGTTTACGCGAAAGACAGAAACTACAGCTCTTCCCTGGAAGCCTCCCTGGACCGGAACAACATTCCGGTTTCGGTTTACGAAAATTTAATCGAGCAGATTCATAAAAGCCTTCCTACGCTGCACCGTTTCTTGAAATTGAAGAAAAGAATGCTCGGTGTCGACACCCTTCATTATTACGATCTTTATACCCCGATAGTTAAGAAAGTGGATATGCAATTCACCATCCCCGAAGGCGAGGAAGCTATTCTAGAGGCTCTTAAACCGCTGGGACATGACTACCTGAACACTGTCAAGAAAGCCTTCGCAGACAGATGGATCGACTTTATGCCCACCGGCGGTAAACAAAGCGGGGCATATTCATCCGGTGCATCTTACGATGTCCATCCGTATATACTTACGAATTGGAACGGTGACTACGAATCCGTCTCTACGCTGGCTCACGAGCTGGGACATACGATGCACAGTTATTTCTCGAATAAATTTCAACCGTTCCCGACCTCGGACTACCCGATCTTCGTAGCCGAAATAGCTTCTACGTGCAACGAAAATCTGCTTAACTATTATATGGTCCGGCATGCAAAGAGCGACAGGGAGAAACTTTATTTGCTGGGCAGCTACCTCGAATTGTTAAGGACGACGATTTTCCGCCAGACGCAATTTGCCGAATTCGAACTGGATATTCACAAAATGGCTGAAAAAGGGGTACCGTTAACAGGAGAATCCATAAGCAAGGTATATTACGATATAGTAAAAAAATATTACGGCAACGACGAAGGATACTGCAAGGTTGATCCGTATATTGCCTACGAATGGGAATACATTCCTCATTTTATAAATTATACTTACTATGTTTACCAGTATTCCACCTCGCTAATTTATTCTACGGCATTTGCCGAGAAAATATTAAGCCAGGGACAGCCTGCGGTTGAGAAGTATTACAATATTTTAAAAGGCGGCGGATCGGATTACCCTATTGCGCTGATTAATAAAGCCGGAATAAATCCGTTAACTTCCGAGGCCTTCGATCTTACGATGAAGAGAATGAACGATGTCATGGATCAGATGGAGTCTATCCTGAATAAGGACGGCAATCAATGACACCCGGATTTTTATTATTAATTTCCGGCGGCCCTGCCTCCGCATTGCGGCGGCGGGGTCTGCCTTGTATATGCCTCTCTCTTTATTCCGCTTCCCGAAGTCGCTTCGACCGGCATCTCAACTTGCAGTAATTTCGGAAGGCATTCATTTCAAGAGGAAAATATTCGAGTAGTATACGGCTGATATTTTAAGTATTTTTCGAAAATGAATTTAATATTTTTGAATCGGTAAATTGATGAAGCCTTCGTATGTAAAACTGCTAGAAAGCGGCGAACTGGAGAGAAGAGCCGTAAGGGCCGACGGCATTTTAAAGTCGTGCTCTGCTTGTCCGAGGAATTGCTTTATAGACAGAACTTCGGGAGAATATTCTTTTTGTCTGAGCGGCTATCTTCCCGTAGTCTCTTCATACACCCCGCACTTCGGAGAGGAGCCGGTGTTAAGCGGGACAAGAGGTGCGGGCAATATCTTCTTCGGAAACTGCAACTTGAGATGCCTGTTTTGTCAGAACTACTCCATCAGTCAGAATTGGAAAAGCGAAAGAAAAAACGAAGTGACTTTGGAAAGACTTGCCGGTATAATGCTTGAACTGCAGGCAAAATGCGTTCATAACATCGGGCTTGTTTCGCCTACTCATTTTGCGCCGCAGATCATTAAAGGCATATTCATTGCGGCCGGAAAGGGATTTAGGCTGCCGATAATATTCAACACTAACGGATACGACTCCGTTGAAGTTATAAAAATGTACGAGGGAATTGCCGACATTTACCTGCCGGATATAAAATACGGCAACGACGAATACGCGATGAAATATTCAAAAGTTCAAAATTATTTCGGTAACGCCAAAGAAGCAGTCAAAGAAATGTACCGGCAGGTAGGCCACGAACTAGTATACGACGGGGATGTTGTTGTGAGAGGATTAATAATTAGACATTTGGTGCTGCCCAACGATTTGTCCGAGACTGAAAAAGTTTTTAAGTTCGTAGCCGAAGAGTTGAGTCCTAAGGTTCATATGTCCGTCATGTCCCAGTATTATCCCGCATACAAGGCAAACAGGGATATCCTGATCGACAGAACATTAAGGGAATCGGAGTATGAGAAAGTGCTGCGGCTGATGGATAAATACGGCCTTGAGAACGGGTGGACCCAGGAAATGGAGAGTCAGCAGACATACCGGCCTGAATTCGAAAGCAGCAGGGAGGCGCCCTTCTCTTTTTAACTTCATTGCCCCTCCTCACAAAATCGGTTTAAAGTTTGATTTTTAAAGAACCTTTCTATAAATATCGTATTACGATATAAAATTAGGATCCCGAATGTCAAAAAGAACCGAAAAAAACATACGGCAGTTGGCCGGTATTTTCCCGGAGATACAGAGATTTTTCCATAACTTATCCATCCGGGTATCTAAAACCGGCGAATTTACCATTGCCCAGTACCGTGTATTAAGTCTGCTCGAACATTATGATAAAATGACGGTCAACGACTTAAAGAACCGTCTGAATATAGCGCAAAGCTCCGCAAGCGGTTTGGTCGAAAGACTCGACCAGCTGGGCCTTGTTAAAAAAAGGACGGACGTGCAGGACAAAAGAGTTACCGAATTTACTCTGACCGCAAAGGCTAAGAGGATCCTCGGGAAAAAGGCGGACTCAATGGAGGAAGTTTACATGAAAATTTTGGACCCATTAAGCGATAAAGATCAAAAATTATTTTTGGAGTCCTTTGAAAACCTGAAGAATCTGATAAAGAAAATAGAATCCGTCAAATAAAGTTAATGTACCTTACTGCGCCGCCGCATAATTCCGCGTAAATATCGGTACGCGAAATAAATCGATTAAATCAGAGTCTATCGAAAGCATTTTACAGGAGAATTTTGTTTTATGGATATCCCGGACAAAAGGAAACGAAATAAAATATTGGGCGTATTATTTATCGGCGTTCTTATGGGCGCGCTGGACATAGCAATCGTCGGCCCGGCCCTGCCGGCGATACAGAAACAATTCGGGATCGAAGAGAGAGGGGTAGCCTGGATATTCACCGTCTACGTGTTGTTTAATTTGGTCGGTACGCCGTTGATGGCTAAACTCTCGGATATAATGAGCAGGAAGAAAGTTTATATATTGGATGTGGCATTATTTGCCGCCGGTTCGCTGGTTGTGGCGGCCTCGCCTAATTTCGCGATCTTATTACTCGGGCGGGCCGTACAGGGATTCGGGGCCGGAGGAATTTTCCCGGTAGCAAGCGCCGTTATAGGCGATACTTTCCCGGAAGATAAACGCGGAGGCGCGTTGGGATTGATCGGCGCGGTATTCGGGATAGCGTTCATAATCGGACCTGCATTAGCCGGGGTACTGCTTCTGCTGAGCTGGCACTGGCTGTTTATAGTTAATATACCTATTGCGATAATCATTATAATTATGAGCGCCGGCATTTTACCGGACAACGAACCGGTTGAAAAAAAAGTTTTCGATTGGAGCGGGATGACTTCTTTAATCATCGTTCTCGCCGCATTGTCGTTCGGATTTAACCAAATAAATACTTACGACCTCCTTAAAAGCGTTTTGTCCTTTAATGTCTGGCCTTTCTTTTTAACAGCGGTTTTACTGATTCCTTATTTTTCCAGGACAGAGAATAAGGCCGAGGATCCGGTTCTCAGGATAAAGCTTATAACGTCTAAACAGGTTATTCTGGTCTGCGCGCTGGCAGTCGGTGCAGGAATCAGCGAGGCCGCAGTAGTATTCGTACCGCCTCTGCTCGTATCCAAATTCGGAGTTACCGCTTCTCAGGCCAGTTTCATGCTCTTTCCCGTTGTTCTGGCGATGGCCTTGGGATCTCCTTTGGCAGGGAGAATGCTCGATAAAATGGGATCGAAAATTGTTTTGATAATAGGCACTGCCGTCCTGGCCGCAGGGCTATTGGGTTTCGCATTTCAAGTGGCTACACTGACCGCATTTTATATCGACGCTGTTCTGGTAGGAATAGGAATGGGAATAGTGGTCGGCGCCCCGCTGAGATATATTATGCTGAACGAGGCTAAGCCGTCAGAAAGGGCATCGGCACAGGGCGTAGTCCGGTTGTTCACAGGTGTCGGCCAGCTTTTCGGAAGCGCATTGGTAGGTGCCGCAGCAACTTCTCACGGCGGCGGTGCAGCCGGTCTGCAGAATGCCTATCTCCTGACGGGCGTAATGATTGCCGTATTAATTATAGTGTCGCTGGGCCTTAAGTCCAGGAGCGAGGAAATAATAACCGCCCAAAGCAATGCATAATGTTCGCGAATTTATTTCCGGTAAAGCTTATATTTGGATTAATATATTTTTTGTTTTATAAATTTTAACCGGGGAAAAAATGAAATTTTTATTTACCTATTTCTTCATTTTAATGTTAATTCCAATGATATATTCCCAGAACAATCCGGATTTTAATAATTTTTTTCTTAATAAGACTTTCAGAATAGATTATTATCATACGGGCGATAAAAATTCGGAAGTAATAACTCTTGACAGGGTTTATCAGTACGGAATATGGGCGGGCAGTACGAAAAATTTAATAGATCGATTTAACAACGGGAAATATTATGCTAAAGTTTACGATGCGAATACAGGACGGCTGATTTTTTCGAAAGGGTACGACAGTTATTTCGGCGAGTACGAAACCGGTACGCCTGCCGCAGAAGGTATTAAACGCACCTATTCAGAATCGGTACTTATTCCCGCACCCAGGAACAACGTAAGATTCGAGATAGAAAAAAGGGACAGGGAAAACAAACTCGAAAAGATTTTTTCATGCGGGATAAATCCTTCGGATGTAAATATTATTAGGGATAATCTGCAAGATTCGTCCGTAAGAGTTTTTAAAGAAGTTATCAACGGGGATCCGCACGATAAAGCGGATATTGCGGTACTTGCCGAGGGCTATACTTCGCAAGAAACCGATAAATTTAAAAAAGACCTTAAAAAATTCGTTGATACATTTTTCAACCAGGAACCGTATAAATCTTATAAGGACAGGTTCAACATATACGGAGTATTTAAAGCGTCGCAGGAGAGCGGGGTGGACGAGCCTACTCATAATGTGTTCAAAAATACGGCATTGTCCTGCACTTTCAACTCGCTCGGGTCCGAAAGATACCTCCTTACGGAAGATAATAGGGCCGTAAGAAATATCGCCGGGCAGGTTCCGTATGACGCGATATTCATCATGGTCAACCACAGCCGATACGGCGGCGGCGGCATTTACAATTTATACTGCACGTTCACGGCGGACAACCAATGGACGAGCTATCTCCTCCTGCATGAGTTCGGCCATTCGTTTGCCGGTCTGGCTGACGAATATTATACTTCAGACGTTGCATACAATGATTTTTACCCCGCGGGAACGGAGCCGGTCGAGCCGAATATTACGGCGCTGCGGGATCCGAAGAATATCAAATGGAAAAATCTGCTCACACCCGGAATCGAAGTACCCACGTCCTGGAAAAAGGCGGAATACGACAGCCTCGATTTAAGCTGGCAAAAAAACAGGCGGGAATTATTGAACAAAATTGCCGAAGAGAAGAGGGGCGGTGCAAATGCCGACGCAATTGCTGAACTTGAAAACGAGTATAATAAGGGAGACAAGATGCACGCGGAAGAGATGGATAATTTTTTAAAGAAAAGCAAATATGCGGGAAAAGTGGGCGCATTTGAGGGAGCAGGGTATGCTTCGAAAGGTTTGTACAGGCCGATGCTCGACTGCATTATGTTTTCCAAAGGCTCTAAACCGTATTGCAAGGTGTGCCAGGCAGCGATAATCCGTATGATTAAATTTTATTCTGAATAATTAAATTGTCAGAATGGCCGGAGCGGTTATTCAATCTTTTAAATAAAAGTCTTATCTTTAACTATTATTGAATGAATAAGTAATTGGGAGCTTGCCCAATGAAACAATTTTTCAGCGTATCCGAAATTGCGGATATTTTAAAAGTAAGCCGATCCGCGGTTTTATATAACATTAAATCCGGAAAATTAAACGCGACCCAGGTGGGAAAAATATATATAATTTCCAGGGAAGATTTCGGAAAATTTATGAAAAACAACAAAAGCAAACATAAAAAAGACAAATACGATCAGACCATGTTCGACTTTTAATACGTTCCGGCAAAATGTGCTTTATTTTTTCCTGCTCTTATTATTTTTACCGTCTTTCGATAGGTAATATTTTTTAATCCTTTCGAAAGACCTGCTTAAAATAATGGTATACCGCAGTTTAATCCTTTGAAATATTTCATCAGGAATTTTCTGATTCTTCAATCGAGCTAATCTGTATTTATCGTCCAGCATTTCCAGCACGATTTCCTCACCGACAATAAGACCGAATTTGGCAGCCGCCCTTACGCACTCGTCGGCATAATTACAATTATATGATTGTTCTTTCAAAAACATTCTTATATTTTTTAGAAAAACGTCAAGGATAAAATTAAATCTTTGAACCGCCAGTTCTATCTCGTTCTTTTCCTTTGCTTTTTTAAGATAGATCTTAAAATATTCGAACGACTGAAATAAATCGTTAAAAGATTTTTTTAAATCGGAATGCATTTGTATAAACCCGGACGATTATTTTATGCCTGTATAAATATTTTCTACCGTTAATTAATTTGCCGGTTTAGGGCCGGTTGTCATTATTTATTATCGTTTCATTAGAACATTATTTAGGCCGGATATTCCGGAAATTTAAAAGCTGTGACGAAGATAACGAAACTTTTGTGTTCAAAAAGTGTTTAACTACGTCTAAAGTAGAAAAATCAAAGAGAAATGCTTAAGAATTAAAAAAAACATAGATTTTATAAAACCAGAAAAATTTAAAGGCATAAATATAAAATGGGAGAGGAATACAAGGTATAAATATTTTTCCCTTACATTTATTCGAAAAAATGTGTTATATTTACCGTTTGGAATTTTTGCATGTTAAATGAAATTTTTAACAACATTTAGGAGTACAGAAAAAATTGAAGATAACTAAGCAATTTACGAATCGCGAAAGTAAATCTTTAGATCAGTATTTATTGGAGATTGGTAAAGTTGATCTTATTACTCCCGATCAGGAAATAGAATTAGCCAGGAGAATTAAAAAGGGAGACAGGACAGCGCTGGAATCATTGACGAAGGCTAATCTGAGGTTCGTAGTAAGTGTGGCGAAGCAGTTTCAAAATCAGGGATTGTCCCTCGGCGATTTAATAAACGAAGGTAATTTGGGTTTAATAAAAGCCGCGGAAAGATTCGATGAGACCCGGGGATTTAAATTTATATCCTATGCGGTTTGGTGGATCAGACAGTCCATTATGCAGGCCATTGCGGAACAGTCGAGAATGGTAAGATTGCCGTTGAACAGGGTAGGTACTCTCAACAAGCTCGGCAAAGCATATTCTAAGCTTGAGCAGGAATACGAAAGAAAACCCAGCGCAGACGAATTGGCCGAGGAGCTGGATATGAAAGCCGATGAAGTAAGCGACACGCTGCAGTTGTACGGAAGGCATGTATCGATGGATGCTCCGTTTTCCGGAGACGACGACAAGAACAGTCTGATTGACATTTTACCCAACGATCAGCAGCCTTCACCGGACGTAAAATTAATGCAGGAATCGTTAAAGGCGGAAGTCGAAAGCGTGCTCTCTACTTTAAGCGAAAGGGAGGCAAGCGTACTACGTCTTTATTTCGGTATAAACAGCGAACATTCCGCTACTCTGGAAGAAATAGGTGAAAGATTTAACTTAACGAGAGAGAGGGTGAGACAAATAAAAGAAAAAGCTCTCCGTACTTTAAGGCATCCTTCGAGGAGCCAAAACCTAAAAGCTTATTTAGGATAAAAAATAATTGATCCCGGTTCCCGTTTTCCGCTTATGTGCGGGGAACGGGACTGAGGATATAATCAAAAAAAATTATTCCCCCGCCAGTTTTGCAATCCAGTCCGTATCCAATCCGTGCTCTTTGAAGAGATCGTAATATTTCTTGGCAACGAGCTTTTGCATTGCGTTCAATTCCTCAATAAAATCCTTTAAAGCCAGGTCGCCGCCGTAAATAAAATAATAATCCGTAAGTTGATGGATATATTTCTTGGTTAAGTTGGATAAAATAGTAAATGCTTTATCGGTCGTATCGTCCAGGGCGTTCAGGTTTTTTTCTTCGTCGGGTCTTATTACTTCTTCCTCGTCAAGGACAGAATAGTCGTCTACCTTATCCTCAAGTTCTTTTAGCACAGCCCAATTGGTTGCAAGCTGAAACAAAGTATCCAGTATGTTGCTTAAATGTTTTTCTCTCTCAGATTTGATGGAATCCCTGGAACTGTCTATTATCCTGACGTCTTTTGTTTCTATTTCGAATTTTTTCAATATCTCCGGTAGATTAACGTTACTGGAAATCTGGTTAACAATATTCCTGAACTGAAGGATGATTTTTTCGTTGAACGCAATATCCCCGTCGCTGTATATTTGGTTGTCTTCCAGTATAGATATTATTTCGTCCTTTTTATCCGGATAACGTCTTTCCAGGTATTCTTCCGTAAAATGAAAATCGTCCGTACAATCCGCCCGGTCGTCTATCATACTGGCCAAATACGATTTTATTTTAAGCAGCGTTAAAAACAACCCGCTTTTGTCTTGCGTCATGATTTCTCAAAATTTATTAAAAGTGACCTATTAATAATAGTATAAAGTTACAAAAAAAGGAAGCCTTACAAATTATGACTTTATTAATGCAAAAAAGAATATTTTATTTCGTATAATATTCCGAAATTTAAATCATCTTTCATACATTTCGAAAGTTTATAAATGATAAATCTTAGAGAAGCCGTTTCTCTTTTTATAAAACGCAAAAACAATTTATTTATCACCTTCGCCGCACTAATTGTTTTGGCCTTCGTTTTTATTTTGAACTCCGGGGTTAAAAAATCGGCGGGTAAAACCGCAGGACAAGAATTTGATTTTAAGATAGTTTCCCCTCCGCTGCCCGATAATATGGATTTCGCCGGGGAAAAGGTCCCCCTGGAAAATATTGAGGTTGCGGAGAGAATCGACAGGGAACTGCTGGTAAATATTTATTGGGAAGCTTCGACAATTCTCGGGATTAAAAGGGCAAACCGCTGGTTCCCGGTGATAGAACCTATTTTAAAACGGAATAATATCCCGGACGATTTCAAGTATGTTGCGCTTATCGAAAGCAACCTGTTCAATAACGTTTCGCCCGCCGGTGCGGCCGGTTTCTGGCAGATTACTCCCGACGCAGCCAAGAAATACGGCTTGATCGTGAACGACCAGGTAGACGAGAGGTACAATGTGGCAAAATCTACCGAAGCTGCATGCGAATATTTTCAGGATGCCTACGATAAATTCAAAAGCTGGACTCTTGCCGCGGCATCGTATAATCTCGGAATTTCCGGCATCATTAAGCAAATCGAAAGACAGAAAGCGCATAATTACTACAACCTTCTTTTAGGAGACGAAACTTCGAGATATATCGGCAGGATACTTGCAATGAAAGAAATCCTGACGCACCAGGAAAAATACGGATATTTTATCGATAAGGATCAGCTGTACCCGGTGCTTCAGACTTACCAAATCAAGATAAATGCTTCGGTAAAAAATTGGGCCGAATACGCGTTTGAAAAAGGCATAAATTATAAGATTTTAAAATATTATAATCCCTGGCTCAGAGATACTTCATTAACCGATAAAGACGGCAAGGTGTATTATTTGACTATGCCCGAAAAAGGAACCGACGATCCCGTCAAAGAAAATTAGTTGAAGTCCGAAGTGTTTATCGCCGGCTGTGCGCATTCGCCCTTCAGGTACCGGTTTAGGTAATGAAAGTATACCTTGTCGAGCAAAATACGGCTTGTTCCGCTGTAGACGGCGCCGTGGGCTCCCGGCGGATAGATCCTCAAATCGGCATCCTTTCCGGCGTTGGTTAAGGCCGTGAGAAGCTGCATAGTGTTCGCGACGTGAACATTATCGTCCATCAAAGAGTGAATGAGCAGCAGTTTGCCCGTTAAGTTTGATGCGTAGGGCATTGCCGAACTGTTTATGTAACCCAGTTCGTTTTCGTTTAATAGGCCCATATATCTTTCGGTATATATATCGTCGTAAAGCCGCCAGTCTGTAACCGGAGAATTCGCTATCCCCAATTTAAATATTCCCGGATGCGTAAGCATTGTATATATAGTGCTGTACCCGCCGTAGCTCGTCCCCATGATTGCGATTTTATCGGGATCCACATAAGGGAGCTTTGCAAGGTATTCGGCCGCATCAACGAAATCATGACTCTCCCATTTCCCCAGCTGTTCATACACTATTTTCATGAACGTGCTTCCGTAACCGGTATTTCCCCTGTTGTTAACGTCGACAATCAAATAGCCGTTCTGTGCTAAGAATTCATCCCAGCCGGATGTTTCAAACGAATTGTAAACCGAGTGGGATTCCGGGCCTCCGTATATCGATAAGATCACCGGGTATTTTTTAGCAGAATCAAAACGGAAAGGTTTTATAACCGAGATATCCAGCCGCACGGAGTCCGACGTAACAAAGCTTGACAATTCCTTATTCGAATACGCGTATTCCTGAATATACTCACTAACTTCTTTATTGTTCTCAATCTTCTTTAACATCTTGCCGCCCGTGCGCCAAAGTTCAACCTGCTCAGGAAGAGCTATGTCGGAATAGGAATCGATATAGAATTCCGTATTAGGAGACATATCGACATTGTGGTAACCGGAAACGGGAGACAGCCTTTTTTTGTCAGATCCGTCGAAACTTATCGAATATAAATTCTCGTCAACAGGCGACGGCTCGAACGACGTATAATAGATAACCTTTTGATCCGGATTTATCCCGACGATTTTGTTGACATCCCAATTGCCTTTAGTTACCCGGTTAATCAGCTTACCGTTATAATCGTATCTATATATATTGTACCAGCCGTCGCGGTCCGACTCCCAGAAAAATTCATGTAGGCCGGGAGGAAATATCATCATGTCGTTTACATCGGTATAAAAATTAAAAATAGATATCCAAGTCTTTGAGGTTTCCTGAAAGATTAATTTACGGCTGCCGGTAACAACGTTGAACATGTACAGCTTGAGATGGTTTTGGGCTCTGTTCATAACAATCATTGCAAGAGTATTCGGCTCGCTTGTCCAGTAAATTCTCGGTATATAATAGTCGCCTTCATCGTCCGGAGTCAGCCATACTTTTGCGCCGGTTTTCACGTCAATTACTCCTATCTTCACCTTGGGATTAGGATCGCCGGGCTGGGGAATCGGAATATCCACGTACTTTGGATGCTGGCCCTCGAAATCGGTCAGCTTTACTTCCGGAACACCCGATTCGTCGAACTGCCAATACGCAATATATTTGCTGTCCGGGGACCAGCTCCACGCTTTAGGCTGGCCGAATTCTTCTTCGTAAACCCAGTCGTAATGACCGTTAAATATATTTCCGCCAGCGTCGCTCGTAAGTTGAATTTCCTTTTTCGAGTTAAAATCATACATGAACATATTGCCGTTCCGCTCGTATCCTATCATTGAACCGTCGGGAGAAAGTTCGGCTGTGCGGGCATCTTTAGCGGCCAGTTTCAGGGTACTGTCCTTTAAAGAGTATTCGTAATAATCGGATATACCGGACCGGCGGTAAATTTTCCTAAAATCCGTTTGAAACAAAATATGTCTTGAATCATGTCCCCATTGAAAAGATTTGTAGTTGAACGGTTTTGAGGATCCCGGAAAGTTTAATTTATACGCGTCGAGAACTAGTTTATCCTTTAAGGTTGAAGGATCGAAGGAACGTATCTCTTCATGTCCGTCCGCACTGTTTTTTTCCGTGTATGAGTAACTGTTTCCGTTATCTATCCAGTTAAGGCTTTGCGGAGCCGATTTACCCTTTAATTTAGCCGTTGCATAAACCGCCTGCTCAACGTTCTCGTATAATTGTTGCGCGTTTAAGGGTATGATCAACGAAGTAAATAATAAAACGAAGAGAGGATAATAAACTTTGCGAGGCATATGAATACTTCTTTTTATAATTTGAAAATTAAAAATATATAAAAATCAGCCAAAATATATGCTTGGAATCATTTTTAATTTGTGTGTTTAACCTCCGGGTAATGCGGTCCGGCAAAACACCGCTTTTTCAAAGACTAAATAAGCTCCGGGAAGCACCGTCATGAAGGTATACGGAACAAAATAATTTGGAAACAGTTCAAACAGGTATTATTTTGAGAATTATATTTTGAAATATTCTGCACGTTGAACATAAGTTTTATATTAAATAATAAATCAAAATCAAAATATTAAAGAGGAAGAAAAGTGAAAAAGTACCTATTAATGACTCTTATTTTGGCGGTCTTCGGTTTTAGTTCGCTGTATGCTCAGACTGTAAAGAAAATAGGGTATATAGATTCTCAAACAATTTTAGCACAGTATCCTGCGGCGGTGGCTGCACAAGCCAAAGTTCAATCTGCCATAGACAAGATTAAATCGTCTTTGGACAGTTTGCAGCAGATCTATCAGCAGTCTCTTGCCGAATATCAAAAACAAGCTAATATGATGACCGACGAAAAAAAGAAAGAAGTACAGCAGAGAATAATGGGCATGGAAAACGATTTCAACAATCTGAGAGGAAAACTCGATCAGAACGGGGAAGTATCTCAGTTAAGCCAGAAACTTATGAAACCGGTTGTTGATAGAATAAAAGCCGTAGTAGAAGAAGTTGCCAAAAAGGAAGGCATTCAATTAGTATTGGAAAAGAACGAACAGTTGCAAACCATCTGGTACGCGGAGCCCTCCATGGATCTTACTTATAAAGTCCTGGATAGGCTTAAGACAGGGAAATAAGATTAATTCTGCGTTGTCAAGGCGGTACTTACCGCCTTTTTAATTTTAAATAAAAAAGGAGTTAATTATCGTCCAGGGGCAGCAAGACCGTAAATTTGGAACCCGCGTCGATATTGCTTTCAACCAAAATATCTCCCCCTATATTGCGCACAATACCGTAACTACCCCACAGGCCGAGTCCCGCGCCCGCAAAAGCCGGTTTTGTGGTGAAGAACGGCTCAAAAATCCTGTATAAATTTTCTCTCGGTATCCCTTTCCCGTCATCCCTTATTATTATTTCAATACGGTCCTTTTCCAGGACCGTTCTTATCGTGATTTTTCCCGATTTGTTTTTCAAAGATTCGACGGAATTTAAGAGCAGGTTTAGTATAACCTGCATTATGTCTTCCGAGACCAGGTGAAGATTCGGCAGACCCATTCCCAATTCCATATCGAATTCAATTCCGGATGATTCCGTTCCCAGTTTTATGGTATTCACCGAGCTTACGACCAGTTTGTTGATGTTGATCGATTTATTCGAGGATGTTGAAGGATTTGAAAATTCCACCAATTGCCTTATAATTTTTGCTATCCTGTAAGTTTGCTTTTTTATACCGTCCAGTTTTTCTTGGATCAATTCATCGTCGGTTGAACGTTTTATTAACTGCGCAATTGAAGATATGGAAGCCAGGGGATTTCCTATTTCATGCGCTATTCCGGCGGCCAATATGCCCATGCTTCCCAGTCTCTGTATGCCTGATAGGTGCTGTTCAAGCATCCTCAAATCGGTAATAATTTTGTGCACCGCCAAATAGCCTGCTGATTTGCCTTTTTCGTCGATAATGGGCGAAATGATGGCATCCGTGTACAGCGAAGTACCGTCTTTTCTCTTATTTTCAATTTGTCCAGACCATACCTTTCCGGAAAGAATGATACTCCAGACATTTTCCCAGAATTCCTTGGGCATTTTATGGCTGCTTAAGATCCTGGGGTTTTTTCCGATCAATTCATTTTTTGTATAGCCGCTCGACAGTTCAAAAGCCGGGTTAACATATATCATCAATCCCTTTTCATCCGTTATCTGAATTGGATTAATTGATTTATTAAGCGCGTTTGAAAAACGAATTAGCTCCAGGTGTTGTTTTCTCTCTCCGGTAATATCCGTCATTGCAAGCACATAAAACTGTCTTCCGCCGCTCGATATTTTTTTAGCTTTAACCGACAAATCAACTACTTCGCCGCTGTACAGTGCAAGCGCGGTCTCGAATTTCGGGATGACATCATTCACTTCAAGACGCCGGACAATATCTTCCCAAACAGTCTGACCGATCAAGTCGCCTATCGAAAGATTTTCCGCCGGCCCGGGATTAATTCGCAATTTATCTTCGGACGACTTATTCATCGAGATCAAATTTTGATTCTCGTCGATAAGAATAATCATCTCATCAACAGAATCGAGTACGGTCTTATAATCTATTGTTACAGTCAGCATTTTTTAATTTCATCAAAATATTAAACGTGGGTTTTGATAGTACCTTTTTAATTAAGTTCCGGCGTTAACCGCATTAGTTAATTCAAAATTACGCATGCCGTGTTTCACGCCGGATCCTAATTTCTTTCCTTTAAATTTTCAATGAACCTTCTCTTATATCATACCGTGACGTTGTACTAAAAAGCAACCGAGAACTGCGTAGAGAACCCGTGGAACCTCGTATTATAGGCATAAGGGGAGCCTGCGGGATAATTGTGATAATGCTGGTCGACATACTCTAATTTCAGCAGCATTGTTTTAGTCACCCAAACGCCGGCACCGACCTGGATCCTGTTCGCGTTTACCGGGTTAGCACTTACATCCGTACCTTGATACATGCTCGAAGTTGCGGCGCTGTATCTTGCTGCTACGTACAAAGCGGGGAAGATATAATAAGTTATGTCTCCGCCGTAATATGACCAGCTTTCCTGCGGCGTGCCCGGAGCGCTGCCGTTTATATCAGCGTCTTTCGTATAACCGTACATACCGAATATTTTTACGGGAAGCATGTTATAAAATCCGTCGAACTGGTAAGCCGTTACGTCCTGGCCTTTTTGCGGCGCGATATCGCCCGCTTCCGGATTGTCGCCGAAGATACCCGAATACTGGCTTCCGCTCCTGTTGCCGGCATACAAATCCGTTGTTGAACCGCCTGTCGGATACCCTGTTCCGTTATTCGCCTGATTGGACTTGTAGACGGAAGCCGCAACATCGAACTCTTTGTGCAGATCGAGCCAAACCTTTGCGTTTACCTCGTTCCCTCTTCCGGGAGTAAAATCGCCTGTAGTAGTTCCGTCCCCGAACGCGACCAAGGCATTCAATAAACCAGGTTTCGTCTTAACTTCAATCGAAGGTTCGACGTCGTTTGCATCCACTATATAGTTGCCGATTAATGGGTTTCGCTGAACATCGGCGTTGTCGGAACGTATTTTCCACCATAAGCCGTAATCAACGGGTATGAAACCTGCCTTTAGCGTTACGTATTTGAATAAATTATTGTTCAGTCCGAAAATATCGGACGATTCTGGAAGCTTTGAAATGGTAATATAGCCTTCGTCGTCGTACCATTGTCCCACATGATGATTACTGCTTAAGAATGCGTCAAAGAAAACGTCTATTCCGTCGGCAATATGCGCGGAAAAATCAAGATTGCCTCTGGCGCTTTGAAATCCCCAGGGAATGTCAGGGAGATTGTGTAAATCGTTATCTTCCTGCAAAGCTTGAATTGCACCTGCGGTTTGACCGGTAATTTTTAATATCGGTTTGCTTTCCTGGCTAGACGTTGTATCCTGAGCAAATGCAGCGGAGAATACGAACGATACAACAAAGAAAGATACAAGAAAAACAAACAGACTCTTCATTTTTTTATCTCCTTTATAATAGGTTGTTTGTTAAATACTCTTAATGTTCTCACAATAATTATTTTATTCGTGTCGTTCGTATTTTTTCAATAAGAATGCCAAAGAGCCGGCGCACTGCTGCAAATCACAATTTATTTAAATAATCCTTAAAATATTCCTTTTTCGAACTAGCGGATTTGCGCCGGAAATTACTCAAGTGATTTTAACGGCAGCAGGTCGAAAAAATTATTGCAAAATTGCATTGGTCTAATTATCCAGATCATGCAAAAATGCAACGGTGCTTGATGAAGGTTATATCGAAGCCTTTAATTTTAACATACGAGAACATTATCCGCAGATTTTTTTAAGCGGCACGCTTATTGAAACTTTTTAGTTGAATTCACGTATTAAAAATGAAAGGTTGATGATAGAAATGAATACGAAAGTATTAAAAAAAATTGCGGCGGTGTTTTTTTTAACCGCAGCTTTAATCGGAACCGCTTCGGCGCAGCAATTAAACAACGCTAAATATAATATAAGTTCTCAAAGCAAGTTATATATAGACGGGACCTCAACTTTACACAGCTTTAAAGTAAACGCGCAAGAAATAAAGGGAGATCTATCTCTTCAAAATACCGCCGGACAGGCAGACGGCAGAGTTAAAATTTCCCGGCTCAAAGTAGTTATCCCGGTTAAGAAATTGGATACCGATGAAAAATCTATGAATGAGAATATGGACAAAGCGTTAAAGGCTGATAAAAATCCCGACATTACGTATTCTTTAAACAACGTAAATGCGTTTAATTTATCGAGCGATTCCGCAAAACCGGATATCATTAAGACAACCGGAACGCTGACTATTGCGGGCGTAAGCCAGGATATTCAGATGGAAGTAAAAGGCTACCGGGCCGAGGACGGGACGCTTCATTTTACCGGCGAGAAGGAAGTAAACATGGTCGATTACGGGGTAGAACCTCCCACGATGTTTTTCGGCGCAATAAGAGTGGGAAAAAACGTTAAGGTTTATTTTGATTTGGTTTTAACGGCTCAAAACGAATTGGTCGGCAGCAAATAATTATTGAGTCTTTAATCGAAAAAGGAAATTATAAAAATGTTAGGAGCGGCAAAATATATTTTGATCTTTGCAGTGACGGCACTTCTGTTCAATGCCGAAATGTACGGTCAAACCATAATATACAGAACTATGCCGGGAAGCAGGATGTGGATAGACGGGACTTCTACTCTTAACGATTTTACGTGCAAGACGAACGATGTGGAAGGATTTGCCGTGGTAAACGACGTCCCGGATTTAAATGACGGTACATCCGGAAAGGACAAAGCCTTTTTAACGGTAACGGTTCAAAGTCTGAACTGCGGACTTGAGTTGATGAACGAGGATATGTATAACGCGATGAAATCTAAAAAATACCCGTTTATAAAATACGAACTTCTTAACGCTCATCTTCTTTCAAGCGCCGATTCGGCCGGCGGATGGTTCAAGCTGCAAACTACCGGGAATTTATCCATAGCGGGCGATACTTGTAAGGTAAATATTGTAATGAAAGTTAAAAAATTAGTCGACGGGGTTTACCGGCTGATAGGCAGCAAGGCCTTGTCTATGAATCAATTCGGAATCATTCCCCCGACACATTTTTTCGGATTAATACGCGCCCACGAAGGATTAACCGTTCACTTCGATCTAATTGCGGCCAAATCCTCGGTGAGCGAGTTCGTGGTTCACACACGGGAATTGAAATGACAGCTAAACAGAAAAGATAAGAAAGAGGCGATATATCGGAGCGGTTAAAGCAGATAATATGAATATATAAAAAACACCGGTGTCAATTTGCGGAACTTCCTCAATTAACGAATACTGACGATACCGGTGTTTGTTTTTTCCTAATATATCTGTTAAGCGGGAATTTCTATTTCGAGCTTCTGCATTTTCCTGTACAAGGTGGAAGTATCTATTCCCAAGATTCTGGCGGCTTCGGAACGGTTCCAGTTTGTACCGTTTAAAATTTCGGTGATATGTTTTTTTTCGTAACGGTTCAAAGCTTCGTTCAGGTTGGAAGGAATTTCATCCTCATTTTTTTTATCCTTATTATTTAAATGAGACGGCAATTCGTTTAACGTAATATATTCTCCATCGCACAACAGGACCGCTCTTTCTATCATATTTTCCAGTTCACGAAGATTGCCTTTCCATTCGTAATTCATAAATGTTTTCATTACCGAATTTTCTACGCCTTTTACTTTGCGTTTAAGCTCCTGGTTGTACCTGTCGACGAAAAAATCAACAAGCAGCGGAATGTCGTCTTTCCTTTGAGATAAGGGTGGCAGATTTATTTCGACAACGTTCAGCCGGTAGTATAAATCTTCCCTGAACCTGTCTTCCTTTATCTCGTTAAGCAGATCCTTATTTGTTGCCGCGAGGATCCTGACATCCACTTTCAAAGTATTGGAAGAACCTACCGGTCTAATTTCTTTTTCCTGGAGTACGCGGAGCAGCTTGACCTGAACGCTTTCCGGAAGGTCCGCAATCTCGTCGAGGAAGATAGTACCCGAATTCGCGGATTTAAAAAGTCCGTCGTGGTCCGTGTTTGCCCCCGTAAATGCGCCCTTTTTATAACCGAAAAATTCTGATTCGTAAAGATTTTCGGGAATAGCCCCGCAGTTTACCGGAATAAAAGGTTTGTCGGCTCTGTCGCTGTTTTTATGTATTGCTCGTGCAACGAGTTCCTTGCCGGTGCCCGAAGGTCCCGAGATCAAAACGTTGGTAGGAGCGGCGCTTACCTGTTTAATGAGGCCGTAGATCCTCTGCATCGCGCGGCTTTGGCCTATTATATTGTTAAAATTATACTGCCTGTCGATCTGTTTTCGAAGAATCTTGTTTTCGAGCAGGAGTTGTTTTTGTTTAAGAAGCTGTTTGATTCTAATAATAACTTCGTCGAATTCCAGGGGTTTCAGTAAATAATCGGACGCGCCTTTTCTTAAAGCGGCTACGGCCGACTCTACGGAACCGTATGCCGTCATTATTACGACCGCTGTCTGCGGAGACAAGTTAACCGCAGCATCCAGGAGCTTCATCCCGTCAAGCTTGGGCATTAAAATGTCGGTTAATATTACATCGAAATCGGTTCCCTGAATTTTCTTCAGCGCCTCTTCGCCGTTGTCTACGGCGGTACATTTGTAGCCTTCGCTTTCCAGAACCGCGGTCAATGAATTCCTAATGTCCGGTTCGTCGTCGGCGATCAAAATAGTTTCGTTCATATAAAAGAAGATCTCCAATCTTCCGAAGTCTTCCCCAGTTTAAACTCCGGTTAAATATATTGAAAAAGGTGCGTCAAAAAATCCCATCTATCGCACCGGTTAAATTTAAATTTACCCTCAGATGGTTAAAGATTCAATTTTGCGTTGTATAAATAAGCGGCGAGTTCAGTAAAATGTGATATAGAAGTGATCGTCGTTTTCAAGTATCCTCTTTAAGCTCGGAGCAGATACCGTTATATAATTTTTTTCAATCTTTCGTAACCGCTTTTACTCATGGGTAAAATTGTTTTATCGTCCAACGAAACCTGGTAAGATTCCTTTTCCAGCAGCTCGATTTTCTTTACTCTGGTCAGGGCCACTATAAAAGACCTGTGAATTCTGACAAACTGCGTCGGATCCAGGTGCTGTTCGAAATATTTCATTGTCTTTTCTTTTAAGAATTTTCCTTCCGCGGAACGTATCATTACGTAATCGTCCTGGGCTTCGAACCATTTTACGTTCTCAACGGGTATTATAGATATTTTCGAACCTTCCTTAATAATTATCCTGTTAAGGAATTCCGCGGAATTTTCCTGGTGTTCGATTAAACCTTTTATTTTTTCCTTTTGAGCATCTTTTTTCTTCAAATAAACCATAGCCTTCTCTACGGCTTCGCCGAATCTTTCGAAAGAAAAGGGCTTTAACAAATAATCCACCGCATTTACTTCGAAAGCTTTTAAAGCGTATTGATCGAAAGCGGTTGTAAAAATAACAACCGGTGGGTCGTCGAGCAGTTCGAGCATTTCGAACCCGTTGATCTTCGGCATCTGGATATCCAGGAATATTATATCCGGTTTGTCGTCATTAATCTTTTTTAATCCGTCGAAACCGTTCGAACTTTCTCCGAGTAATTCCAATCCGCCGTGATCATTAATGTATTTTTTTACAATTTCCCTTGCCAGGGATTCGTCGTCGATTATTAAAGCGCGAGGTTTGCCCATTTTTTTCCCGGTTGTTTATAAAAGTTAAAAAGGTATATAGATCCTGACCCCGAATATATTTCCGTTTTTTTCCACACTGAGAAGATTGTCCTGATTGTAAATTAATTCAAGTCTTTTTTTAATGTTTTTTAATCCCGTGCCCGTGCCTTTTTTGTTTTCGGCGCCGGGCTCGTAATTGTTCTCGAGCAATATTTCCATATAATTGTTCATTTTCTTACAGCTTAGTTTCAAGGTTACCTTCTCGAGCGATTCGTAAACGGCATGTTTAATGGCGTTTTCAAAAAGCGGCTGAAGGATCATGGTCGGTATCTGGAAATTTGAGCATTCCGGGTCTATTGCTTCCGAATACTCGAACTTGTCTTCAAACCTGACTTTTTCTATATCGAGATAGAGCTTTATATTTCTTAATTCTTCGCTAACAGAGTTAGTCTGCCTGTTGTTGGTAGCAAGAGTAAATCGAAGAAAGTCCGCCAGTTTAAGAATCATTTCCCTGGCCCGTTCCGGGGAAATAGTAGTTAATGCGCTCATGGAATTAAGACTGTTAAAAACAAAATGCGGATTTATTTGAAACTTAAGCGATCTCAGCTCCGTCTCCGTAATCAAATTTTTCAGTTCCATTTCCGATGATATTTTTTCGTGCAGGTTCCTGTTATATATTATTATATAGTAAAAAGAAATGGTCAGGTAATAAAAAAGTATCCCGATTACAAATCTCCATGCGAGAGTTAAATTAAAGAAGGTGTTGAAATCCGCGTTGCGGCCGAAGATACCGGTTATTATAAAATAACCAGCCGAAAGCCATAACGCGGATACAACAATACCCGCAAGAATATGTTTTGACATTATTCCGGAAAGCCTGCTTTGTTCGATAGGCATATAACTGGCCGTATACCAGAAGCTCAATCCAAGGCCGCACAGCAGGATATTGAATACGGTGCTGTCCAGGACAGCGGATTTAAATGTTAAGTTAAAATGGAAAACCAGCAGAAGGTAATTCAGGGTTATGATGATAATCCAGAAACTCAGATAAACCGCGATGTTTTTCCATGATTCCAGAATCGGATTTTTTTGCATTTCAATAACCCTGGTAATAGCCTTGCGAAGATTTTATTTCTCCACCGCCGAAGATGGATACTCCTTTAATTGTCAACGACCTGGTCATATCGACGGGCTCGGAAGGATCTTTTCTTATTTTACTTGAAAAGCCTCCGAATATAGGCATTACGTTTATATTAACGTTCCAGTCTTTCGGTACTATTAAACTTGTGCCCCCGAAAATTGTAACGACGTCCAAAATATTGTTGCCTTCCGCAAGTTTACAGTTTGTAAGATCGATTTTCGATCCTCCGAAGATTGCGGTTATATTTCCGCCTTTGAAATTTTCCGCAATAATTGTTTTATGCCCGCCTGAAAAGATGGATACGTCGTCGATAAAATCCGAGTTTATATCTTCTTTTCTATAGTGACTGTGTATGTATTTATAATCCCTTTTTTTGAAGATAATCGCCAGTCCGACCCCTATTATAAAAACGGCAAAGATTATGTTGCTGTCGATAACTACCGACGGGAAAACTTCGGGTATAAGCATCAAGGTTCCGACCAGGGTTAAGAAGATGCCGAAAAGTTTTTTCCTTGAATTTATCAGTATGATTAAGCCTATGGCGAATACGATAAAAGGAAATGAGAATACCAGATGGAATACGCTGAAAAAAATAAACCCGATAGTTTTAAGAAAGAACAGAATCCCTATAATAATAAGTATTAAGCCGAGGGCTATTCTGTTGTTCTGATGATAATGTTCCGCTTGCATTGTATGTTTACCCTTTTAATAAAATTCTATTAATTTTTTTATTTGAAAAACACATTTAGACTCCTTGAATTTTTAATCCTCCAATTCTTCGCAAAAATATCCCAATTTTTTCAAATTGATTTTTATATTTTCAGGCGGCATATTTTCAGTAACTACTCTCAGTACCTTGTCGCAATCCTCTAGATCTATCGTGCATTCATATATGAAAGGCATAGCGAAAAGCGAATTTTTTATTGCCCTGTAATCTTCAAAATTTGCCGCATTTGTTCTAAAAATTAAGACATCCATATTTTTCCCTTTAAAATTTTATTCTGCACCGGGAAAAGTAGTCTCTTAAATCCAAACCAAACAGAAAAAATCGGCGGAAACCGGAATATAACCGGTAAAATTATGAAAAGCCGATTTCCTGTGTATGATTTTAATAAACCCGAGTATAAAAATAAAACACTTATTTAATTTTTTTGCGTTCGTTTCGATAATAAATACAGATATACCGTAAAACGGTTATTAAGTGGCTTCTAAGATTACACAGCGAGCCGACGAATCATATGGTATAATATTTGAAACGTATAATATAAGGGGTTGTTGTTTGATGCATTACTTGCAGTCTCTTTAATGAGAAGGAGATTTTTGAATTTCCAAGTAAAATATGGTTACAAACAACAACCCAGAATTTTTTTTCAGAACCCACATCACCAAAAAACCGTCTAATCCTTAAAACTTCCGGTTTGTTTTTAATTAGTAGGTAAAAAATCGTTATATTTAAGTTCGATTTTAAAAATCAATCGGATCAAAATTGTCAAAACAGAAAATACTCGTAACCGCGGCACTGCCATATGCAAACGGGCCGATACACCTGGGGCATCTGAGCGGAGCATACCTTCCGGCGGATATATACGTAAAATACCAGAGGTTGAAAGGCAGCGACATTGTTTTTATCTGCGGTTCCGACGAACACGGCGTTCCCATAACGATAAGCGCGGATAAAGAAAAGGTTTCGCCTAAGGTCATTATCGACAGGTTCCATGAAATGAACAAAAGCGCGTTCGA
>JBJKOY010000260.1:0-11536 GCA_046706945.1 Ignavibacteriaceae bacterium | reverse complement strand
AATTGAATTGAGCGGAAAGGGAGGGATTCGAACCCTCGGTACCCGTAAAGGTACACACGCTCTCCAGGCGTGCCAGTTCAACCACTCCTGCACCTTTCCTGATTTCGGGCTCAAATATAAAGATTATACTTATTTATAACAAAAAATATTCTCTAAAAAGAGCTGGAAAATTTGCCACGGAAGTAAATGATAGGTAAATTTGCATCTAAACTTTTATGAGACCCGGAGAGATGCTAGAGCGGTTGAATAGGACGGTCTCGAAAACCGTTGTGGGGGTAACTCCACCGAGGGTTCGAATCCCTCTCTCTCCGCAAACAAAATAGCGCGGGAGAAGCAATTTTTATTTATCGAGCGTCGAAAGCTTGCTTTCGTAAGCGAGAGAAATAAAAATTGCGAACGCACGAAGTGCGTGCGCGCCGTTTTGCTTAGGGTCTCCCCCATGGGATCACCGCAGGTGAATCCCTTCCTTCCGCCCGGGATTTAAAATTTTATAAAATAAAAAAAATATAACCGACATTCTCTGACAATTAAGAAACTACAATTCTTTAGAATAAAATTTCAAAGAATCGGTTATTATATCAGATAACCAATGAGCCCTTTACCGGGCTTGAAACTTTGGAATTCAATGAGCGAGAAAAATCCGGCAATATATGACGGTGCTGAAGATAGAAAACGAAAAGAGATTTTTTTTGAAACTTTTTTCTTGAAAAAAGACGTTATTTTACATAGATTATTCAACGAATTGATAAGAAATCGATACCGGTAGCCACAATTAGCCGCACCTATGATTTTTCTTCTATGGGGGTCCAATAATAACTACTTACTGAAATAAATACATGCTTCTCATTTTTTTGAGAGATGCCATCGTTTTGCAGAAATCAAAAAATGGAGAGTAAAAACCATTATGCAATGGCCATTATGGGACTTACGTAACGCAAGTTATTTAAAAATCTGATATCCGGTTTAAAGATAAAAGCTAATCATTAATTACGCATTAATAGTAGTGGCGTGTCAAATGCATTATGATGGCTTTTTAACCATTTCAACAAATTTTCTTATGCGAATGAGAGTTTAAATGAAATTAAAAATTTTCATGATATTATTATTTCTATTTGGTGAAGAAATTGCACAGACAC
Source organism: Ignavibacteriaceae bacterium (assembly GCA_046706945.1). Classification (GTDB taxonomy): domain Bacteria; phylum Bacteroidota; class Ignavibacteria; order Ignavibacteriales; family Ignavibacteriaceae; genus FEN-1297. Next base: position 10,400 of record JBJKOY010000260.1, on the reverse strand, counting down.
CTTTTTGGCGAAACACTAATGGACCGAATTTCCATACTATTTATGCTATTGTTTGCGATTCAGTCAATAACATTCTAGCGTATGACGATCAAAGTCTTTTGCGTTCTACCGATGCCGGATTAAGCTGGGAGAGAGAACCAGTACACTCAACTTCCACAATTGTAATAAAAGGTAGTTCGGTTTTCTTAGGAAACGGTACCGACATCTTAAAATCTACGGATTTGGGGAAAACTTGGCAACAAGTATTTACTTTAGGGCCTATTACCGGAACCGAAATATATTTTAGCTCCTTCTGCATTACAGCCGGCGGAGATATTATTGCCGGATTATACGAAGAAAACGGACACGGAGGGATATTTCGTTCAACAAACGACGGGGAGAATTGGACTTCATCTGACAGCGGTCATGTAAATATATCAATCGTAACAATGCATATTGACGGACGGAACCGTATTTTTGCTTGTACCGGCAATGATATACTTCTATCCTTAGACGGAGGTATTAACTGGACAAAACAGAATTTAATGCCAATATCTCCACCGTTCTATTCATTGACTATTAATACAGAAGGTACATTATTTGCGGGTTCATTCGGCGGCGGTATAGAAAAATCAACAGACGACGGTCAAACATGGACCCAAGAAAATGCCGGATTAGATAATTTCAATATAAGTACAATTAACATTACCGTTAACGGATACTTACTTGCCGGGACATACGGAGGAGGCCTATATTTTTCGACAAATACCGGGAAGACCTGGTATAAATCTTCAAATGGTTTCGGAAGTTTAATTGTGAATTCAATTTCATCAAACTCGAAAGGTATGGTTTATGTAGGAACGAGTGACGGGTTTTATAGATCTACGGATAACGGAATCAACTGGAGACAGATAAATGCCGGACTTGCAGATGTCTATACCCGATCTTTTGGATTTGATAAGCTTGATAATGTCTATGCAGGTACGAGTTTCGGACTATTTTATTCAACCGATCATGGTATTAGCTGGTTTAAAAATTATAATTTTCCCAACAGCTCCGTTAATTTAATTGTATTCGGACAAGACGGAATTGGTCTTATAATAGCAGACGGCGATGTTTATAGGACAAGCGATACCGGGAAAACATGGTTGAGAATAAGTGCATTGGGGAATTTCAACAATACTGCTATCTTCCACTCAAGCGGAAATGTTTTTGTAGGTACTAATGACGGAGTATTCCGGTCGGCAGATTCGGGTATCACTTGGGAAAAGGTCGGGGGAACGTTTATAGATGATATTGTCATTAGTCTGGCATATTCAAATAAGTATATCTTTGCGGAGTCAAGCAACGGACGATTATTTCGTTCGTCGGATTTAGGCGATACATGGGATAAAATACAAGCCGACTCATTAAACGAACCTAACGGTCGAATAGATATCGGTCCGAACGGACATTTATTTGCTTCATCATTAAACGGTGGAATTTTCCGTTCAACCAACGACGGTGTTAATTGGACCTATATAGCTTTTCGAGATACAATAAATCAATTAACTATCAATTCCGACGGTGTCCTTTTCGCGGGAACGGGATACGGGGTCTTCCTTTCATCAAATGAAGGATTAACTTGGACAAAGGCGAATACCGGTCTCACCAATCTTACAGTGAGTTCGATCGGAATAGATCCGGGCGGTTATTGTTATGCCGGGACAAGCGATGGCCCAGTATTCGTTAGTTTACAATCTACAACTTCCGTTGAGCAAACCAACAATGATCGCCCGAGTCAATTTTTTCTATATCAAAACTATCCGAACCCATTCAATCCTTCAACAATAATCAAATACTATCTCCCCAATACGTCGGAAGTTAACGTTACGGTATACGATATATTAGGGCGTACCGTTAGGAATTTGCTTAAAATAAGTCAACTGCCGGGCATGCACTTCATTACTTTCGATGCTTCAAATTTACCGAGCGGGATTTATTTCTATAGTCTTCAAGCCGGGAAATATTATGAAACAAAAAAGATGATGCTAATGCATTAATGTAAATAATTATACAGGAAGCATTGAAAGATATTAAAGCTGCCTAAATAATTTGGATGCAGTTATATTACGAGGTCTTTTTAGATAATAAATAAAAACATGTTAATAAAGAAGCATTTAGGCCGGGAGGATTTTTGCGTCCGGGGTTTTCAAATATTCTTGGCGTTAATGCCACGTTTCGGCCCGCCGCGGCGGGTTCAAAGTGCCTAGGCTTAGCAATCAATTCAAAGATTATTGGCAGTTCAATTCTATTCAGCAAACTTGTTCTGGCATTGCCACTCACATTGTGATCGCTTTGCGATATGCGGACGGTCCCGACAAGTCGGGATAAACCGGGTTAAACGCGCCGCTTTATAAATCTTAGGATTGTTATTGGCAAATAATATTATTAATTTGGCAAAAACAAACTAAAGAGAGTATGAAATGGTAACTACATTGGATAAGTTTGGAAGAGTGATTATCCCCAAAAAATTCCGAGAACATTTGGGAATAAATGCTGAGACAAATTTAAATATCTCAGAGGACGGCAAAAGAATTGTCATCGAATTGGTTAAAGAAAAAGCCCCAATAGTTGATAAAGATGGAATCCTTGTGTTTACAGGAAGATTAGATGACAAAAAAGGTGAACTAATTAAGTCAGATAGAAATAGAAGAATGAAAAAAATATTAATAGGAGAGTAGGAAATTTGCAGATCCTATTTGATAGTTCCGTTTTAATCGCCGCATTTGTTGAATCGCATCCAAAACATAAACATGCAATATCATCCTTGATGAAAGCGAAAAACAAGGAATTTAATCTATTGGTATCTTCTCATTCACTATTGGAGATTTACAGTGTTTTAACAATTGCCCCTTTCAAACCGAGAATTAGCCCAGAGATAGCGAAGCAATTGATAGATAATAATATCAAGGGCATTGCAAAAACTATTTACCTTACTGATAAGGAATATTTCAAAATTATAAAAAGAATGAGTGCTTTAAGTCTCTCCGGCGGAATAGTTTATGACGCCATAATCGTTGAATGTGCTTTGAAAGCTAAAGCAGATGAAATACTAACGTTAAATTTTAAAGACTTTTTAAAATTAACTAACGACATTCCCATAAAAATAAACACATTTTAATAAAAAGGTTTATAACCATGCGTTGGTACCCGACCGCTCAATCACGCCCAGGGTTTTCAAATATCACAGGTGTTATTGCCATGTTTCGGCCCGCCGCGGCGGGTTCAAAGTAACTAGGCTCAGCACTCACTGCTAAGGTTAAAGGCATTACAATTCTCTTCCTCCTCCTATAAAAGAGCCATACCCAGATACACGGAAGGTTATTGAGCCTCCCGGAAATCTGCTCTCAATTGCTTCTATCTTAACCACTATTACGTTTGCCTCAACTAATATTGCCATTCTTAATCTCTCCGTTATTCTTATACCGTAAGAATCCTCTGCATGTACCGGAATCCCGGGTTGTTATTCTTATATCCTTATCCGTTGTTGCCGAATTAAAATATTTATAATACCTTATGCTTTAGTGTCTCACCATTGGGGAGCACCGGAGGTGAATCCTCATCGTCCGGCGCCGAAAGTTTGCTTTCAAAAGCGAGAGAAAAAAAATGGAGGGGACTCTCCGCGTACCCGGCCTAAGGTGAAGAAAAGTTTAATTTCCCGCCGTATTCACATATTAAAAGAATCACAATACCATTCGGGACAGTTGCCGTCTTGAATTTTAAAAATGCGTCCAAGATCAAGAGTAAGTTATAAAATAGGTCCTATAGTAGGTTCTGGAGTAATAAATTACGATATTTAAATGCTTGTTAGGAAATTATTGAGGTAATTAATATGTAAAAAGCGGTTCTTTTGCGGCATTGATTTTCACTATAATTTCCGGCATCGGCGTGCAAACAGCTTTTGCCGCTTACAGTGATGAAATTAATACATAAGGTGTCTTGATCGGAGTCTTTGCTTTTAATGTCGCTCTCTTTGGTTCTCCCGCAATTAAAGTTGCGCATCAACGGGAACGGTGGTCATATTGCGCTTAGGAAAATTCCCCTCCTTAAAAGGACCGGGACTGTTTTTAATTATCCCTATCATCGACGCTAACCATACTGGGGTAACACCCGGGTGATCGCATCATCTTTCAAAGCAGAGAAGACTTTGTTTAATGATACTTGGACGGCAGACGCAGAAGCAGTTCATTTCCGGAAAGTTCCGGACTAGAGAAGGCTACCCCCGGATGAAGTCGGCTACCAGACTGCCATAAGATTAATATGCTCTATGAAGTTTTGAAACAAAAATTAACGATCGTTATAGTACCGGGTTCGGCGGAGGATAAAACGCAGCTTTACGGCATTGCCGGAATAGCGTTGCAAAAAACGGCAAACCGGTCATAATAAATTAAATTAAGAGAAGGAAAGGGGAATCAGAAAACAAGGAGGTCTATTATGAAAACAAAATCGGCAATTGTCTCATTTGTCGTTCTGTTTATAGCACTGTTGATGGTGCTTTCGGTTTTTGTCGATTATTACGGCGACTGGCTGTGGTTCCGGCATATGGGTTTCGGAGCAATATTTACCACGATCCTGTGGGCAAAGATCCTGTTATTCCTGGCATTTGCCTTCATATTCGGAATCTTTGCATGGGGGAATATTTACATTGCAAGAAGCCGCGGGCGCTATACCCGCTCATTGAAAGTGCTTTCCGCCGACCAACCCACCAAACCTTTTGATATTGTTTTCAGTAATAAATACTCCAAATATTCTTGGGCGGGCATTATCCTGTTTTTTTCATATATCATGGGCTCGCAGGCATCCGGCTCGTGGCAAACATTTTTACAGTTTCTGCATGCTTCCAAGTTCGGGATTGCCGATCCGATTTTTTCAAAAGATGCGGGATTTTATGTCTTCCATCTGCCGCTCTACTATTTTATCCAGGGATGGTATTTGTTTTCGGTAATCATTGTTTTCATAATGGTCGCTGCCTCCTACTTTATGGACCGGTCAATCGGCGTTCAGGAAAACCGCTTCTACATCAATCAGAAAGCCCGTTCTCACCTGGCGGTAATGGGCGGTTTGTTTTTTCTGGGGATCGCGCTGGTTTTCAGGCTGAATCTCTACGGGCTGCTGTATTCGAGTACGGGCGTAGCATACGGCGCCTCCTACGCCGATGTCCATGCGCAGATTCCTGCCTACTGGACCGTATTAATGCTGGCCTTGATTGTGGCGATCCTTTTTTTCCTTATGCCTATCCTTAACAAATGGAAATTCCTTCTCTATTCCATCGGGGTCTATTTTGTGGTACTCATATGTTTTTCCTGGATTTATCCTCCCCTGTTCGAACAATATGCTGTCAAGCCCACCGAGTTGACAAAGGAAACACCCTATATACTCAACAATATAAAATTCACACGTATGGCGTTTGGTTTGAATAAGGTCGAAGAAAAACCTTTCCCGGTGGGGCAGCCCATGACCTATGCCGATATGAAAGCGAACGACTCCACAATCCATAATATCAGGCTGTGGGATACCCGGCCGTTGATCGAGACTTACAGGCAATTGCAGGAAATCCGTCTTTACTACAATTTCCAATATGTGGATGTGGACCGGTATCATTTCAAGGGGAAGTATATGGAGGTGGCTCTCGCCGCCAGGGAATTGCCTGCTTCGGAGCTTCCTTCCCGCGCGCAGACATGGCTCAACATCCATATGAAATATACTCACGGATACGGCCTGGTAATGAGCCCTGTAAATGAGATCGCGGAAAACGGCATGCCGAATCTCATTGTGCAGAACATTCCTCCCAGCTCGAACGTTTTATCCATTACCCGGCCGGAAATTTATTATGGCGAGCAAACCAGTCAGTATGTCCTTGTCAACACCGAAACCAAAGAGTTCGATTACCCGAGCGGCAGCCAGGATGTGTATACCTCCTACCATGGAACAGGCGGCGTCCGACTTTCCAATATATTCCGCAGGCTTGTATACGCGTGGAAATTTTCGGATATAAACATCCTGCTTACCGGATACCTGACAAACGAGAGCCGTATCATGTTTCATAGAATCATTACCGACCGTGATAATACGATTGCACCTTTCCTGTCGTATGATTCCGATCCCTACCTGGTAGTAGGCGAGGACGGCAAGTTGTACTGGATTCATGACGCCTATACCACCTCGAGCATGTTTCCTTACTCGCAGCCTTTTTACGGGAACCTTAACTACGGGGGAATCAACTACATCCGGAATTCCGTAAAGGTAGTTACCGATGCTTATAACGGAACCGTTTCCTATTATGTCGAAGATCCTTCGGACCCTATAATCCGGACTTACGAGAAAATCTTTCCGAGCCTATTTAAGCCCATTAGCGAGATGCCTGAATTTCTGAGAGCGCATATACGTTATCCAACGGATCTATTCCAGATACAGGCAGAAATGTTCAGGACGTTCCACATGACGAACCCGCAGGTTTTCTATAACCAGGAAGATTTATGGAGTCTGCCGAACGAGGTTTACCACCAGGAGGAGCAGCAGATGCTTCCTTATTACATTATAATGAGGCTTCCGGACACCAAATCGGAGGAGTTTATTCTGATGGTGCCTTTCACGCCGTCGAACAAGAACAATATGGTGGGCTGGCTGTGCGCTCGGTGCGACGGCAGCAACTACGGACAATTGCTTGAGTACCGTCTCTCGAAGAGAATGTTGATTTACGGTCCGCTGCAAATCGATGCCCGTATAAACCAGAAACCCGATATCTCTTCCGAGCTGACGCTCTGGAATCAGATGGGGTCAAGCGTAATCCGGGGGAATTTGCTCGTTATCCCTATCGAGCATTCTTTCCTATATGTCGAGCCCGTTTACCTACAGTCGGAACAAAGCAAGATGCCTGAATTAAAGCGTGTCATCGTTTCCCTCGGAGATAAACTGCAGATGCGCGATAACCTTGACGATGCCCTGCGGGCCGTGTTTTCCGCGGATACCGTTTCTACCGTACAGACGCAGGAGGCCCTACGCGGTATGCCGACAGGACCGCTTTCCGGCATGGCACAGGAGGCGCTGAACCATTACAATAAGGCTTTGGATTATATGAAGAAAGGCGACTGGGCAAACTACGGCCAGGAACTGGATAAGCTTAAGGGTATACTGCAGAATATGACCAAAAAGAAATAATGAGGTGTCAGGCCCTCAATAAACCGGTCCGGATGCAGCAGGCTGTCGGGGTTCCGTAAATCGGCATTCCCGGACCGCTTTGCGTGATATCATCCTTTTACCTCAATCAAAAGGGAGAGAGAACTAACTGTTATTTAATCATCATTATCCGGGGAAGATGTTTGACTAAGTAAATTGCAATTGAAGCAATATACAATGCGGCATCCGGCCGCGTAGAAGAAGGTTCCGTCGGGGCCGGTGCGATTTGTTTTGGTTATAAAGGCGGAACCGGAACATCTTCCCGCATTTTACCGAAGAAAAGTGGGGGCTAAACGGTTGGAGTGCCGGCCCAGACAAATTTTGGCGGTAATCTGACTATTGCCGGTATACCGGACGGCGAAGAATTATAAAGTAAAAAAGAATTAAATTCCTGCGATGGCTCTTGTATGACAATAGATAAAAAAAGATTAGTAAAACTTTATTTATTGTTTATTCCTATAGCTTATTTCTCTTATCTATTCCATGAATTCGGTCATTGGGTAGTCGGAGAATTATTAGGGAATGATATGATATATAGTCTAAATTATGTCTGGCCTAAAGGAGGACATTATTTAGACCAAAGCAATAATCTATATGTAAGTATCGGCGGACCTGCATTTACCATATTGTTAGCTGTAATTGCTCTATTGGTTTTAGAGAAACGTTCAGTGATATATGCCTATCCGGTTATATTCTTTCAATTTGTACTTCGTTTCTTTTCTCTCGGTTTTGGAGGATTTAATCAACAAGATGAAGCAAGGATATCTGCAATTATGGGGCGCGGTACATATACAATAGGAATAATTGTTCTTTTAATATTGCTTTTAATTGTTATAAGAGCGAGTTATAAACTCAAGATCGATTTAAAACAGAACGGTTATTTTTTTACCGTAAGTATTTTGAGCCAGCTTTTGGTTATTGCAACTTATAAAATTACCGGTCTGTAGAAAAGACGGTATAAAAAGCAAACCAACCGGATGCCGCAATGTATCCGGCATTTTTGCGTTTGTTGAGTTTATTAAATAATCCAAGGCGTCAGCTAAGCGGCAACGTACTGACAAAATCTTCCATAAGATATGCTATTATTAAAATAAGGGAAATTCTTAACCATACATTCTTGAACTACCGCATAGGAAAAAGTGCATAGCCAAAAAAAATTAGAAAAAAGAGCAAATTTTTACTGTATTAACCGAAATATCCCTGAATTGAGACCGATATCACCATCTTTAAATTTCGAAGACTTTATTTTATCCTCGTAAATCAAAATATCCTGGTAGTGAGAAAACCGGGAAAGAATTAATAATTACAAGTTATAGAGAATAGAAGGGTGATATGTGCCTAGCATATAATATGACAGATAGAGCCGAAAGAAAGCTGTTTGCGAAGAATCGCAGGGAATATGAAAGCGGTGTCTTTTACAAATTATTTGAGCGTAAATTATCTTTTTTCAAACCATCGACGTCCAAAGTATATACACTGTTTGAACAAGTAAAAATGGAATTAGGAAAAATTTATATCGATGAAGACGGCATAATAGAAAAATACAGCCAATTAAGTTCCGGAGAATGGCGCATTTATTCGAAATATCCGAAAGGTTTTCATGCTTTTTTAGGGCTACCGAGAACAGTCAATCGTCCGTTCAAGACAAATTTCCCGGTGATGCTTGCCGATATTGTTGCACTCGGTATGCATAGGGTTTATGCACTGGATGTTAAAACATCTTTTGAGCCGAGCAGACAAACGGAGATAGCCGGCAAGATTATGTATATTTTCGATGAAGAGACCTGGAAGCAGTATCAAGCCGATGTTACTACCAAGCCTATCGATTTGGAAGAAATGAAAGTTAAAGTTAATACAGAGTTTGCTTTGGAAGAAGTTTAAAGCTTCATGTACCATAAGGGGAAATAGATACTGGCTGATGCAAACAGTTTCATTCCTGAAATCAAAATACATAACGTTTAGCCGGACAAAACTTAATTTGAATCTCCAGAATAGACTTCTCAATCAGCTAGCCTAATATAAGCCGAAATAAATCCGTCCGGATCCCCCCTAAATAGTTCAATTCAAAATTATAATTTTATAAAATCAAATCCGGCACCAAATATAAGTTGTGCGGATACATTATATAAATCTGCATTGCCGCCTTGGATAGGAAAATTTATATAAGTCGAATTAATCCTAGCCTCGCATGTTAAGTAAAGTTCATCGGTGACGGAGAAATCTTTACCGGCGGAGATAAGAAGAGCGGGACCGGCCCAGTAATATCCCCACTTAAAAATTCCTCCGTCTTCAGGTAATGTTTTATTTCTTACCGAAGTTTCGGGATGTGCAATTGCAATTCCAGCACCGATTCTGAAAATAAATTCGGAATATTTCCAGGCTCTATTAATTGTAATAAGATTAAGGCCGTGAGATACGGAGAATTCCTGAACTTCGGGAGGTCTATTTTTAAGAAAAATCTTATGATGTACGGCTTCAAATTCCCATGCAGTACTGCGGTTCCAGTAACTTATCCGCCAAACCCAGAAGATGGGAATCGTAAAAGGTTCCGAATCAAACTTTGCGATCAAATGCAAATCGGTTTCGCCGCTTTGAGAGATATTAAGCTGGAGAGGAATATTATACGGCATGCCTGTGAATAATTCAAAGCTTAATTTTTCTTGTGCGATAAGATCATCTGCCTGTGCAAGTAATAGAAATAAGAGAATATAATATTTTAATATTTTCATAATATAATATGAGGAGGGCGTTGAAAGAAATCAATATAATTATATTTTTGTCCTTTTGATTTCATGCAGATTTCAATTAACCTTGATTCAGGGTCTGACATACCGTGCGGTGCTTAAAAATAAAATAGTCATTCCTTTGGAAACCGGAATAATCTTTTAAAGCTCACAAAGCTTTACAATTAACTAATGTTGAGAATTCACCAGAGCTGTCCAAAATAATTTTAAAAGAGTGAATTAGTTTGATAAATTAAATGTTTTGAAAAGATTCTATCCCGAATTCAAAATAATCCCCTTGTCTTTAATTAATCGGATGCCGTAATAAACATTTTTTATTTTTAAAAATAAGCTAATAAGGTTAAATCAAGGGGGCATTCGGTTTTACTACTAAGGTTCGGAAAACGAATAGTTATCAAATAATTTTAGAACTTTCTTCTTCGGATAATAGTTAATGATACCTAAATTGACCCGTAGTTT
>JBJKOY010000259.1:0-50418 GCA_046706945.1 Ignavibacteriaceae bacterium | reverse complement strand
CCGGATTCTTCGGGAAGAAGAAGACCCGTCCCGATTAAGGGTTCTGAATACGTTATTGATATAGATATGGCTGTTATAGCCATAGGAAACGGTTCAAACCCTATTATTCAAAAAACTACTCCGGATTTGCAATATAATAAATGGGGCAATATAGTTGTCGATGAGAACACGATGAAAACTTCAAAGCAGGGAGTTTTTGCCGGCGGAGACATTGTTACCGGCGGAGCTACCGTTATTTTAGCGATGGGCGCCGGCAGAAAAGCCGCCTCCGCTATTGACGATTATTTGAAAAAATTGTAAATCCTTTCCTTCATACATAGAAGCCTTAGACCGTTTGCCGGAAATTGGTTATATTTAGGCCTGTTTTCTACGATTGTTTAAATTAAACGGGGTGTTTATGAAACTTGCATTCTGTAGAAAGCTGCTGTTTATAATATCCTTCTCTTCCTGTGTAGTTGTAGCCCAGAATAAAGATACCCTGCATCTTACTTTGGAGGACGCAATATCCAAAGCACTCGAAAATAATTGGGATATAAAACTTTCTTCGAAAGACGTACAAAAAGCGCAGGGACAAATCGATGAAGCTTATGCAAATGCTTTCCCGAGGATTGATTTTCAGGGAACCTACCTTAGAAATATTAAACTGCCTGTTTTGTTTTTGCCTCCCAATACCGCGTTTAATCCTTCTTCCCAGACTCAAACTTTAGAATTGGGCTCCAAGAACAGCTACGACGCCGCACTTACGATAAGCCAGGTTTTGTACAGCCAAAAAGTAAATACGGCTATTAAGATTGCTGGCCAATATGCCGACTATGCATCAACGGGTAAAAAAGCTACCGACCGGCAAATAATTCTTGCCGTTAAAAAAACATTTTATACGATTCTGTTGATGAAGCAGCTGGTAGAAGTTGCCCGGCAGAATTTTAATGCCGCGCTAGCCAATTACGATAATGTTTCCGCTTTATATAAACAGGGGGCGGCGTCCGAATATGATTTTCTAAGGTCGGAGGTGCAGGCGGCCAATGTTAAACCCTTTTTAATTCAGGCTCAGAATAATTATGAACTCTCGATGATAACCCTTAAAAACATTTTGGCTATCGATATTGAAATACCAATTGAAGTTGAGGGGGAATTTAAGATGAAAAAAATCGAAACGGAGGTTATGCAAGAAGCGGACGCCGGTGCGCTGCAAAATAATCCGCTTGTAAAACAATTAAGGATCCAGGAATCGCTGCTGGAAAAGAATATAACCATACAGCGAGCCGATTATTTCCCGACGCTTGCGTTCTTCGGTCAATACGATTATCAAACTCAGGATAATACCTACCGTTTTAATAAATACAAATGGGTGCAGACGTTTATGGTAGGGCTGCAATTAAATTATACGCTGTTCGACGGATTCGGCAGAAACGCAAGGGTTCAGCAATCTATAATAGATAAAGAAAAGGTCGGTCTCGGTCTGAGAAAATTGGAAGAGGGACTGAAAGTTCAGATCCGCCAGTCGGAAATGAAAATGGAGGAAGCTGAAAAAAAAATAACCGCTCAGGAAAAAAGCCTTCGGCAGGCGGAGAAGGCATTAAAGATTGCTGAAACCCGGTATAAGAGCGGCGTCGGTACGCAGTTGGAGGTAATAGATACGCAGGCTGCTCATCTGATTGCGCAGACGAATTATTCCCAGGCTATATTCGATTATCTGGTTGCCGAAGCCGATTGGGAGTATGCCGTAGGTAAAAACAATTAAAATAATCTAAGGAGTTACATCCCAACATGACTTTAAAAAAATATTTTAAATCGTTTTGTCTTTTCTTACTCTTTGCCCTTTCCGTGTTACCTGTTTTTAATTGCGGCAACAAATCGAACGTGGATGCAAAAAAATCCGATCCCCTGTTTCTCGACACGGTTGCCGTGAAAGCAATGCAAGTAAGACCGGGTGAGATTAAACTGGTAAAAACGTATACCGGAACACTGGAGGGTGAAAATCAGGCTAATATTGTTTCAAAGATCTCCGAAAGAATAACCGGCATAAAAGTAAAAGTCGGTGATTCCGTAATCTTGGGCGAATTAGTTATTACCTTGGATAAATCCGGCGTCACGTCTCAATATTATCAGGCGCAGGCCGGTTACCTTAACGCGGAGAAGGATCTTAACCGGATGAATTCGTTGTTCGAAGCAGGCGCAGTTTCCCAACAAATGCTCGACGGCGTAAAAACGTCCTACGAAATAGCTAAAGCGAATTTCGATGCCGCGAAAGCCGCGGTGGATTTAACCGCGCCGGTAAACGGAATAGTAACTGCGGTTAATTCTAATATCGGCGATTTATCGGTACCCGGGATTCCGCTTATGACTATTGCCGGTATAAAAAAAATGAAAGTAATTTTCAGTGTGGGGGAAGGCGATCTGCCTAACTTTGCAGTGGGCCAGGAAGCGCTGGTCTATTCCGAAATTAAGCCCGATGAAACAAGGAAAGGAGTTATTATCCAGATTTCAAAATCGGCCGAGATCCAGTCAAGGAGTTTTGATTTGAAGGCGATTTTCACGAATACGCCCGACCTCTGGTTTAAACCCGGAATGTTCTGCCGTGTTGATGTCGTTTTGCAAAGACATCTTAACGTTATTTCGGTTCCGAACATCTCTCTGATAAATGCTCAAAACTCCACTGCCCTTTACATAATCAACGGCGGAAAAGCCGTTCTACGAACGGTTAAAACAGGCTTAAACGACGGTAATTTTACCGAAATATTGGAGGGACTAAAAGAAGGCGAAACAGTTGTGACGCTGGGGATGAACAATCTTAAGCAGGGCAGTTTTGTGCATATAACCGAATAATGTACCGTCCGGGAAAAATAATAATTTAAGGCAGTGTATGAAATTAGCAGATGTTTCCATACAAAGACCCGTATTCGCGACTATGTTGATAATGTCGCTAATCGTTTTGGGCTTGTTCTCTTTTTTAAAGTTAAATGTCGACTTGTACCCGAACGTAGATATACCGTATGTTATCATTACAACCGTATTGCCCGGTGCGGGGCCCGAACAAATCGAAACCGATGTTACTAAAAAAATAGAAGACGCGGTAAACCCGATAGAAGGCGTTGACGAAATACAGTCTTATTCAAGAGAGAACGTATCTATAGTTGTAATAGCTTTTAAACTCGAAATAGACAGCAAAACCGCTGCACAGGACGTGCGTGAAAAGCTGGCTGCAATAAGGGACGATCTCCCTGACGATATAGAGGAGCCTTTGATACAGAGATACGATCCGGCCAGTCTGCCCATTATGTCCATTACAGTATCCGGAGACAGATCCGAGAAGGAAGTTACCGCTTATGCCAAAGACGTCGTGAAGAAAAGAATCGAGAATATTCCCGGAGTTGGTTCGGTCGATCTTATCGGGGGCGCGGAAAGAGAAATAAACATTGCCGTAGACGCAGCACGGTTAAAGGCATATAACCTTTCAATTCAGGACGTGGTTCAAAATGTCGGTGCTTCCAACGTAGAAATCCCCGGCGGCAATTTGATAGAAGGATCGCGGCAGCTTTTGCTGAGAACCATGGGTAAATTCCGCAACGTAAGCGATTTTAATAAAGTGATTGTCGCCAGGCCTAGAGGTAAAATAATATACCTTTCTGATCTAGCGACGGTAACCGACGGGATTAAGGAAAAAACAAGTCTGACCAGGGTAAACGGAAATTATGCTGTCGGTCTAAATGTTATTAAACAGTCTGGAAGCAACACCGTAAGGGTTGCAGAGGACGTCAGCAGGCAAATCGAAAATCTTAAGACGGAACTGCCTCCCGGTATAAAATTATTTTTGGCGCAGGATAACAGCGTATTTATTAAAGATTCCATTAACGATGTCCTTTTCGATATTATTTACGGCGGATTGCTGGCGGTTATAGTCATATTTTTGTTCCTGGCTAATATGAGGGCTACGGTAATTAGCGCGCTTGCGTTGCCATCCTCCATTATCGCCAGTTTTATTATAATGTACGCTCTGGGTTTTACTCTTAATATGATGTCGCTTCTGGCCTTGTCTCTGGCGGTCGGCCTGCTGATCGACGATGCCATAGTCGTCATAGAAAATATTTACAGGCATATGGACCAGGGAGAAACTCCTTTGGAAGCGGCAAAATCCGCAACCCAGGAAATAGGGCTCGCCGTAATGGCAACGACATTTACAATTGTCGCGGTATTTGTTCCCGTCGCATTCATGCCCGGTATCGTGGGAAGATTCTTTTATCAATTCGGTATTACTATTTCGGCAGCGGTACTCGTTTCTCTGTTTGTCGCATTTACTCTAACGCCGATGCTGTCGTCAAAATGGTTAAAAAGGGAAGACGAGATTTTATCGGCTGAAGGAAATATCCTCCAAAAGATGCTGCTTTATTTTAACGGTATTTTTAAGATTCTCAGCGAGAAATATAAAACGGCGCTTAAATGGTCTCTTAATCACAGAAAAACGGTTGTAACAGTCTCCGTCATAATATTTTTAACAAGCTTTATGCTTATGGGAATGCTGGGTTCGCAGTTTTTCCCGGATACGGACGAGAATGAATTTACGATAGTAGTAAAAGCCGCGCCCGGGAGTTCGCTGGATCAGACTAGTTATATCTGTTCCCGGATCGAGAAAAACTTACAACGGTATAGTGAAGTGAAAACAGTTCTTACAACAATAGGCGGCGGAAATAATCCCGTAACAACGGCCAATATTTTGGTGAAACTCGTTAATAAAAAAGAGAGAAACCGCAGCGATAAGCAATTGATGAATATATTGAGAAGCGACGTAAAATACATTGCCGGTGCCAATATCGGATTTCAGATACCAGGCGGACCCGGCGGGAGCCAAAAACCCGTAACGCTCAGTATTAGGGGAGAAGATATAAACAAACTCAGCGGGATCGCTGACAAGGTCGAAGGCATAGTCAGAAGCACCAAAGGATGCGTGGACGTTGAAAACAGTCTTGAAACTTCCAAGCCTGAAGTAAGGCTTTTAATTGACCGCGAAAAGGCATCAGACCTCGGGGTAAATCCTTATCTTATAGCTTCAACCGTACGTTCGATGGTAGACGGAGTAGTAGCAACGCAGTACCAGGAAGGCGACGAGCAATACGATGTAAGGGTAAGGCTTCAGGAAAATTACAGGTCCAACATTTCCGATATATCGGACATTATGTTGAAGACAAATAAAAACGGCGCGGACGGAAGTGCAATAATGATTCCTGCCACTTATGTAGCTTCCGTTCAGCAGGGAACAGGCCCATCCCAAATTATAAGATATGCCAGGCAAAAAGAAATACGGATAGACGCAAACCTTTCCAACTGCCTGTTAGGCGATGCTTTGGGCGATATTATGTCGCGCGTAAAAAATGTAAAGCTTGATCCCGGGTACACAGTAAGCATAGTGGGAGAAGGAAAACAGCAGGCGGAATCTTTCGGGAATATACTTGTGTCTTTAATGCTTGCCATTGTTTTCGTATATATTGTACTCGCCGCACAATTCGAAAGTTTTGTACATCCGTTCTCTATAATGCTGGCATTGCCTATGTCGATTATAGGCGCAGTACTGGCGCTGCTGGTTTTTAAAAGCTCTATGTCAGTTGTCTCGTTAATCGGCATAATAATGTTGATGGGACTTGTCACCAAGAACGGAATTCTGCTTGTAGACTATACCAACGTTTTGCGAGGCCGGGGTATGTCAAGGTTCGACGCCCTTCTTACGGCCGGACCCACACGACTTCGGCCCATTTTGATGACTACTTTCGCCATGATTTTCGGAATGATGCCCGTAGCGCTTGCTTTAGGTGAAGGTTCCGAATTCAGATCTCCGATGGGGCAGGCCGTTATCGGAGGATTAATTACGTCTAGCTTATTGACCCTTTTCATAGTGCCTGTCGTTTATTCAATCCTGGACGATTTATCGGTCTCCAAAACTTTAAACTCATTTAAGAAAATATTCAGAAGATCCGGGGGAAAAAAAGTTAAGGATGTTTTATAACCAAAGAATATAGAAGATCGAGGGAAATATGAAGATAATATTTTTAGTTTAGCATGATATTCTGGAAGACCGGGTTTCTTTTCTTATGGAGGAACTTCAGATTGACTTTTATACCGAATGGGAGAACGTAAAAGGGAAGGGACACAGCTCGGACGCACATCTCGGAACCAGAACTTTTCCGGGATTCAATGTAGTTAGAATGATTGCTTTCCAGGAGGACAATATACTTGATAACCTGATAACCGGAATTAAGAAACTAAACGAACAGGTTAAAAGGGACGACGATTCTATCAGACTATTTCAACTGCCCCTGGAACACCTGATATAAATTTACTGCAAACTGATTCCGCTCCGTTTTCTCCTATTCCTTTTTATTCTGTTTTCCGTTGCCGTTAAGTACTTTTTTGTAGCAGTAAATCAATAAAAAGAAAACGGATCCCCATGCAATAATTAAAAAAATTGTTCCTTCGGCATGAAGTCCCATTGCAGTTCCTTCTATATATTCAAAGAATTTCCAGGAGCATTAATATCATTATTAAAGCACCAATTCCGATAGATCCGACCATAGCAATAAACTGCCACGGTAAATTAGTTTGCGGACCTCCTGATTTATTGAATGAAGTGTTCATTATTTCCTCTTTAAATTTCAGGCATAAAATTATTATTTACATTAGGATATCGGATTCATCATAATCCTCTAATTCGTAATTGTTTGAATCCGATATATTACATTTAACTAAATGAAAAATTAGGAGGGGATTTATTCGAAATTTTTTGTCTGAATTCAGGGAAACAATATTGTTCGGGAACAATCAGCAAAGGGGAAATCCGGTATTCAGGTTCGTTAAGAGTAAAACCGTCTACAAACATTGCCGTTATGCCGGTAACTTTGACGGTTAACGGAATATGATTTCTTTGTATCCAAATTTTAGTTCCCGCCGGTAAAGGTTCGCCGGTTGATTCCGAAATCATTAGAACGGTATAAAAGCTCCGGGGTGAAAAAGTCTGCAGCAGCAGGAAAGTCGAAACCGAAAGATACAGCAGGGCCGTAAAGCCCAGAATAATATTTTTTATAAATTGTCTCATAAATATTAAATTCTTAATACATTATTTATAAAATATTCAAAGAAAAGCAAGTATTATCGGAAGTATCTTTTTCCGATTTTAGCTGCCGAGATAATCGGGAGTTTCAGTAGTATTTAATTTAGGGCATTTTCGGAAAGTTTCATCCCTCAAGGTGTTGAAGGATCAGGCCGTCAAATTTTAAACTCGAATTGATTCAAATCGTAAATATTTACAAATAAAATTGTAAAAATGCTTGACAATTTTAGTAATTTTTTACAACTTAAGTTATCGATAAAGTAAACAATTAAGTCGAGTTTAAATATGAAAAAAATGTCAAATATGATCAAATATTGCATGTAAAAACAATTATTAAATAATTCCTTAAAATAAAAGGTAAAGAAATGAATTTATTCAATTTAAGAGAGGATTCACGAAAAGCCGGCAGGAATAATCAAAAGATCGATCTTGGGATAGCCCAAAGTTACAAAATAAAATATTATCCAAGGTCTTATAATGAAAAAAACGGCGTTTCATTTATCATAGGTACTGTTGGGAATGACAAAAGCCTTTTTCTGCTCTCCGGAGAAAACGGAAATAAATTAATGCAGGAATTTGAAGGAATAAATCTTGAAAATTCTTTAATAGAGGATGCGAAAGTAATAAAAAAATGTCCGTTAAATAAAAAAAATTCAGAGGTTCTGCAAAAATATTTTGAATTCACGCGGCCTAAAGTAATCGGACTGGTAAATTCGTTCGGATTCGGAGATAGGCTGGGGCTTGCTAATGCAGGGCATATTAGGGCTTTGGAGGGATATGATTTTGTCCCAATATTCGCACAGCAATCCGTCCGGGAACTTACAAGGACTCAAAGGATACCGTATGAAGTAAGGGATGCCGCAGTTTGGGCGGTATTTCAGGAGGGATATAAAAGCGGGTTCGGAGCCGATGCCGATCATCTTAAAACTACAGAGGATATCGATATGCTGATGAATGCCGGGTTTAAAACCTTTACGTTTGATCCGGGCGAGCATGTCGTAAACGAAGCGGACAATTTGCAGGAAAGCGTCCTGTTAAAGAACGCTGAAAATTTACCGTGGAATGACTTAAAAGATACCCTTGCTTCTCTGGAAGGACGATATACTGGTAAAAATTTTAAGATTACTTCCGATTTTGAAATAAAAGCGAACAGGCTTGATGTACTGAAAGCTCTGGTAAAATACGGAAAGGCGCTGGCACATATTAAGAAGATGTCGGATTATATCGTGAATAATTATTCTTCCGTACCAAGCGAAATTGAGGTTTCGGTTGACGAAACCGATTCGGTTACGACTCCGTTCGAACATTTCTTTATAGCAAGCGAATTAAAGAGACTTGACGTGCGTTTCATTAGTCTTGCGCCGCGTTTTATCGGCGATTTTGAGAAGGGAATAGACTACAAGGGAGACCTTGAAAAATTCAGGGTAGAATATACCAAGCACGTAAAAATTTCCAATCACTTCGGCACTTATAAAATTAGCCTGCATTCTGGCAGCGACAAGTTTTCGGTTTATAAAGTAATCGGCGGAATGAATTCCGGTTATGTCCACGTAAAAACAGCAGGCACCAGCTACCTTGAAGCATTGAAAGTAGTGGCGACTAAAGATCCCGGCCTGTTCAGGGAGATACTGGATTATTCGAAAGGATTGTACGAAGTAGAAAAGAAAAGTTATTTCGTCTCGGCAGACATTAATAAAGTTAAAAAAGGCAGCGAATATGCGGATGAGCAGCTTAAAGATCTGTTTAACGTAAACGACGTTCGGCAGATTCTACATGTTACTTACGGAAGGATACTGACGGACAGGGATGAAAGGGGAAAATACTTTTTCAGGGAAAGGATTTACAAATGTCTTTCTGAAAACGAAGATCTTCATTACGATTATCTTATTAAACATTTCCACAAACACCTGGATCCTTTTACCGATTAGGTAATTGTGATTTTAAATTGTATTAAAATCTGAATAATAAATTGGGAAAAATAAGCGATAAAAAAGACAGCGTCATCCGGATAGAATACGAGGCAATAAAATCGCAGCTTGAAAAAATCCTTCTCAAAGAAGGATTTCCCGCAGGAAAAGCTTCGCTGCTGGCGAAAATATTTTCCGATAACAGTCTGTTCGGCAAAGACTCCCACGGGGTAAACAGATTTATAGCTTTTATCGATTCGGTGAAAAACGGGTACGTAAAGACTGCATCCGATCCTGTTAAAGTATCCGGAGAAAACGCAATAGAGCAGTGGGACGGGAATTTCTGCTCCTGTCCTTTGAAAGCGATGTTTTGCACCCAGCGTGCAATTGAGCTAGCCGGAAAATTCGATATCGGCACGGTTGCTCTGAAAAATACTAACCACTGGATGAGAGGCGGAACTTACGGCCGGCAGGCTGCTGAAGCCGGGTTTGCACTCATCTGCTGGACAAACGCAATTCCTACCATGCCCGCTTGGGGTGGAAAGAAACCGCTGCTGGGGAACAACCCGCTCGTAATTGCCTTCCCGTACGAAGAAAAACACCTGGTACTGGACATGGCTTTATCGCAATATTCGTACGGCAGACTTGAGAAGCTTTTCCAGGCCGGTGAGCAGACCGAATATTTTGCCGGGTACGACAGCCATGGAAAACTTACCAAAGATCCCGCTGCAATATTAAATACAAAAAGGGCCCTGCCTATCGGTCTATGGAAGGGCAGCGGGCTGGCTTTAATGCTTGATATAATGGCAGCGGTATTTTCGAACGGTAAGTCTTCGTCGGAAATCGGGAAAGAAGGAACCGAAACAGGAGTTTCCCAGGTATTCATTGCATTGAAACCTTTTCAGGGTAAAGAAGGAAAAGATTTTAATGTTATTATTAACGATATCCTGAACGGCGTTAAATCATCCGGCAGCGGGGAGAAAGAAAATATCTTTTTCCCGGGAGAAGTTTCCTTCCGAACGAGCAACGAAAATATTAAAAGCGGCGTACCTGTTGACAAATATGTATGGAATAAAATACTAAAAATGTAGTAACTTGTACATTTAATTAAGGAATCTTTCCGTGAAAGGTTCTGTAAGATCGTCCAAGCGGTATAAATGCCCGGATGAATTTAAAATATTTAGGAGATTAAAATGAAAGAATTTTCTTTTGAGTCGTTAAAAGGAAAAGTATGCGCAATTACAGGAGGCGCGGGAGTAATAGGAACCGCAATGGCAAAATGCTTGTCTGCCGTCGGCGTAAAAATAGCCGTACTGGATTTGGTAAAAGAGCTGGCAGACAAAACCGCTGAGAACCTTGTCAAAGAATTCGGAGGTCAGGCCGTCGGCGTAGAAGCCAATGTTCTGGAAGAGAGTTCGCTTTTAAAAGCGAAGGAAGTTATTAATAAAAAATTAGGTCCGGTCGAATTATTGATAAATTGTGCCGGGGGCAACTCACCCAAGGCAACCACTCAAATCGAGTTCATAGAAAAAGACGATCTTAACGAGCTGGATAAAACATTTTACGGACTGAATATCGAAGGATTCAGGAAGGTGTTTGATCTAAATTTCCTGGGAACGCTGCTTCCTACTATGGTTCTTACAAAAGACATGCTGAATAACGGCGGCGGAGTAGTTCTGAATGTTTCGTCCATGAACTCTTACAGGCCGCTGACAAAAATACCCGCATATTCGGCCGCAAAAGCATCAATTAATAATTTCACCGAGTGGCTCGCGGTTCACCTGGCTAAAATGAATATCCGCGTAAACGCAGTTGCACCTGGATTTTTCCTGACCAACCAAAACCGGTTTTTGCTTACCGACGAAAAGACCGGCGAAATGACTGCCCGCGGTAAAAAGATAATTGCCGCAACCCCAATGGGCAAATACGGTACCCCCGAGGATCTGCAGGGTACTGTTTTATATTTATTGTCCGATCTTTCTAAATTCGTTACGGGTATAGTAATTCCGGTTGACGGCGGATTTAATGCATATTCCGGGGTATAGGATTTTGCTATTGTGCCGAACGGATAATTAAAGGATAAATTTTGATGTAAATGTTATTTAGGAAAGGGAAATCGAAATGCTTTTATTCAGCAGAGGATCGGTCGACGACGTTTTAACGCGCGAAGATATAAAAACGGGAATGTTCAAAGCCCTAGATAAACTGGGCAAAAAAAATAAAGTGCTTGCCATACCGCCCGATATTACCAGACTGCATTCTCAATCGGGAATACTTACGGATATTACGTATGATTATTACGGTGAAATCTTAACCGATGTTCTGCCTTCTATTGGGACTCATTACCCGATGACCGAGAAAGAAATAGAAACGATGTATAAAAAAGTACCTAAAAGCAAATTTCGAGTGCATAACTGGAAATCGGGATTAATTACGCTGGGCGAAGTCCCTTCCGAGTTTGTTAAAAAAATTTCGGAAGGAAAGATCGATTACGGCATCCCCATTCAAGTGGACAGGCTTCTTGCAGAAGGCGGTTTTGATTTGATACTTTCCATCGGCCAGGTCGTGCCACACGAGGTAATCGGGATGGCAAACTACAATAAAAATGTTTTTATCGGAACCGGCGGCAGGGAAGGGATAAACAAGAGCCACTTCCTGGGAGCGGCTTACGGAATGGAAAGAATTATGGGGAGAGCCGATTCGCCCGTCCGACAAGTACTTAACTACGGTTCCGAGCATTTTACAAAAGATTTGCCTCCTATTGTTTACATACTAACCGTTGTAGGGAAAGACGAAAACGGCCGGCTTGTTGTAAGAGGATTATACATAGGCGACGATATCGAATGCTACAACCTTGCGGCCGAACTTTCGCTGAAAGTTAATTTCGTAATGCTTGAAAAGCCTTTGAAGAAAGTAGTGGTTTATCTCGATCCGTCTGAATTTAAAACCACCTGGCTGGGAAATAAAAGTGTTTATAGAACCAGAATGGCAATTGACGACGGCGGCGAACTAATCGTACTGGCCCCCGGTCTGAAAGAATTCGGAGAAGATCCGGGAAACGATGAAATTATCAGGAAATACGGGTATGTCGGTACTCCGAAAGTTCTGCAGCTGGTTAAGGAGAACGAAGACCTGCAGAACAGTCTCGGCGCGGCCGCGCATCTTATACACGGGTCTTCCGAAGGCAGGTTCTCCATAACATACTGCCCCGGCAATGTAACTAAAGAGGAGATAGAAAGCGTCAACTTCGAATACGCGGAGTTAAACACTATGCTGAAGAAATATAATCCCGCTAAACTTAAAGACGGCGTTAATATAATGCCCGGCGGAGAGGAGATTTTTTATATATCGAACCCGGCGCTCGGCCTCTGGGCATATAAAGAAAAATTTAAGTAGACTTCGAATATTTGTGCATCTGTAAAATATTAATATCTAAAATTCAAAAAAAATATTCATAAGATTACTTAATTAAAAATTAAGAGTTGATTATGAAAAAATAATTAACCAAATTTATATAAGTAATCGATAAAGTAATTGCTAAAGTTACCGTTAAGTGAGAAAATATTGACAAAAAATCAAAATATAACTTTAAACGATATAGCCAAGGCATTAAATGTATCCAAGGTTACCATATCCAAGGCCTTAAGGAATCATCCCGATATTTCCGCAAGGATGAAAGAAATAATTAAAAAGACGGCTTTGGAAATGGGATATTCTCCGAACTTTGTCGCAAGGAACCTTTCGGCGAAAAAAACAAATACAATCGGTTTGGTAGTACCTAAAATAGCTCACTTTTTTTTCGGATCAGTTATCGAATCTATATATGATGCGGCATTTGAAAATAATTATGAAATAATTCTGACCGTAACTCAGGAAGACAGTGAAAAAGAAAGTAAATATATTAATTCCCTGATGTCCATGAGAGTGGACGGAATAATCATTTCCATATCCCAAAATACAGAGGATTGTTCCGTGTTCCATAAAATCAAAGAGAGGGAAATACCTTTGGTCTTTCTCGACAGGGTTATTGACTGCGGTGATTTTACCACCGTTACCGTAAAAGATTACAACGGTTCTTATAAAGCTACCGAACACGCAATAAAAATGGGATATACAAAACTTGCACATCTTGCCGGTCCTAAAAAAATCAATATAAGCCGGGAAAGGTGTAAGGGATTTAAAGACGCTTTGTCCGACAATAACATTACGCCGAACAAAAACTGGATATTGTACGGCGGTTTCAGCGAGACGGACGGCTATGAAGGATTAATGAAAATTTTCGAAACCGGGAATATGCCTGAATTTATATTTACAGTTACATATCCCGTTGCGCTGGGAGTATATGCCGCCGCGCAGAAATTGGGATTGAAAATTCCGGATGACGTCGATGTTATGTGTTTCGGCGACAGCGATGTGAACAGGTTTATTTCTCCGTCCTTAAGCTGCGTATATCAGCCGACCGAAAAACTGGGACAGGAAGCCGTAAGACTGCTGATCGAACAAATAAATAATTACGAAGGTTTTAATCCGGTAAATGTGGAACTGCCCACTGACCTTATTATTCGCGAAACCTGCTCAAAAAAATTTAAGGATAAACTTCAAATACTGCCCTAATAATATTTCCCAGGGGAATTGATAATCTTATAAAGATCGATTATTATAGTTAAATTTGTTGCGGCGGTTTTTCAACCCGGTCAAGAACTAGTAATTTTACAAGAAATGCAGAGGTTTTTATCATGAGTAAAATTTTATTAAACGATTACAGATTTTTCGATTCAGATGAAAAAATCCGGAATATTGCTTACGAATTGTACAATGATGTAAAAGGATTACCGATTATCAGCCCGCACGGACATGTCGACCCCGAAATCTTGGCTTCTAATAAGCCGTTCCCGGATCCTGCGGAATTGTTTATCATTCCCGATCATTACATACACAGAATGCTTTATTCGCAGGGCATTAAACTTGAGTCGCTGGGAATACCGACAATTGACGGAGCTCCCTTCGAAAAGGATCACCGGAAAGTCTGGCAAATATTCGGAGATCATTTTTATTTATACAGAGGCACGCCGACGGGCGCTTGGCTTAAACATGAATTTTCAGAAGTTTTCGGAATACAGGAACAGCTCAACTCCGAAAATGCCATGAGGATTTATGATTTAATTCAGGCAAAACTGGATACTCCGGACTTTCTGCCCAGAACGCTTTTTAAAAAATTCAATATCGAGGTACTGTCGACAACAGACGGGGCTGGAGATTCTCTGGATGCGCACAAGAGGATCAAACAGTCGGGTTGGGACGGAAGAGTTATCCCCTGTTTCAGGCCTGACGGCACGGTTAATTTGACCTGGAAAAACTGGAAAAAAGAAATCGATTCTCTCAGCAGCGCTTCCGGGATAGAAGTTAATTCTTATAAAAAATATATTGAAGCAGTAGAAAACAGGCGCGAATATTTTAAGTCGGCTGGCGCCGTCTCAACCGACCAGGGAGTACGAATCCCTTATACTCATAAACTGTCGGATAACGAAGCTGAAGAAATTTTTCTAAGAGCACTTAAAGGCGCCGCTACTGAGGAGGACGAAAATTTATTCGCCGCCAATATGCTGATGGAAATGGCGAGAATGAGTGTTGAAGACGGGCTGGTGATGCAGATCCATCCCGGCTCTCTTAGAAACCACAACTTAAAAATTTACAACAGGTTCGGACTCGATAAAGGGAGTGATATTCCGATCCGAACGGAATATACATACAATCTGTATGAGTTATTAAACGCATTCGGCAACGATCCCAAATTTACCGTCATAGTGTTTACGCTGGACGAAACAAATTACTCGAGAGAATTAGCCCCGCTGGCAGGTCATTACCCTGCCTTGAAACTCGGTCCGGCATGGTGGTTTAACGACAGCATAGAGGGGATGAAGAGGTTCAGGGAGCAGGTGACCGAAACAGCCGGAATCTACAACACGGTTGGCTTTAACGACGACACCCGTGCCTTTTTGTCCATACCCGCAAGGCATGATCTGTCGAGACGGGTAGATTCAAATTACCTTGCCGGCCTGGTAAGCAGGCATATAATTGATATGGACGAAGCAAAAAGCATGAGCCGCAGTCTGGCATACGAGTTAGTAAAGAACGCATACAGACTTTAACCGTATCCGCAAATTAGTGTTTTTCTTATATCCTTTTAATTAGAACCGGAATAATTTTAAAAAATAAAGAGGGAAGAATAATGCCGAATCCGATTTTGAATACAAAAACACAGGAAGCACAGATTAATAACGGAAAAGGGCAGATGAGCGCATACAGATGGACCATATGCGCTCTGCTCTTTTTTGCAACTACTATTAACTACATCGACAGGCAGGTTCTGGGCATTCTTGCCCCGGTTCTTCAGAAAGATATCGGCTGGAACGAATTAGAATACGGTTATATAGTAATGGCGTTCCAAGCCGCATACGGGATCGGTCTGGTGCTGTTCGGAAGATTCATAGACAAATTCGGCACTAAAATAGGTTATACGATATCTATTTTTTTATGGAGCGTTTCCGCGATGGGACATGCATTCGTAAAAACTCCTTTCGGTTTCGGCACTGCAAGATTCTTCCTAGGCTTGGGAGAATCGGGCAACTTTCCGGCGGCAATAAAAGCAACCGCAGAATGGTTTCCCAAAAAAGAAAGAGCTTTAGCAACTGGCATTTTCAATTCAGGAGCAAATATAGGCGCCGTAGTTGCGCCGGCCGTAGTACCATGGCTGACCATTACTTACGGGTGGTACGAAGCTTTTATTTTTACCGGCGCTCTGGGTTTTATATGGGTTATTTTATGGGTCTTCATGTTCAACAATCCCGAGAAACATAAAAAAGTAAATAAGCTCGAACTTAGTTACATACAAAGCGACCCGGTCGAGAGCGAGACCGTTAAAATTCCCTGGATGAGACTTTTAAGATACCGGCAGACCTGGGCGTTTATAGCAGGCAAATTCTTGACGGATCCGATTTGGTGGTTCTATTTATATTGGCTGCCGAAATTCCTGGCGGAGAAGTACGGATTGAACTTGATAGAATTGGGCTGGCCTTTAATTGTTATTTATACAATGACAAGCATAGGAAGCATCGGAGGGGGGTGGCTATCCGGAAGTTTTATTAAAAAAGGCTGGACTGTAAATAAATCAAGGAAAGTGGTAATGATAATTTGTGCAATTTTAATCGTGCCGATTATTTTTGCTTCCACCGTTTCGCTCTGGTTCTCTGTAATTTTAATTGGAGTAGCCGCGGCGTCCCATCAAGGATGGTCTGCAAACTTATTTACCACGGTCTCGGATATGATGCCTAAAAGAGCGGTTGCTTCAGTTGTAGGTTTAGGAGGATTAGCCGGAGCAGTAGGCGGAATGCTGATCGCTTATGTAGCCGGTTTAATACTTCAACTAACCGGCCATTACATAATGTTATTTATCATCTCCGGTACCGTATATTTGGTGGCTTTGGCCATCTTCCATATCCTTGTACCTAAGATGGAACCGGCTGATCTTTCGGCAGAGCTGGCTTCAAGTAAATAATTATTATTCACTTGGAATTAATTTCTTCATAATAATTTTTGTTTGAAGGCAAAATATAAATTGATATTTTAAGATATTATAATTTACATAAGTACTTTACTTTTAATTATTAATATCTTACTTTAATTAAAGTAAACGATAAAGTTAATTACTGCGGGAAAAAATTGAAACCCAAATCGATAACTCTCGACGATATTGCAAAACGTTTAAATGTTTCCAGGGTAACGGTTTCCAAAGCTCTAAGAGGTCATCCGGATATTTCCGCAAAAACGGCTGAACAGATCAAAAATCTGGCAAAAGAATTGGGATACACTCCCAATTATATGGCCAGGAATCTCTCATCAAAAAAATCTAATACGCTGGGTTTGGTAGTTCCGAAAATTGCCCACTTCTTTTTCGGCTCATTGATAGAGGCCGTATACGATGCGGCATTTAATTACAACTATGAGATTATCCTGACGGTTTCTCAAGAAAACGAAGAGAGGGAAAAAAAGCATATACAAACTTTGCTTTCAATGAGAGTAGACGGTATCATAATTTCTATTTCCGAATTTACCCATGATGTTGAGATATTCAATTCGGTAAAAAAATGGGTGTGCCGTTGGTGTTTGTCGATAGGGTTTTAGACATACCCGGATTCAGCAGCGTAACGGTTGACGATAGAGGTGGCGCATTTAAAGTTGTAGAACATGCGATAAAAGTAGGTTATAAAAACATAGGGCATTTAGCAGGTTTTAAGGGAATAAATATAGGCGATAAAAGACGGCAGGGATTTGAGGATGCTTTGAAAAATTATAATATCAAGTTAAATCCGGAATGGGTGATCGAAGGCGGATTCGGCGAAGAAGACGGATATAACGGTTTTATGAAAATGTATAAAACCGGCAATCTTCCCGAATTTATTTTTGCGACTACATACCCGGTAGCTCTCGGAGCATACGCCGCAATAGAAGACCTCGGACTCGAAATCCCGAAGGATATAGACATAATGTGTTTCGGCAACAGCGATGTTAACAGATTTATCTCCCCGTCTTTAAGCTGTGTTAACCAGCCAACGGATAAATTAGGAAAAAGCGCGGTTGAAACGGTTATTAAACATATAAATAACCCTAACATGGAGGAACAGCATATAACCATTGATACAGACTTAATCCTAAGAGAAACCTGCATGCCCAAAAAAGGCAGCATAGATCATGCTGAAATGAGTATTTAAGAGTTTTAATATAAAACAAAATTCCATATCAATCTAATCTGTCATATTTCGGATGACAAGATCGTTCGAAATAAAGGATTAGATAATTTTTCATATATAAAAGTTATCGGTACAGTAAACGTTTAAGCAATTGAACTCGGTAGAAATTGTCTTTTAATGGTAAACGAAACGCGCTGATTATTTTCAGAAACATGCATTAATTGTTTTCAAGATTTGGAAGATTGTGCTGTTAATTATTATTTTTAGATTCGTCTGTTCGAAATGAAATATAGATATAAATTGATGCAAACTAAATATTACTTAACGAATAATATTTTATAAATTCTAAAATATTTAGAGGAATAAAATGTCAAGAAGCGAAACGGTAAAAACATTGATCGATATCGGTGCCGTTGCAGTCGTAAGATTAAGTGAACCTGCTAAGTTAATAAGGGTAGCCGAAGCTATCAGCAAAGGCGGTATTTCCGCAATTGAAATAACCATGACGGTTCCCAATGCGATAAAGGTCATAGAAGAAACCAATAAGGAAATAGGAGACCAAGTAATAATCGGCGTAGGATCCGTACTAAACGCTCAAACCGCCAAAGATGCCGTGAATGCCGGCGCGAAATATGTCGTCAGTCCGATATTTAAAAAGGAATTGATAGATACTGCTCATGAATTCGGCGTACCAGCAATGCCGGGAGCGTTTACGCCTACTGAAATTCAAACTGCATATGAAGCAGGTGCGGATATTGTTAAAGTATTCCCGGCTGATTGCGTTGGTATGGCATTCTTTAAAGGCGTTTTAGCTCCTATGCCGCATTTGAAGCTTATGCCTACCGGAGGCGTTACGTTGACAAACGGCGGTGATTGGTTGAGAGCCGGGGCGTGTGCCGTCGGGGTCGGCAGTGCTTTGCTTGATAAAGCCGCAATTAAGAACGAAGAATATTCAAAACTGACGGAAAATGCAAAAATTTTGAAATCAAGTATCGATAAAGCCAAGGCCGAACTTGCAATTAAATAATTTAAAAAAGGGAGACGAGTATGTCCTTAAATGTTAAATCAGCCGATGAAGTTCAATTGGATCTTCTTTCCTTAGGCGAATGCATGATTCGATTGAGCCCGCCCGGTCATCAAAGAATTGAATTGACGCCTGTTTTCGAGGCTTATGCCGGAGGAGGAGAATATAACGTAGCATACGCATTGGCAAGATACGGCATGCGGACCGGTTTTGTCTCCAGTCTGGTTGAGAATCCCTTGGGAGCATTTATAAGAAATCATGCCAAGGCAAGCGGAATGGATTTCAGCGAAGTTAAATGGGTCCCTTACGACGGATCCGGAAGGGCGGACAGAATAGGATTAAACTTTACGGAGGTCGGCATAGGGGTTAGAGCAAGCGTGACCATGTACGACCGCGGAAACACCGCTGTTTCACACATGAAACCCGGAGATGTAGATTGGAAAAGAATTTTCAACATGCGAAAAGTAAGATGGTTTCATACCGGAGGTATTTTCACGGCTTTAAGCGACTCATGTGCGGAAGTTGCGCTGGAAGCCATGAAAGCTGCTCACGATGCTGGCACAATCGTAAGCTACGATTTGAATTTCAGGAGCAAATTATGGTCGAGTAAAAAAGCCGTGGAAGTAACAAAAAAACTTGTTCCGTATATTGATGTATTAATAGGCAACGAGGAAGATTTCCAGAAAGTCCTGGGTTTCGAAGTTGAAGGTACCGACGAAAATTTAAAAAGCCTCCCGATCGAATCCTATAAGAAAATGGTGAAAAAGGTTGTGGAGCAGTATTCCAATATTCAAGCGGTAGGGACAACGCTTCGCGAAGTGGTGAGCGGACTAATAAACAACTGGTCGGCTATTATGTATTACGACGGTACTTTTTACGCATCCAGAAAATTCGAAGGACTGGAAATCGAAGACCGCGTGGGTGGCGGCGACGGATTCTGCAGCGGTTTTGTTTTCGGTTTGCTGCACGATATGAGCCCCCAGGAATGCGTCGATCTGGGTGCTGCTCACGGCGCGCTTTTGCAGAGTACCCGCGGCGATACCAGTATGGTTACAATGGATGAGGTTATGCACGTTATGAAAGGCGGCAGCGCAAGAATTAAAAGATAGTATTCGGCCGTGCTCTTGTGACAAAAATATTTATCGGATCTCCCGGAAAATTAACCGGATTATTCTAACGGACTTTTCGGAATAAATCCGGTTTTCATAATGTGCCGGTTAAATAATTCTCGGTAAATTTTAAATCTCCCCGGTATAACAATGAATAAAAAACTCCTTTTCGCAACATTCGTTTCTGCCTTGGGAAGTTTCCTTTTCGGCTTCGACACTGCGGTAATTTCCGGCACTACAAAATTCATTACTCAATTCTTTAATCTGACCGATGCCACTCTGGGGATTACAGTTTCAATAGCTTTATGGGGGACGGTTATCGGCGCGATAACCGTCGGTAAACCCGGGGATATCCTGGGGCGGAAGGTAATTCTATCTCTTTGCGGCGTACTTTATTTTATTTCCGCTCTCGGCTGCGCGTTTGCCGCGGACTGGACAATACTGCTGGTCTCGCGTTTTACCGGTGGACTTGCAATCGGAGCCGCGTCGGTTATGGCTCCGATGTATATCGCGGAAATATCGCCGGGCAGACTAAGAGGAAGACTCGTTGCCGTAGCGCAATTCAACATTGTCTTCGGAATACTTGTTGCGTTCTTCTCGAATTATTTGTTGGTAGGCACCGGGCCGGACAACTGGAGGTGGATGTTCGGAGTAATGGCTGTTCCGGCTGCGTTGTTTTTTATTTTATTATTTTTTGTTCCGAATAGTCCGAGAGGGCTGGTTAAGAAGAAAGAAATCGACAGGGCGCGTGATGTCCTTAAAACCGTGGGCGCCGCAAATGTAGAATCCGAGCTGAATGATATTGTAAATTCGCTAAGGGAAGAATCCGGCAAAGGCAGGACGAAATTATTGCAAAAGAAATACCGTTTTGTTATTCTGTGCGCCGTTCTCCTGGCAGTGTTTAATCAATTCTCCGGTATCAACGTAATTATGTATTATGCTCCCATGATATTCGAGAAAGCGGGCTCAAGCACCAATTCCGCAATGCTCCAGGCAGTTGCGGTGGGCGTTACCAATATGCTATTCACCATTATTGCTATGTTTTTCATTGACAAGTTCGGCAGAAAAACTTTGCTGCTGATAGGTGCGGTCGGAATGTTTTTATCGCTTGCCGGGGCCGCTTTGCATTATTACGACGAAACGCTTTTCGGAAATACCGGGATCGTAGTCTTTATAATAAGCTTTATCGCGTTCTTTGCTTTTTCCCAGGGAGCCGTGATATGGGTATTTTTAGCCGAAATATTCCCGAACAGCGTAAGGTCCAAAGGCCAGGCCCTGGGATCCTTTACACATTGGGTAATGAATGCAGTTATCGGTTTATTATTCCCGCTGGCCCTCACAGGTTTCGGGGGAGGAAACGTATTCATGTTTTTTTCGGTTATGATGGTACCTTTCTTTTTCTTCGTTTGGAAAATGATGCCCGAAACAAAAGGAAGATCGCTGGAAGAGCTCGAACGAATTGTAGTAAAAGAAACTTAACTTTTATCTTAAATATAATTATTTATCAATTTAATAAACTTTAGTCCGAACAATACGCACTTAGCGGATAAATATCCACGCTTCCTTTTTCATTAAAATGGTATACAATTTGTTGATTACTTACGGATCAACTATTACTTTTATGACGGTTTCGAAAGAGCGATAATTTTTTCGGAATATCCTGCTTTTCGTTCTGTATAAAATCGGCTATTAATTTAAGCTGAGGTATTCAATGCTGCAAAGATATCTTCCATGCTTTCTCATCCTTTCCTTTTTTTTTATTTATTTCCAAGCTTATCCGCAATCGGAAAAGAACGATAAAATGCTAAAGATTAATGAAGAAGGATATTACGAACTGCCCGGATTGAATATAATGGTATTCGATGATTTTTATCCGGAAGGTCATCAGGGCGGACTTACAATAGTTCAATTCGGCAAAAGAGTTGCCGCCAACGGCGATGTCCGCATTGATCCTACTCCGGGGCAATGGTCGCCTGTACCCAAAGAAGGGAGGAAGACGATCGATAAGAAAAACGGGATCATAAAAGTTAACTTGTGGTATCCGGATTCAAGCAAGAACGAGAAAGGCTTTAATCCCATTTCATATCCGGATTTGAAATTTAATTATACGATTGAAACCGTTGCCGAGGATTCAAGTATTAAAGTAATCGTTAACCTTAGAAAACCTTTACCCAAGAAATGGGCTGACAAAGTCGGGTTCAACTTGGAATTGTTTCCCGGACAATATTTCGGCGAACATTATTTAATGGACGGAAAACCGGGCATCTTTCCCAGACAGGCCAACGGTCCGGTAAAAAGAGACCCTGAAGGCGAGTTGCAGGCCGTTCCGATGGCCGTCGGGAAGAAATTAATAGTTGCACCGGGCAGCGACAAAAAAGAAATTAAGTTTGTAAGCCTTACCAGCGAAATTCAATTATTGGACGGAAGGGATCTTTATAATAACGGCTGGTTTATTCTGCGGTCTACTATTCCTGCGGGAGTAGATTCGAATGCCGTTGTTTGGGTTATATCGCCGAAAATTAATACCGGTTGGAGATACCGGCCCGTAATTCAGGTTTCACAGGTCGGTTTTCACCCGGATCAGAAGAAATTCGCGGTAATCGAACTGGATAAATTAACCGATAAATACCAGCCCATACAATTAATAAAGATCGGGGAAGATTCGCAGGCGGTTGTAAAAGAAGAACCGCATCCGGTGCCGTGGGGAGATTTTCTGCGGTATAAATATTTAAAATTCGATTTCAGCGAAATTAAAGAAGAAGGATTATACAGAATAAAATACGGAGATGTCGAATCGCATGAATTTGAGATTTCCGACGACGTTTTCTCGCAGAACGTATGGCAGCCGACGCTGGAATATTTCCTGCCTGTTCAAATGTGCCATATGAAAGTGGAAGACAGGTACCGCGTATGGCACGGCTTGTGTCATATGGATGACGCCGTAATGGCTCCGGTAAACAAGGATCATTTCGACGGATATTTCCAAGGGCCTTCTACCTTTACAAAATACAAATCGGGCCAGCATGTTCCGGGTTTGAATATCGGCGGGTGGCATGACGCCGGGGATTACGATCTGAGAATCGAATCGCAGGCCGGAACGGTTTATAATCTGGCACTGGCTTATAAATTTTTTAAAAATAATTACGACCAAACTACGATAAATGAAAAAACACGGTTGACCGAGATCCATGTACCCGACGGAAAACCCGACATTATCCAGCAAATGGAGCACGGTTTATTATCTATTGTGGGAGGCTATGAATCGCTGGGAAGACTTTACAGGGGAATACAGGAAGCAACATTAAAGCAGTATGTACTTTTAGGCGACGGGGAAAACGCAACGGATAATATTGTATACAGAAAAAACGGCAAGGATCCGATATTGCATTTACCTCTGCCTCAAGACGACAGGATGGTATTTACTGAAAAAAATCCGGCCAGGGAACTTTATGTCGCGCAAGTGCTGGCTTTGTCGAGTACGGTTTTGAATGAATTCAATCCGGAACTGGCGAAAAAATGTCTTAATATTTCCGAAGCGCTTTATAAGACCGATCATTCGGCGAAAGCAAGCCTCAGAATAAATGCTGCGGCGGAATTATTTTTAGCTACCTCGAAAAAAGAATACGAAAAGGTCTTGTTGGACAACGCCGGAACCATAAGCAATAACGTAATTAATTATGCAGAAGTGCTCGGCAGAGCGGTTAAAAAAATTAATGATCCGGAATTTACGAAAGAAATTGAAAACGGTGTTAAAAAAGCGTATGCGAAAATAGCCGAACTTCAAAAAGAAAATCCGTACGGTGTTCCTTACAAACCTTATATATGGGGAGCCGGATGGGGAATACAGGAATTCGGGGTAAAACAATTGTTCCTGCATTTGGGTTTTCCCGGTATCTTCCCGTACGAATACGCCTTTAATGCTTTAAATTTTATCCTCGGCTGCCATCCCGGTGATAATACCGCATCTTTTGTTTCCGGAGTGGGAGTCAAATCTTTGACGGTTGCCTACGGAGCCAACAGGGCCGATTGGTCCTATATTCCGGGAGGTGTAAGCAGCGGAACAGCACTGATTAGACCCGACTTACCCGAATTGAAAAGATGGCCGTATTTTTGGCAGCAGACGGAATATGTAATGGGAGGGGGCGCAACGAACTTTATGCTGCTCGCAATGGCCGCAGATTACATATATAATCACAAGGGATATTAATTATGATTAATTTTTTTAGAAAATTACCGGCTTATAACTCCCCGGTTTACGTATTCCTCTTTTTAATTATCTGGACTGTTCCCTCATCCGCCGCTATTAAAAATCAAGGAGACAAAATAAATTTAAGCAAGGACAGTTTGTCCGCTCAAATGTCGCGTATGCTGGAAAGGACGTTTAAACTATGGTATCCGCTGTCGATCGATACCTTAGACGGCGGTTATTTCAGCGATATAAATTATAAATGGGAAATCGAAGGCAAGCAAAACAAAATGATCGTAACACAAGCAAGACATGTATGGACGAATGCCAACGCTTCGATATATTACCATAAAAAGGAACCGTTTTTCCGTACGGCATTACACGGATATAAGTTCCTAAGAAAATTTATGTACGATAAAAAATTCGGCGGTTTTTTTAATCTTGTCGACAGGCAGGGTAAGCCCGTCAAAGAGAACGGAAAGATTATAAAACAAATTTACGGAATAGCTTTTGCGATTTACGGATTAGCAGGATATTATCAGGCATTCAAAGATACTTCCGCATTAAATCTTGCGATAAATACGTTTTATTGGATGGACAAACACAGCTACGATCCCGAATACGGCGGTTATTTCCAATTCTTAACCAGAGAAGGCAAACCGTTTATAAACGGATATGAAAATACCCCTCCCAAAGATCAGAACAGCATGATACACATTATGGAATGTTTTACCGAACTTTACCATGTGTGGCCCGACCCTCTGCTTAAAAAAAGACTAAATTCATTGTTCCACCTAGTAAGAGACACGGTTATCGGGAATAAAGGTTATATGACGCTATTCTTTAAAAGGGATTGGACTCCCATTTCATACCGGGATTCAAGCGAGACGAGCAGAAAAAAACATTTCGAATTTGATCATATTTCATTCGGGCACGACGTAGAAACCGCCTACTTACTTCTGGAAGCCTCCAAAACTCTGGGTATCAAAAACGATACGACTACATTAAGAATTGCCAAGCAGCTCGACGATTTCGCGCTTGAAAACGGGTGGGACAGGCAGAAAGGAGGGATCTACGACGGCGGTTATATCTTTAAAGGCGAAAAAAATGTAACAATCCTTCTGAAAACCAAGGAATGGTGGTCGCAAATAGAAGCATTAAACTCCTTTTTTATGATGTCGATTTATTATCCTAAAGACAATCATAATTATTACGACAAATTTTTAATACAATGGCATTACATCAAAGAATACTGCATAGATCATAAATACGGCGGCTGGTACTGGGGCGGAATAGACGAAGCACCGAAAAACGAATTCTTTCCCAAATCTACGATATGGAAGGCAAATTATCATACTACCAGAGGATTGATAAACTGCCTGAGAAGATTGAAGGATAATAAAGCCATAGAGTGAAAATAAATTTATTACGGCAGAGCGGAAAAAATAAAATTATGCGGCTGTACTTTAGCAAATTTAACGGGAAAAATTTATATTTAACTCGTTAATCAAAAATTAAGGAAGACTGTCTTGAAAATATTATTTATCGGCGGAACGGGGAATATAAGCACATCAGTCAGCAGATTATGCATAGAGAAGGGAATAGACCTTTATTTGTTAAACAGAGGCACCAGGGACGTAAAAATACCCGGAGCAAAAATTATCAGGGGTGACATTTCCAAGCCGAACGAATTGCTCCCGGAATTATCCAAGCATAGCTGGGATGCTGTGGTAAACTGGATTGTCTTCACGGAAAAAGAAATAGAAAGGGACATAGAATTATTCAGGGGGAGAACCAAACAGTATGTGTTTATAAGCTCGGCGTCGGTATACCAGAAACCTCTGTTGAATCCGGTTATTACCGAATCAACTCCGCTTTACAACCCGTACTGGGATTATTCGCGCAATAAAATTGCATGCGAAGAAAGGCTTAACCGGGCTTACCGCGACGAAGGTTTTCCAGCTACTATAGTAAGACCCTCGCATACTTACGATAATGTCATCCCGGTTGCGATAGGAGGCTGGACTGAATATACGATCATCGACAGGATGAAGAAGGGTAAAAAGATTATCGTTCACGGCGACGGTACGTCTTTATGGACATTGACTCACGCCGAAGATTTTGCCAAAGGATTTGCGGGATTGCTCGGGCATCAGCAGGCCATCGGCCAGGTATTTCATATAACGTCCGACGAGATTTTAACATGGAACCAGATTTACAATACCGTTGCCGATGCCGCAGGCCTTAAAGCGAATATAGTACATATCGCGTCCGATTTTATATGCAAAGTCGATCCGTCGCATGAAGGCGGTTTATTGGGCGACAAATCAATCAGCGCCTTTTTCGACAACACAAAAATCAAATCTTATGTCCCGGAATTTAAAGCAGTGATCCCGTTCAGCCGGGGTATAAGACGCACACTGGACTGGTTTGCCGCGGATCCCAAAAGGCAAATTGTCAATCCCGAGACAGATAAAATGATGGACAAAATAATCAACGCATACGAAAAAGTTTAATCACTCCGTCTTTTGAAACAGCATATTCGCGGGTATAACTTGTTCTTTCATCCCGGGTCCGGAAATACTTGCATCCAGCGCCATTCCTCCTCCTCCCTGGAAGAATATAACGCTTATTGCATGATAGCCTGTCTTTAAGAAAATCCTGCCTGATTGAACTTCAGGTGCATGAAGGCCGTCGTTGAATACAATTGCCCTGTTGTCTATACTCAAAGCCGAGCCGTCATCCGAATTCAGGGAAAACGTGTACAGACCGTCCTTCGGGATTTTTATATAGCCTTCATATTCAACACCGAAGTTTTGACCGCTGTTTTTCTCGGGTATGCTTATATTGTCTATTATACCGGTCGCTTTCGGGGTAAGAGTTTTAAAATCCGGTAATTTACTCCAGCTTCCTTCGTAATATTTATAATTTATTCCGGGTTTGGGATTCTTTAACTCAATCGAAGGCTTCATTTCGGTCTTCCCCTTCAATTCAAGGACCACAACGGACATAGGAGGCATGTTAACCTCAAGATTGCCGCCGGATAATTTAAAGCCTTCGAAATTTTTAGGAACAACGGCATCCGGATCGGAGAAAGTATTCTCTGCGTTCATTTTATCGGCCGTTAAAATTTTTCCGGTAATATTATCGGCTTTAAATTTTTCCAGGCTTATTTCGGTTTTTTCTCCGGCATCCGGGTCTATATTGCATAAAGAAATGTGCATCTTACCGGTGCTGTCCAGTGAAGCCGAACAATTAATAGCCGGCAGGGTATCACCTTTAAATACATAGTCCGCGGATTTTATATTCATAGGAATAAGCATTGCATCCTGATGGACTTTATACAGGTCGAACACATAGTATGTGGGAGTGAGAACCATCTTGGGGCCGTCGGTAAGAATCATCGACTGCAGTACGTTTACCATTTGAGCGATGTTCGCCATTTTTACACGGTCGCAATGATTATTAAAAATATTCAGGTTAGAAGCCGCCGCAACCGCATCCCTTAACGTATTCTGCTGGTACAGAAATGCCGGATTTGTCCCGGGTTCGACTTTATACCATGTTCCCCATTCGTCTACGACCAAGGCAATTCTTTTCCAAGGATCATATTTATCCATAATTTCCGAATGCTTTTTTATCAGTTCGTTCATAACCAGTGATTCTTTCATAATATTGAACCAGCCCGATTCGTCGAAATCAGCGGCCGTATTACCGTTGGCGAACGCATAATGATGAAGCGATAGACCGTCGAAACTGTTTGAAGCATCTTTCATTAAAACTTCCGTCCAGTTATAATTATTGTCTGAAGCTCCGCTTGCGATTTTAAAGATTTTGTTATTGCCGTAGTTTTTCATAAAAGTACCGTACCTTCTTACCAGGTCGGAATAATATTCTGGAGTCATATTTCCGCCGCATCCCCAGGCTTCGTTGCCGATCCCCCAGTATTTTACGCCCCAAGCCTTGTCGCGCCCGTTCTTCTTTCTCAACTGTGTCATCGGACTAATATTATCCGAATTACAATATTCGATCCACTGCGAAAGTTCCTGAACGGTGCCGCTGCCCACGTTTCCGGTTATATACGGCTGACATCCGATCAGATTGCAGAATTCAAGAAATTCATGCGTCCCGAAGCTGTTATCTTCGGTAACACCGCCCCAATTAGTATTTATCATTTTCGGACGTTTATCCCGCGGTCCGATTCCTTCTTTCCAGTGATATTCGTCGGCGAAACACCCCCCCGGCCACCGCACAACGGGTACTTTTAATTCCTTTAATGCTTCAACTACATCCTTCCTAATTCCGTCTATATTCGGGATCGATGAATTGGGTCCGACCCAAATGCCTCCGTAAATACCGTGGCCGAGATGTTCCGAAAACTGGCCGTAAATGTCTTTGTTTATCTGGTATCTGACCTGTGAAGCATCAAGCGATATGCTGCTTTCGTTTACTTGCGCGAACGCGCAAAAATGGAAGAAGAAAATTATGGCTGAAAGTAGTAAGAAGTTTTTCATTGCTAACCCGGTGTTATTATTAATATTTTATTTAAGAAGGTTAATCAAGAATATGCAGTTTTTAATATCGATAAACATAGCAAGTGTTTTAACTTTTGTCAATCAATTCTGAGATTATTTTATTTCATTAAAAAATATCCTTTTTAGTTCCCTCAAATTAAGTTCGGTAGATAAACCGTCGCATCCCCAGTGCTTTTTACATCCGCTGGATTCCAGTAAGACGCACTGTGCTGGAACGCCGTATCGTTTGAGTTCCCATCCGCCTTCGACGAGGGTAGGCACACAGGCGGAAGCTATCACTCCAAGTTTGGGCCGTCCCGGCTTCGGCGACCAGAGGGACAGATCCGAAGCATGGGGAATTATATATACTTCGAAGTTATGTTTCTTTCCCATTTCCCTAAGCTGATTTACGCGGCATTTTGGGAGACATCCTCTGCATAAAAGTCCCTCTTTTACTTCTACCGATTCGCATTCGCCCTGCGGTCTGCCGCGCATGCAGCCGGGTACCAGCACTACTTTAGAGGGGGTATTAGTAAATTCTGATCTGTAAGCAATATTCAACAGTTCGGCACCCACCATATTCAGATGATATTCAAGCCGAGTCCTGCCGCAGGAAACTCTGTCCTCCCTCCATCGGTAGCGCTTACGGGTTTTTTCCAAGAAGCTTTCTATATTTGCAGTGTATCGCCCGAGCACTGCAGCGGATCTTAAAGAAAACCAATCGGTAAATTTTTCAATTCCCGAAAATATATTATTAAGTTCATTCGGATTTTTCGTTCCCCAATACGCCCGCCATCTGATAAAGCGCAGAGCCTGTTCTCTGAATTCTCCGGTAGCTTCAAACCATTTGCAGACATGGTCAACCTGCGATAAAGACGGAACGGCGGCAGTTGAGGGCGGGTGTTTCCCGCGGACCAAAAATAAAGTCAAGAGGATTCCTCTCGAAAAATCGATTAGCGGTTTTACTCTCCTGTGCTTTTTACGCCATTCGGACATTCTTGCCAAAGTTATGAAGGGAGCAGTCCTCACCCTCAAAGCTTTGTATGCATACGAACGCCACAAAACTCCGAAACTTATCAACTCGAGCAAGTATTCTTCGTCCCCGCGGATATCCTCCAATTCGTAGCTGGCGAGATATTCTTTAAAATCCGCAATGATGGACGAGACTGAACAGGAAGCTTCTGAAATAACTTCTCGGGTAAATTCCCGGACGTCTTTGTAGTAGTTTTCTGAATTAGCATATCGGGATTTCAACGAATATGTAACCGCTTCTATAATCAACCCCCTTTTATTTTATAAATATGCTGTGAAATTAAAAATTAAATTGAAGTCTTACTCTTTCTGTAATCCCTCAGACTTTGCCCCATTTCCTTTTGAAAATAACGGGAGATATGTTCCACACTGCTGAAGCCGAACCCGTACGCTATCTCCGAAATGGATAACTCAGTCTCAACCAATAATCTGCAGATGTGTTCAATCCTAATTCTCCGGATTTCGGAATTTATCGAACGGTTTAATTTATTCCGGAAGCGCTGTTCAAGCCCTCTCCGCGAGAGCGTAGTTGCTTCTACCACGTTTTTTACCTGGATGCTTTTTCTGAAATTCTGCCGGATAAATGTAATTGCTTTTGTCAGTTCTATGTCCTGCGTGGCGATGATATCCGTCGAATGTCTTATCCTGACGTAAGTTGGGATTACTTCTATATTCCTATTTATCTGTTTGCCCTCGCTCATCATTTTGTCGAGTAATTTTGCGGCCTCGTAACCGGCCTTCTCAACGTTAAGCGCAACGCTTGAAAGAGGCGGATCGCATAAATCGCAGATCAAATCGTCGTCGTCTACTCCGATAACGGCAACGTCTTCCGGTACTCTAAGCGCGGCGATTTTACATGCTTCGATTACATGCTGGCCTCTATCGTCATTGCAGGCCATTATCCCGACGGGCTTAATTAAATGTTTCAGCCATTCGGCCATTAGAATCTGTTCATTTTCCCATTTACGCTTCGAGGAAAATATGGGCTGCATAAAAGTCGAAACGTTCAAGTCTTTACTCTTGATAATTTCGGTAAAATAATTTTCTCTTTCGATCGACCACGGAAGGTCGTCGAAACCGCAGTACCCGAAATTTTTTAATCCTCTGGAGATCAAATGATCCGCAGCAGTCTCCGCAATGCTTTTACCGTCGGTCTTAACCAACGGAAATCCGGGGTAACTATCTGAAGAATGGGGGACAAGGATGGTCGGTTTTTTTAAGTCCAAAAGCTGCTTATATTCTTTCGAGCTTCTCATAATTATCCCGTCAGCATGCCATCCTTTTAATTTCGGCAGACTCGACTGCAGATCCCTTGGTTCCCTATAGAATGCCCAAGGACCGTTTAAACGCGCATATTTAGTTACGCCCAGCAAAAATCTTCGACCGAACGCGCGGGATGTTTCAATAACCAAAATTACTTTTGGTATATGATGCATTTCAAATTTTCCAGTTTACGCTAAAAAATGTAAAAATAATATTTTTTAATTTCCAGAATTATCCGAAATTAAAAATCTTTTTTTATTGTTTTAATAGATCGTTCACTGCGTTTGATAGAAATATATATTCGCCCGCTATATTTATTACTGCTTCATTCTCGCCCCAGAAGAACGGCCAGTCGTCTTTATTTTCGAGAAAGTCCGGCTGCAGCATAAGCAGACCGGGTACCACGGCGCCTGCAACATTATAGAAATCAGCCCTGGTGCGACCGTAAACGACATTCTTGGAACGCGTCCCTACGTCCGCTACAAACGAAAGATTGGAATACGGATGACACCCGAAAAGATAATCGATACCTCTCAGTGTGTATTCCGGCCCGATGATACCGGGGAATTCTTTGTGCGCGTAATAATTAGTTATGGCCCATCTTACAACTTCTTCGTCCCCTCCCCAGTGCCTGGTCCCGATCGGTACGCCGTAAGGATTTTTTATAAGCAGAGAATCATCCGTCATCTTAAGTTTCTTTATATAAGGTTCAAGCTTCGCCTTGTATTCTTTACCGAAGTACGGAACAGCAAGCAGAGCATTTTCAATAGCCATTTCCGGGAATCTTTCAAGTATCGGCCATATTCCTTTTTGGAATGAATCCGCATACTTGCTATCCTTAGAAGCAATAAAAAGCTGAAGCGCGGCGGCAGACGACATACCTGCTCCGAATAATTGCGCGAATCTGTTAAATCTCGGGTTGGAGGTGTCTTTTTGCTGCCAGGCCCACGAATTTTCGGCTGCGGTCAGACATTCCGCGGCAAGTGAATCGTTGTATCCTTTAAAAGCGCGGCTTGCATTAGCAAGGCAGGCTATTGCGTTGTAATTCATCCACGGTTCATCAGTAGTAAGCGCCCACCTGTCGTCATTTTTCCCGCTGTAATCTCCTTTAACTTCAAACGGTCCAAGCTTCGGATCGTAAATTAAGTTATCGGTTATTGTGGACGCGTCGCCTAGATGAACATATTGATATAAATGAGGCATTTCAATTGACGGGATGGCGCGTCCGAATGCTTTCTGCATGGCAAGCTGAAGAAGAACGCCGTGCTCAATCTGCTGGAGAATATCGGGTTTTCCGTCGGGATCATGAATACCTACGTAGCGATGCTTTTCATTTACGTAAGTCTCATCATGTTCCGGTTTGAAAAGTTCCCATGTATCGGCAAGTGCCGAAATTGTTTCGCACTGGGAAGCTTCCTCTACATCGAAATCGCCCGCGTCGAACCAGCCGCCTACGTTTAATCCGGGTATATGTTCGCCGGGTTTGTAGCGCGTATCCGTCGATGGGCCCATTCTTTTATTGTCCATCAATTGCAAATTCGGGGGCGCCTGCCGCGCATCATCCAGGAACGGTACGCCATGCCATACCCTGTATCCGTCTTTAACGAATACATGATCCATCTGCA
This sequence comes from Ignavibacteriaceae bacterium, assembly GCA_046706945.1. GTDB lineage: Bacteria > Bacteroidota > Ignavibacteria > Ignavibacteriales > Ignavibacteriaceae > FEN-1297. Next base: position 17,915 of record JBJKOY010000259.1, on the reverse strand, counting down.
CGGGCAGAAAAACATCCAATGTCTGATGCCATACATTCTCGTAAACCCGGGTATCGATTGGGAAGGCATCGGTTTTTTCGTTTCCGTATTGAATAACATACAAACCGCTGTCCTTAACTGATGAAAAATCAAATTTTGCGTAATTGTAACGAAGGAAAGCCCCCCATAGTTTTACGCCGCCTGAATAAACTTCCTTATAACTTCCGTCGGGCATAATTTTGTATACTGCGGCGGTTTTTTCGGGCGTATCGTTTTTATCAAGTTCTATTACGGCTACCTTTTCCTGCGTAGGATAATATCCGGCCTGTGAAAAACCGATGACCGGTTTGCGTATCCAGTTCTTAATTGTGCCTGCGGTTAAATACCACTCGACAACCTTTCCGGTTTTGTTTGAAGGTATTAAACTGCGCACGACGAACCAACCGTTTTGCGCAACATTGCGGCCGTCGTAAAGCATCAAACCGCCGTCCTCGGAGGTGATGTTGACACGCTGCATCGAATCTTCCGGAGCAAGTACAAGCGACTTCCCGGCAGCCATGGGAAGGGGATCGACGTATACATCTCTGCCCCTATCGTCAAAAGTAGAAAGACCGAAATATTGAGGAATCCCGTCCTTTCGCGGTTTGACTACCGTGGGCCCGGCGGGGTATTTCGGGATTATCCCCGGTCTTCCGTCCATCAGATATGTTTTTCCGAAATAAGCGGACGGCAGAAATTCAAGGTTAAAACCCGCATGCCCTTCAAGTTTTTTAGGAAGCGGCTTATCCAGATAAACGTCGATCATTACGCCCTGATCTTTAGCAGTTACCACGACTCTCGAATCCCAGGGTTGGTCACTTCGTGAGAAATCGTATCCTTTATATTGAAGCTTAACTTCGATACTATTATTCTCCTTATCTACTTTACGGTCAACAACCATTGGAACAAGATCCCACTGTTCGGGAGTGCATCTTAATCTTACCGCCCCGTTGGTGGCTGTTCTTACTCCGTTATGGATAATTTCGATGCCGGCGGTCTTTTCATCGAAAAAATAACCGTTATACTGGTTGCTGAATACTAAAACATCGAATCCCCTTGACGCAAAATAACCGAGGTCATTTATTTTTAATTTCGGCCCCTGACCGTAGATATTGCCTGCGTATAAAAATGCTATTATGATAAGCAACAGCCGGACTTGAAGTTTTTTTGCGCCGGTAATAAAAGTAGTAATTAGTGTTATCATATCTTCACCTTATATTTTATTTGAAGATGATTGTTTAATTGCCTAATGTATTTTCGGAAAACAATCTTGAAAATTACTATACACCTGTCGTAATATTAAGATCAATTCTTTAAGTGATTCAATATTTGCCGTTTTAACTCCGAAGCTTCACCGTATTTCGAGTTTAAAATTAAACACTTGTTTATCACGGCCAGTGCCTCCTTATAATCATTATTTTTTGAATATGCCAAAGACAGATTATATAGTACCGCCGGATCATTCGGGTTTGACTTAGCAGCCTCGGTCAAATATTTAATCGCATTAGCGAAATTCCCGATATACAATGCCGTCAGTCCCTTCCTCTTGGGAGTATAATCCGCCAGATCCAGTTCATTTTTTTCAAAATAGTATTTAAGAACGGCATCAATATCTTTTAGTGCCGGATACTGGCAGATAATAGCATTAATATATTTTAAATACTTTCTTACATCGTCTCTTCTTAGATAAAATGTCGCGGCCATGAAATGCGCGTCGATCCAGGATATTTTGTTCTCAATTCTGAACATGGCAATCGAATCGATGAGATCCTTCGGCCGGAGTAAATTTATAAAATCTTTTTGTTGAAAATCCGACATTACCTTATTCTTTTTTACGTACGGCCAATTATTCTTGAGTAAAGTTATATTATCATTGCCGATAGCCGAATCGAGTCCGGTAAATACAAAATCAGCACGTGCGACACTATCCTGCTTAGCAAATTGAATTTCGGCTTTTTCCGTTTCGGGGAGATATCCGTGCTTTGCCATACAATCATAAAATGCCTTCCCCATAAGCTGATATCCTTTTACATTCGGATGAAGATGATCCACTATTAAATTGTTCCCTACAATTCCGTCCGGGCTTGCGGAAGCAAATATTGAGTCTATGGGAACAACGGCATCGCGAAATTCTTTTCCCAAATCGTCGATAATCTTATTCATCTTTTCGGGTGCTCTGAACCTGAGTGCATCCAGATCTTTTGCAAGTTTGAAAAGAGAGTCCGCAATAATATAATTCTTATTCTTTAATTCGTCTTCGGCTTCTTCATAAACCTCATCCGCTGTCTGGTAGCCGGGCGTATTAACCGAGATAAACGGTTTCTGATCTTTTAAATTACTGGTCAGCCTGCCTAATATTACCGGCACGCCTTTTTCTTTAATCATTTGCAGGATATCGGTAAGATTCTCTTTAAATTGCTGAAGACCGGCATTGTACTCTTTGGAGTTTAAAAGTATGTACTTGTCTTTCGCCATCCTGGACATTAACGTACCGGAAACAGCTTTATTTTTGGATGAGAATAATGAGAAAACCCAATGGATTGAATTGCGTACAAGCTGGGTTGTCTTAAAATTATCTAAATACAGCATTGCTTCGATCATAGCCCTGGACGAGCCGAACGATTCTACCGAACCGACGCCCAATGCGCCGTAATATTCATTATGCCCAGCATATATCAAAATCAAATCCGGTTTTTGATTTAGTACGCCTTGCAGCAGGTCTAGCAACGTATATGAATTTACCGCCGTCATACCTAAGTTAACGACTTCGATCGTAGTGTGCGGATATGCCAATTCCAGTCTTTTCCGGATATAACGTGCAAACGATCCCAACGGGCTGTACGGAAAACCTTCGGCACTGCTTCCGCCTAAAACAAAGACCCTGAAGGAACCGGCTTTTTTATGTATGTCAAACTCATCTTCGCTTGTAGTAGGATTGAATGCTCCGGTAGTAAAATATTTCCTGCCGATTTCCGGGTTTATTTCATATTTCCCTTCCCCTGCATTTACCCATTGATCAAAATTATAACCGTAATTTATGATCCTGAGAAAGATTTCCAGGAGAACCAGGAATATGATCGGAAGTAAGACCAACACCGCGTAAAACCATTTGGGCGCTTTTTCTTCGGAAGCTTTGATAATTTTTTTAATTTCACTCCGCGGGATATTGAATTTCTGCGAAATCTGGTTTACGGAAAGCTGACCTTTGTCGGCCAGGATTTGTTTCTTTATATCTTTCGATATTTTCATAGTCTTTTTAATTACGGATTTGGATATAGTCTCATACGCAGGGTAATTACCGAATTCTGAAGTTATTTAATAATATGTATCTTACAACGGGTTATTTATTAACGATTAAACCCTGATTACTTGAACCCGAAATCAGGAATATGAAAAGGATTAAATACAAACTTAATCCGGTATAAAAACTGGGCGTAAACCCCAATACCATCGATAGAACAACGGCAATTACCGAACCGAGAACGGACATAATTCCGTTGACACCGTACATCCACGGAATATATTTTACCAAATTATTTTGCTTTAAAATTTGTATCCCGGAAGGGAAGGGGATACCGAGTAAAAAACCTAACGGTAACAGTAAGATAAAACAAACAATTGCTCTTAGAGTCAATCCGGAAGCTAATAATTCATTGAGAATTACCGGGTAAATAGCAAATAGGAGCACTCCGGCGACAACTATTAGGCTTGTAATCCTTTTTAGACGTTTTAAAGCGTCGTTTGAGTATATTTTTCCGCCGGAATAACTGCCGGCTCCCATTCCCACCAGCAAAGAACCGAGCAGAATAGATAAAGCAATTGTAGGCGAGCCAAGATAAAGAATGAATTTCTGGAACAACGATATTTCCAAGATCATAAATCCCAGGCCGATGCTGACGAAAATAAAAAGCGGGAGTAAAATCTTTTCTTTTTCCTTCCTATTTTTTTTCGATTTCGATTTTATCTTCATAAAAGGAATTATTACGGACAGAACGGCAATAATCGATACCACTATTAATAAATATTTAAAATCATCCGGTACACCCTTATCTACTTTATAAAAATAAGGGCTGTCGTCGCTAACGGGAGAAATATCGGAGCTGTTCCTTGCTATGATCTCTTTCAGCGAACTCCGTCCGTCTTTCAGGTCATTCAGCAGGACGTTTTCAATTTCATTGCCGACCGGATTGCTTTGATACGGGAAATAAGTTACATGCGGTAAACCGGCGGGTAAAGAATTTTCTGTCTTTGCGATAGATTTTACTTCATCCGGGGTAAAAGCAGATTTTTTAATTACAACTGTCGGACCGTAATCCTTTCCCAGAATTATAAAGTGATTTACGGCGTTAGCATTGCTGATCCCGTTATCTTTAAATGCATATAAAGCAGTAATGATAAGCCTAACAAGCTCCCACCTGTTATGTACCGTAAATATCAATTCCCCGTCCGGCGTTAGAACCTTTAAATAGTCCCTTATCGCTTCCACCGTTAACAGGAAATTTTCATTGGAAGCAAGTCCGTCTATATTTTGAAGCTGCTTTGTTGAAGGCAGTGCAAGGACAATAATATTGTAATGCCGCCGGGTACTTTTAACAAAATGACGTCCTTCCGCTACTTCAATTTTTACATTGGGAAAATTTGTATAAATGCCGCCGTTATAATTGCCGTATTCTTTCACTATATCGACAAAATCCCTGTTAATTTCCACACCGGTGATATTTTTTACACCGCTTAAGATACCCGTAAGAATTTCTTTTCCGCCGCCGGGTCCTATGTCGAGCATATTTTCCTTTTCTGCTTGATTCAAGAATAGAAAAGGAATTGCCGTCGTATGGTGCAGCAGAAGATTATTTAGGAATTCGTTAGGCTTTGCGGTGTTCCCGTTAAATTGGTACATTTGAGTCCCGGCCGCACCGTCGATGAAAAGATCTTTGACGAAATTAAGGTTGTTATATTCAACAAGGTCCGACCTTCCGTCAATACTCCATCTGCTGTCGATTATACGGGGTGTTATACTTGGGTCGTCATAGGTATAATAAATATCCTTTTCGGGGAAATGACCGATGGGAATTTTTCCTAATAAGTCGCTTTTACCGAAAACCGTCAGGGCTGCAGCTAAACAGAAAAGAGAAAAGTACAGCAATATCTGTCTTCTCTTCTCAAGACCGAAATAGTGAACCGATGAAATAAACAAGACAATAGCCAGAAATAAAACGGCATTTGCCGCGTTGAATAAATCAAAAATAAATATTGCCAGGACGGACCCTAATGCCGCACCTATTAGATCTGAAGCGTAAATTTTAAAACCGGCGCCTGCATAGTTACTAAAGAACTCGGCGTATAGAATTCCGGCAAAAAAGAACGGGAAAAAAAGAAAGAAGAAATAAAGATACGGATTAGTTATGGAGAGGGTAATTTCCAGTCCGATAAAAAAAATAAGTGAAGTTCCCGAAAGTAAGATGAACTTGCTGAATATTTTGGGACCTTTGGCCGAACCTTCATCCGGTTTTATTTTGTAATATGAATAAATTCCGCCGCTTCCTAAACCCAAAATAGCAAAAGACAAAATCATAAAAGCATAATTTTGTACAAAAATTAGCGAAGAAATTCTTGTCGATATTATTTCAAAGCAAATAATAACTGCCGAGATTACAAGGATATTTAAATTCAAGAGTCTAGTGCTGTTCATCTCTATTTATCTGCAATTGCTTCGGATAAAACGTTTTGATATATTTTTACGCCGTATTTTTTCTTTAACTTTGCATCAATCTCATCGGAAATTTTTTTGCGGTAATAATTTTTGAACTCTTCTTCTATTCTTTTACCTTTAACATCGTCATAAGTAAGCTGTTTTTCGGGCTGGATCTTAAAACATTTAATAACGGCATACTGTTTCCCCTTTGTAGAATCATTATATTCAATCGGTCCGGCGCATTGGTTTAATTTCAATGCAAACGCGGCCTTTGCAAGGTAGTCTCCGCCTGAAGTTCTGTAGGCCTTAAGCGAGCCGTCCCGCTCACGGATATACTCCTTAACGTACCAGGAATCCTTAACCTTTTCAAACGGCGTTCCTTTTTTAATTTTATTTATATCCGCGGCGGCTTCCGCGCTATCCGGATAAATCCTTGCGTAAATGTACACTACTTTCAGCTGATAGAAAATCGAATCTTTTTGAGCCTCATAAAATTTTTGTAATGCCTCCGGTGTCGCTTCGGGTATGCTTCCGTCGATAACAGACTTATTATATAAATATAATAGTTTATCTTTTATAATGGGATCTTTCGTTTGCGGATTAATTAACTCCTTATCAAACCCCGATTTCTTTGCAGCTTTAACAATATCATCGTCGGATACGGCATCTAAGATAAATCCCTTCACATTGCCGGGGTTTAGTACGGTATTGGGATTCGGGATTATAATTTCTTCCAGCAACCGGAGATATTCTTTTAAGTCAACGTTGCCGTTATTGTATGAAAGTATCTCAAAATTGTTACCTTTCGAAATAGCGTTTTGAATGACCTCTTTATAGGCGCCTCCGTAGAAGTGAGGATCTTCGGACGACCATTTGACAATTTGATCGAGTCCGCTTTGATTCCACTTTACCGAGTTTTTATCAATAAGTCCGCTCCTAAATTTATCGAATGCGTTATCGGATGCCTGATAGTATCCCTTCTGAAGCTGTGATATTATTTTGTCTTTTATTTTTTCAAACGGTTCCAATTTTATTTTTTTAATATCCAATACTTTTACAATGTGAAATCCGTTCCCGGATTCTATAACCCGGCTAAATCCCTTATTAAGTCTAAAAACGACATTTTCAACCGGACCCATTAAACTTTGAGACCACGTCATACTTTTTTGATGACCGATAAAAATATTTTTTAATGAATCCAATTGAACAATTTCTTTGATATCGTAACCTTTGTTAAAACCGTCCTCAATATTCAATGCTACAGTTTTTAGCGAATCAAGTTTCTTTTCCGTCGAATTCGCCGGGATCGGTAGTATTATCTCGTCGTAAATTATTTCTTTGTCCATTTCTTTGTAAGCTTCGGCGGCATTTTTTTCATTAGCATACTTTTCCATGAATTTTTTATCAAAGTAAGTATTTATTAATTCATAGTTAGTAAAACGACTTATTTCCTTCATTAAATCTTTATTCTCATTTAGTTTCCTGTCAAAGAAATCAATTAATTTCAGTCGATTTATTATCATGATATTCAATGCATTATTGTAAGCTGCGGATTTGTTGCCAAATCTTAGGAGAAAATGCCAATCCGATACGTTATTCTCGAGTTCCTTTAAAGTTATCGCATTATCGTTGCCGATCCTGGCAATTACTTCATCTTCTCCGTTTAAACTTGATTTGTTTTTTGAACAGCTTGAAAATGCAAGAAACAAAATCATAAAAAATAGAAGTAGGTATTTTTTTAGATCCATTAACAGCTCCTAAAAATAAAGTCGAATAATATAACAAAAGTTCGGTAATTCAAGAAAGTTATTAATTTTTTCGGCATTGTCCCAATTAGCCTAAATCAGGGAAATTATTTTATGTAATTCAGAGCGGAATCGGATTTATGAGAAGGTGTTGTTAATCGACTTCGCTCACAATGATAAATAAAAAATTTATCAAATAATTTTTCAAACAAATAATTTTACGGGAAAGTTTATAAAAAGTAACCTCCGAGGTTACAGCAATTTGATTATTTAACCTCGAAGGCTAGGAGGTATTTAGTATCCCCGGTTAAGGGGATAACTAAAATCATTATGAGAAATATTTCCCTTTATTTCATCAAGATCATCTTCTTGGTAATAGACTGATTATCGAAATTGATCTGATAAAGGTATACGCCGCTGGCCAATTTTGAAGCGTCAAAGTTAACATGATATTCCTGCGCGGATTTATATCCGTTAACCAACGTAGCAACTTCCTGACCAATGGAGTTATAAACTTTCAGCGTAACATTACCCGCTTTCGGAATAGTGAAGTCGATTTCGGTTGACGGGTTAAACGGATTCGGATAATTCTGCATCAATTGGAATTGATGAGGATACTGTTGTGTTTTGTTAACAGCAAGAGGATTCGATCCGTCCAATACGCCGGCAATATAACTCATTTCGGTGCTTTCCTGAGCTTTCCAAGATGCATATTGAGTCGGGAACCAGTTTAAGTCGCCCAGGGGGAATCCGCCCAAACCGGCGGTTAACAAATTGCTATCGGTATACGAGAGATCAATAGGAATGGGCCAATCCGCATAGATGAAATTTGATGCTTCAGGGTTATTTGATTGGCGCCAGGACGGCATTGGTGTACCGTAGGCAGTGTCAACGCATGCAATTGCATAATCATGGATTGTTTTAAGCTGGCCGGTTGTCGATAACAAATCACCCGTATTCGCAAAGGTTGGCAATTGACTGTACCATTTACCATTAGTAAGAAGAGGATAATTTGTTTTATCGGCAAATAGGGAGTCGGTCCTTGAGTTCATTATAATCATCTGGGAAACCCACGCTGTGCTGCCGTCTACCTTGTTGGTATTCAATGTCGGAACGATATCGGAAAGAGACGGATCCCAATAGGTTAGGTTCCTGTCGGCATAAAAGTTTTTGCCGTTCGCGTTGAAAGTAGAATCGACACGAAGATTAACGAGACCCATCGGCTCTCCCCACATATCTACTTCACCAGCGTCAGCTTTGAAAAGCGGCGGGGCATAACCCTGCAACTGGACATTTACAAAGATGTTATTCGTTTCACTCATATTTGTCTGATCGCCGTTATTCATAAAAATATAACCGGCACAATCAATAAAGTCATTATGATTGAATAGCACTTTGTGAACATTTACCCCAAATCTAAATTTGTAGGCAGTACCCTGGAAATTCACGTGTGTACAGTTTTGGACAACAAGAGTATCTATCTGAGTAACGCCGCCGGAATTGAAATCCGTAATACCGCCGTTTCGACGGCAAGTATGACCGTCCATATTTACCATGTAATCGTTTGTAAAAAATACTCTTGTATTGGCCGGCGGACCTCCAACCCAGCACCACCATGTATGTTCCATAATACAGTTGTCTACTTGAAGTCTCTCACCGGCACCGTTAAAGCCGAAGAACGCCCATCCTCCGTTGTTACCGGCAGAGTTGCCTATTTCAAGATCTACGTTTTTAATAAGCAGGTCTTTATTGATAGTCATGCCTCCGTACGAGGTAGTATTTGAGGAATTTGTACCTGAAATAATCGGCGGAGCATCACCTTTGTTTGTTTTCAAAGAAGTCTGCGTCGGGCCCATAATAATAGTCCTATATTTGGACGAAGTTACAGGATTATTATCGCATGAGTATAAACCGAAGTTTCTCAGCAAATATACACGACCTGCGGGGGCCAGAGAATCTGAAGCCATTAGAAGGGTCAGCGTATTAGTACCGCCAAAATCAATATCATCTTTCACATAAAGAGTATCGCCGCTTTGCTTGGAGACATACTGCATGTCCTGTGCCATTGCAGTCGATACAATAAAAAGAAGTAAAACCAGACTGAAAAGTAATTTTACACTTTTCATTTAAACCTCCTTAAATAAGTTATTGTTAGATTTTTTTGTGAATTACTCACGATTTTTTCTTATAAATTTTTGCACCTCCTTCTTTGAGTATCATTAGAAAATAAACCATTAAAAAGTATATCTTAAATTCATCTGGAATGTCGTCGGGAAATATAGGACTGAAACAAGGTTTTTAGTTATCGGAGCATTCGGACTTGTTCTGTAATTTTGATAGGTACTTATTCCATTGTGAAAGATATTAGTTCCATTCAAAGCCACGCTTAAACCATCAATAGGCAGTTCTTGTTTAACCGAAAAATCCCATCTGTATATATTGCCGGTAAAAGAAGTCGTTTCAGGTCTTGAACCTACGGAGTTCAATACATTACCGGTCATGCTAAATGATATACGACCGGAGAAGCCTTTATAGTCGATACCGAGCGCAACGTTCACCACATCGTTTGCCTGCTGAACTAATCTCCCGACATAAGATGTATCCTCCGTAGTGTATAATTGCCTGACACGATGAGTAACCGGGTCAACATAATTAGTAACAATATTTCGAAGAATAGTGTAAGCCGTATTTGACCCTGATTTTGTATAGTTTACATCCAAAACCAGAGCACTAAGCGGACCGGGCAAATACCAGAAATTTGTCTGCCAATCAACTTCAATACCTCTTATAAAGCCGAGGTTCGGATTGTTTAAAGCGAGACCGATAGTCTGAGTGTTCGGTACCGTAAAACCAAATCTTTGCCATAAAAATGTCGAGTCGGGGATATAAGTATTAGCCGCATAACGGGCGCGATCCACATAGTAGATCGACGTATTATACATTTGATTTTTTATTATCTTATAGAACGCGTCTATCGTAAAGAGACCTATATAATTATTGTGGAATGATCCGACTACATCAAAGTTTTGTGCAGTAGCAGGCTTTAACTCAGGATTTCCAAGTTCAAAGTTGCCGGCATAAAAGGCAACTTTAGGAATTATTGCCGTATAATCCGGGCGGGAAATACCGGTTGTATATGCTAGTCTAACATTTGCCCAATCATTAACTTTATAATCGAGCAGCACGTCGGGGAACAGATTGTTATCCGTACGGTTCACATTGAATGCGTTGTAGGGGACGCTGTTGGGGTGATAAATTTTAGTATAATAAACATTTGCGGAATCGTTAACCGAAATTGATCCGCCTTCCGTGCTAACACAGTCGCCGTAAACAGTATGGGTTACATACGTAAAATTGGCATGGTAATTCATGTTATAGCTCTCGAAGCGGGCACCGCCGAGCAGAGTCAGTTGTGGACCAATATTAAAAGTACCCATTACATAACCGGCCGTAAATTGTTCCGCGCCGTTCCAATCGTTTTTATAGCTATCCGCATACTGAATAGGGGTAGACCAGCCTTGCTCGGACAGTTTCAGCCAGGTGTCGTATTTAGTCCGGTCTAACGTATACATAAAACCCCCGTTAGTCATATCGAATAGACTATTCATATAGTACTTACCTCTTTTAAAGTCATTATTCATAACCATCGAAAATTTCACCGGATTAGAAGCACTAACCCCGAGGTAAGCATTTGCTGCCGGATTTATATACAAATCTTGCGCGCCATGGGCGAAATCCTCATCAATATTATTTTCACGCGTAGTTCTTATATACTTACCGCCGGCTTTAAATGTAGCAGAGATTTCTTTACCGAAGTTAACCGGCGCCGACACATCGAACGATACATTATATAAATGCTGATAGAATTGGTTGGCAATACTTTGAGTCCAACCCCCTATAGTTGCAGATCCAGGATCCTGCGGGTTAAGATTGTTAAAGACTCCGAGAGCTTTTGTAAGCGTCATACTCTCTTGTGCAGCCAGAGAATTATAACTTATCGCATTGCCTGAAGCATCGTAACCAAAAGGCGCAGTAGTTCCCGTTTGATTATAGAATTCGCTCCATGCAGCGCCATAAAGGCCGGGTGAATATCCATAAATTGTATATTGCTGTGTGGCAGAATGAGACAAGCTTATATTCACTTTGATATCACCAAAAGTATTTTCTGCCTGAAGTGCATTAATCCATAAGTCTTTTCCGTACAAACTGCGATCCGGCGTATATATTGCCGAAGTATTGTTAAAGTTAAATACAACATAATTCTTTAGTTGATCGGTAACATCCCCGGCATATGTATTTTGAAAGACTATTTTACCGTTGGGAAGGCGATAATCCAGGATAAGACTTCCGCCGCTGTTCTTAACTATATTTGCGTCGTATTCAAAATTTGCAGCGGTTGTTACGTAGGTAGCCTGTCCGTAATCATTATTACTTGTCCCGTAAAATGACGGCGTAATGGAAGCTACTTGGTTACCGCCGTCGGTACGGTCCAAATTTCCCTGTAAGAAGACACCTAATTTATCGTTAAAAAAACGCTGGCTGACGCTGGCCCAAAACTTATAATTATCGCCTACATGGTCTTGCGAATTGTAATTCCCCTGAGCCAGCGCGTCAAAATGCAGTCCTGAAGGGGCTTCCCTTAATCTCAAATTAACCACTCCGCCAAGTGCGTTAGCATCCATATCCGGCGTAAGCGCTTTTATAACCTCGATACCGGAGAGCAAGTTTGACGAAATAAAACCAAGGTCCGTTGCACGGTTATTCATATCGGTTGAAGGCAATTCAATACCGTTTAACAGTATCTGATTCAATTTGGCCTGAACCCCGCGGATAACTACCTGGTCTCCGTTCATAAGTGAAACACCGGGCAGACGGCTTAGCGCGGTGGCCGCATTATCGTCAGGCAGCTGGTGAATTCTTTCCGAGGATACAACATTTACAATTGTATTTGAAGTAAGCTGCTGGTTGATTGCAGCCCGCTGCCCTTGCGCCTGTGCTGTAACTGTGACTTCTTGACCCTGAACAGCCTCGGCTGAAAGCGAAAGATTTAACTCCAAGGTTCTGCCCCCGGTGACACGGATACTCAATTCCTTCCCTTTGTAGCCTATATAACGGACTACAAGCGTATACGTACCCTCAGGCACCTGGACTATTTGATAATTACCGTGAAGATCCGAAGCAGCGCCCAAACCGGTCCCTTTTAGCCATATATTCGCGCCGAATAATGGATCATGAGTAGTGGAATCGGTAACAACACCTCTAATTTGCCCGTTTGTCTCCTGTGCAAATGATAGTGAAGTTCCGAAAAAAATGAGGCATATAATTAAGAAAAAGTATCTTTTGGAAATCATAGTTAGACTCCGCGTTTATTTTTTTATTTGTGGACATATTTTTAATCTTAATTTTATAAATAAATTTTACTACCGAGCCGTTATTGTTGGATATTAAGAATCTTATTTAATATTGATCTGTCGGTTGAATGTTTTATAAATTAAAGCCGTATTGAAAAAGACAAATAAAAATCAACGGGAATCTAAATCCGTTGGTGAAAGTTTTGCATTGAGGATATCTAATCGTAAATTATTATAATCATATTTAATCGTTTCAATTTAAGTTAAATCATTTTAAATCGTCTAAAAAATAATAGAAAATCAAAAAAATAAAACGCCATTTTACGTTTTAAAATAACCAATTTGCGCAAATGATTTTTTGTGAATTCAATAAGTATTAATAAAATAAAAGAATTAATTAACTATTCAAATTTAATTGCCTTAATTTATCATGTTAATATTTGTTAGGAATTATCGCGTATTTCTATTTTAAGAATTTCAATTTATTTTTACCTACAAATATTTAACAAAAAAATAACAAAGAAAATGAAAAAATTTTTACTTCTTTTAATACTTTTGCTTTCTGTTATACTGGCAAACGCCTGTTATTCCCAGGACAGCGCAGCCGCGGAGATTGCTCCCGCCGCCGTTAAAGCCCGCATAGAAAAATACAGGATGGGCGATATTATTATCAGAACCAAACCCGGCGCCGGCATAAATATACGGCAGGTAAGGCACGAGTTTTTATTCGGAACGGCAATTCCGGATGCTTTGGCCGAGAATGCCCCTAATTCATTTTCAAAAAAGGACAGGGAAACATATGTAAAAATTCTCTCGGAAAACTTTAATTACGCGGTTCATGAGAACGCCCTGAAATGGTACGACGACGAAAAAGAGGAGGGGGTAGTGGATTATTCCGTTGCCGACAGGATCTGGCAGATTTGCGACAGCCTGAGCATACCGATGCGAGGACATTGTATTTTCTGGGCCAAGGACAAGTACATAATGCCCTGGCTGTTCAAGCTGAACAACGACGACCTGAGGGCAGCCGTTAAGCGAAGGGCAATCGGTGTTACAAGCCATTTTAAAGGACGGATAGACGAATTCGACCTTAATAACGAGATGATCGACGGCGATTTTTTCAGAAGACGTCTGGGTTACGGTATAGTTAGTGAAATGGCCTGGATGGCAAAAGCCGGCAATCCCGACGCCAGGTTATGCGTGAATGATTACGGGATCCTGGACGGAGGCTACAATGCCAGTACATATATTATGCAGATCAAGAATCTCCTTGCCAACGGCGTGCCCATAGAAGGAATCGGATGCCAGGGACACCTTGCGATGACCACCGAATCTTTTGTCAATTCTCCGGAACGGGTTCAGAGGACTCTCGATCAGCTGGGGCAGTTTCACCTGCCTATTAAAATTACCGAATGCCTGTTCGTCTTCGACGACGAACAGGAACAAGCCGCGGAATTAAAAAAACTTTTCCCGATTTATTTTGCGGACCCTGATATTGAAGCAGTTATAATGTGGGGCTTCTGGGCGGGCGATCACTGGATACCGAATTCGGCTATGTGGAGAAAAGACTGGTCGCCGAGACCGCAGGCCTTAGCTTACCGCGACCTGGTATTCAAACAATGGTGGACCCAAATTAAAGACAAGGCGGACGGCAGCGGCAACTTTAAAGCCCGAGCTTTCTACGGAGATTATCTGATAACTTCGAACGGCGTGACTAAAAAAGTATCGCTGCATAAAAAAGATAAATCGGTTACCGTTGTTTTTGATTAGATATTCCAAGGGTTAAAAAATCTTAACCGCATTAGACACATAAGGGCACATGGTTAAAATCCTTATGTGTTCTAATGTGCCTTATGTGGTTAATCTTTCTTATTCTTCAGGTAAATCACTAAAAAGTTCGTTTACAAATGTTTTTTGTCCTTCCCTATACAAGTTTGCGCAATTAAAGTTTATTAGAATACCCTTGGGACTTTGTAATAACTTCATATAGGTAAGCAACTGCGCTACATGAACTGGAGCTATTGATTCAACAGATTTTAACTCTACCGCAATAACATTTTCAATTAATAAATCGCAACGCAGTTCGGCATCGACGTCGATTCCCTTATAATTCACTGGAACTACAAACTCAGATAAGTAATTCAATTTTCTTAGGTACAGTTCATGTTTCATACACTTATGGTATACACTCTCTAACAACCCGGGCCCTAGGGTCTTATGGACTTCGATTGCCGCGCCTATGATTTGATAAGTTAAATTATTTAGAAATTTTTTCGTCATAATAAAAGTGCTCCCCTCTTTAAAAAAATTTTTAACCACATTAGGCACATAAGGGCACATAGTTAAAATTCTTATGTGTTCTAATGTGGTTGAATTTGCCTTTACTTTTTCACTAACTTAGCCGCCCAGTCAAGGGGGGACGGATCATGTCCGTCAGGGAAATTCGGTATCTTTATATTACCTTTATCGTCGGAACGTACTACGATCTTTTTCATCCAGCTTCCGTTAATCGTGTTATACCATCTGAAATAGTAATTGCCGTTCGGTATAAAATTACTTAACTCCGGCAGTACGGATTTGTCTTCAAAGTATAATAATGCAAAATCTTTCTTCTCTGTTCTCATCATGTAGGCCCAGCCGTCGAGACCATCTTGGGGACTTCCAGGAGCTTTGGAAGGACTGACATCCCGATTGTCAGGCTGAAGATCCTGATACTTTTTCCCTTCCGATAAAATAAAGTCCCTGAGGTGTTTCATATAAGATGCGCCTTTGTATTTCAGCGCAGTCCAGAAATGAGGTCTTGCCCCGGCCGGCTCTCCGGTAGAGGTCATATCGTACGCGGCAGTGCCGTACACATGTCCCGATAAAGCGCCCGATAACACGGAGCCGTACATTTGAGCCCGGGAAAAATAATTATCCCGGTCGGAATTGGCGGGCGGCCGTTCCCCGTTGGGCATATTAATTTCATGGTTCCATCCCACATAGTACGGTTCCAGGTTTATTGCGGGGTAGGGAGGATCCAGGTTAAACAGCGTATCTATTGCTCCGCTTACCCTATGGTCTCTCGGTTTATTCCCGACGCTTTGCATGGTAAGCCACGGGCATTCTTTCCCGGTTCCGAACTGCCGGAAGGTTGAGTTGTTTATAAGCGCCGTAACCGGCTGCCCGAAAGGCATCGGGCCGAATTTTTTCCAGCGGTATGTAAGCGCTTCGTTAAATTCCTTTGCGGTGAGGCTGTAGTCCTTGGGTATCCAGTCAAGATGAATTCCGCTGAAGATTATATTGTAGGCGCCGTATCTCGCAATAAGGTATTCTACGAACCTGGAAAAAGATTCGTCAAAATTAAAGTAGGCTTTCCATGTAGGTCCCATATCCCTGCGAACGGTTTCCAGGAGCGGCACGAAACCCTGGTCCGAAAGATATTTCATCTTATTATCGAGGCATGTGAAGTAGGCCGGATTTATGCGGTTAAAATCAGCAACACCGGGATGTTCCGCGGACATTTGAAAAGGCAGGTCGCCGTTTTCGTCCCGCATATCCTTTGCCGTAAGCTGACCGTCCTTGGTGAAATAACCGAATTTTTCCCAGGCATTCCTTACGTATATGCCGTTTGAATCGGCGTATGTTGCGGGATTGCAATCCGCATCCCAGTTCGGGAAGCACGAAATCATGCTTACGGAATTGAAGCCCTGCTTCTTCCTGAAAGACACGGCATCCTCAAATCCTATTCCGGGTCCCGGCACATAATTTTTAGAGGGCGGGGAATTGCGGAAGGGCAGACGCCACGTGCTTCCGGCCAGCCAGGTATCGCCGGTTAAAAAGAACGGTGTTCCGTCCGCATACTGCAGTGCATGTCCGTTGGGTGTAGCGCGGATAAAGCCGCGCCTATTGGGATTCTGCTCCTTTTCTTTTTCCGTCCATCCGACGGCGGTAAATTCACCCGAATGACCGTCGAGTCCCTTATCGCCGGATTGATTCGATCCGCTTGTCCAGCTCCATATACCGGGCGCGGCGGCAACCAGACGTATTATGAACGTGTTATTCCCGTCCCAGAAGCCGTAGATCCTTTTCGAAAAATCAGGTCCCTTCAGATCGACCCAGCATGTAACCTCGGTATAGCAGTTTGAATAAACCTTTTCCGATTTCAATACGATTTCTTTCATCTGCCATACATGGATTTCGGATTTATCACCGGACTTCGGATAAGAGCTGACTGTTAAAAGAAAAAGAAAGGCCGGGAAATATTCAAGGACGCGGCGAAGAGTTTTTGAAGTCATCTTATTCTCCTTTTGACGGATTAAAATAAATAACTTAAGGATGGAACTTAATTTTATTTTGTTAAAATATCTTCAAAAAAATATATCGGATTCATTTCTTCCAGAAATTTTTAAAAAATACTTGAATTTTATATAAGAATGAATTATTTATAAAACTAAAATGTTAAACGTTTATCATTTTGAAGCTGAAAAATTATTTAACTAACCATCACAAGACAGGAAGTTTATGGGAGACGGAAAGACACAAAGAAGACTGAGAGGCAGTGTTCCGAAGATAGGCATCCGCCCGGTAATTGACGGAAGAAGAAAAGGCGTCCGCGAATCACTTGAAAATCAGACAATGCAGATGGCCAGGGCAGCGGCAAAGTTGTACGAAGAAAATATTATACATCCCGACGGTTCCCGGGTCGAATGCGTTGTAGCCGATACCTGCATCGGCGGTGTTTCCGAAGCGGCGCTTGCGGCCGAAAAATTCCGGCGCGAAGGAGTGGGAGTTTCTTTAACGGTTACACCCTGCTGGTGCTACGGAACTGAAGTAATGGACGATGATCCGCTGATGCCCAAGGCAGTATGGGGATTTAACGGGACCGAGCGGCCCGGTGCGGTATACCTTTCGGCGGCGCTTGCCGGGTACGGTCAAAAAGGTCTTCCCGCTTTCGGAATATACGGCAGGGACGTACAGGATAAAGACGATTTGTCTATCCCGGAAGACGTAAGGAAAAAATTGCTCGGCTTTGCAAAAGCCGCTCTTGCCGCCGCTGAGCTGAGAGGGAAATCATATTTGTCCGTCGGTTCGGTCTCGATGGGAATTGCCGGCTCCGTTATTGACCCG
>JBJKOY010000258.1:0-10554 GCA_046706945.1 Ignavibacteriaceae bacterium | reverse complement strand
GCCGAAGTATCCAGGCAGAGGGCGAAGGTTGTGGAAGCCGAAGCCGAGGTGCCCAGGGCAATGGCGGAAGCTTTCAAATCCGGGAATCTCGGAGTAATGGATTATTATAACATGAAAAATATTCAAGCTGATACGCAGATGCGGGACGCCATATCTAAACCGGATAAACCAAAAGAAAAGGGACCAAATGGATAACGGATTTTTTGTAACCTTAATTTATATTTTTATAATAATTATATTTCTTAGTTCCCTGTTCAGAAAAAAAGCGCGGGGAACTAAGGGTAAACCGCTGCCCGGGGTGCTCCGTATGCCGGAAGAGAATAAAAATGCGGATGCGGTAAGTATGAATTATTATAACTCCGAAAATGCCCGTGATAATAAAGAAATAATGGAAGAAATCGGAAGGCTTTTCGAAAAAGAAAATCAATCCGGCGGGGGGGAAAACATGCCGGGAAAACCGCCGGAAAGAAAAGAGACAAAGATAGAAACTTATTACAGGGAAGCCCGGGAAAAAGCCGGACAGCAGGCACCTGACGACTATAGTAAATGGCCGGGCTCCGAAATAAAAAGCACAGTGCAGACCGTTATTAAGGAAAAAGGGATAGTTGAATCGGAATTAATAATGGTCGATTCAAAAATTGAAAAGGAAGCAAGGGACTTTGAAAAGCTCTTGAATCCGAGACAGGAAGAAAATAAATTAGTCGGCGCTATCAGAGAAAAAATAAGTGATATTCAGACATTAAAAGAATTTATCGTTTTTAACGAAATACTAGGCAAGCCAAAAGCACTGAGAAGATGATCCAAAAGAAGTATACGCTAAAAAGATTCAAAGAAACGGAAGCGCTGACAAAACGGGAAACCGACGAGTCGCGGTTTATAATAAACTACCAACACGAACTGAATCCGTCCCAATTCGAAGCCGCTTCGGCGCTGGACGGCGCTTATTTAATTATCGCAGGCGCGGGTACGGGCAAAACAAGGACGCTCGTATACAGAGTTGCCAGACTGGTTGAATCGGGATACGATCCGAAATCCATCCTGCTTCTGACCTTTACCCGCAAAGCTGCGAACGAAATGATGAACCGGGCCGCAATCCTGCTGGACAATCGCTGTTCAAAAGTTAACGGGGGTACTTTTCATTCGTTCGCTAATTTAACTTTAAGAAAATATGCAAAAGCAGCCGGCCTGGAGCCTTCGTTCACTATCCTAGATCAGGGAGATACAGAGGACGTTATAAACCTGATAAGATCGCAAGCTGGATTTATTTCCAAAGAAAAAAGATTTCCGAACAAGCAAACCCTGGCGAAGGTTTTCAGCTTAAGCGTGAACACCGGGAGAAAAGTCGAGGAGATCATAGACGCCGATTATCCCCATTTTAAGGACAGCATCGAAAGAATCCTGGACATCTGGAAAATTTTTTCAAACTACAAGCAAAAAAACAACCTCCTTGACTACGACGACCTGCTTGTTTACCTGAGAGATTTCCTGCTTGAGTTCAATCCAGCGGCAAGATCGCTGCTCTCGAAAATAAAATTCGTGATGGTGGACGAATACCAGGATACTAACAAACTTCAGGCTGAAATTGTAAAAGGACTGACACAGGTAAACAATAATATAATGGTTGTCGGCGACGACTCCCAGTCAATTTATTCTTTCAGAGGCGCCGACTTCAGAAATATTATGGAATTTCCCAAGCTGTACAAGGACGTTAAAATTATAAAACTGGAGGAAAACTACCGCAGCGTTCAGCCGGTTTTGAATTTTACTAACTACATCATAGATAAAGCGCTGGAAAAATATCCTAAGCATTTATACACCAGAAAAACGGGCGGGGCGCTTCCCGTAATAGTTGCGGCGGATAACGAGAATTATCAGTCCAAATTTATCGTGGAGAAAATCCTGGACCTGCGCGAAGAAGGAGTTCCTCTCAGGGATGTAGCGGTTTTGTTCCGGTCTTCGTTTTTTTCTTTCGATCTTGAAATCGAATTAAGCAAAGCCAACATCCCTTTCCAAAAATTCGGCGGCATGAAGTTTATAGAATCGGCGCATATTAAAGATGTACTTGCATTTCTAAGGATTGCGGCAAATCCCAAAGACGTCGTAAGCTGGTACAGGGTTCTGCTTTTGCACGAAGGCATAGGACCCAAGACGGCGCAGAAAATTCTGGACGAGCTTGCTACCGCAAGACTCACAATTGCGGCCGATCCGGATAATATTTCGTCATTTAAATTCAAAGATTCGATCGCCGGGCTGTTCCGGCTTCTCTATAAACTTCATACGGAAAGAAACCTTCCTTCCGAAAAAGCTCAAATGACAATGGATTATTACTACCCGCTTTTCAAAGATAAATACGATGACTTCAATAAGAGAAAAAAGGATCTCGATATCTTTCTGAATATAACCGAAAATTACAAATCGCTCGATTCTTTCCTTGCGGATATGGCAATCGAGCCGATAATAGACAGCGTAATCGACATCGGCGAAGAGGACAAAGAGAACGAGTTCGTTACGCTTTCCACAATTCATTCAGCGAAAGGGCTCGAATGGCACTCGGTTTTTATAATCCACGCCGTCGAGGGATTCTTCCCTTCCAGCCGGTCGGCGGAAAGCGTCGAAGCGCTGGAAGAAGAAAGAAGGCTAATGTACGTTGCTTCCACAAGGGCAAAACAGAACCTTTTTATAACATATCCAATGAACATATTCGACAGGGAAGCCGGGATGACGCTCTCCAAGCCTTCCAGGTTCATATCAGATATGGACCCGGAATTTGCCGAGGGCTGGCTTATCTCGGATGAATTTGAGTAAGAAGTTAATTAATAACGAATGATATGGGAATAATCGCCTTCATCCTTATATTTATTTTTATATTTATCTTCGCTTATTTTTCGTTCCGTTTATATGAGTCCGTTTTAAATCTCCCGGAAGGAGATGAAATTTCCGGTGGGCCGATTCCCTTATCAGTGATTGTCTCTCTTAGGAACGAATCCTCAAACATTCCTGCTTTAATCGAAAATTTATCCGCTCTCAACTACCCTAAAGATAAGCTCGAAATAATTTTAATTGACGACAATTCTACCGACAACAGTTTCAAATTAATAAAGGACCTAACGGAAAGTAATCCCGTTTTTAAGGTTTGTAAAGCCGACGGGAAGCTTCTCCCCGGTAAAAAGGGAGCCTTGACCGTCGGGGTATCAAAAGCAACTCGCGGAAATATTATGATCACCGATGCCGACTGCAGACCTTCACCCGATTGGCTGCTTCATGCTTCGGCTAAATTTTCCGAGGGCTTCGACATGATTTTCGGATCAGCGCCTTTTTATAAAAACTCAGGCGCTGCAGCTAATATATCCTGTTTCGAGAACCTAAGGAACTTCGTACTCGGCTTCGGTATGGCAGGCATGGGATTGCCTTATACGGCCGCTGCAAGGAACTTCGGATTTACAAAAAAGGCGTTTGAGAAGGTGCATGGATATGCCAACACCGCTGAGACTCTGAGCGGCGATGACGATCTTCTCATAAGGGAGGCGGTAAAAAAGAATTTGAAAATAGGAGTAATGATCTCCGAAGGCTCACGCGTTTACTCAGCAGCTAAGCAGAATATCGGGGAATATTTTTCACAGCGGGCAAGACATACTAAAACATCGTTTCATTATCTGCCGAAGATCAGGTTTTTACTGGGACTTTGGCATTTAACCAATATCGTTCTTACATTTTCATTTTTATCAGCGTTTTTAAATCCGTTTTTAATCATTCCTTTTTTAATTAAAATTTTTATCGATCTGCTCATTATAAAAAACCTGCAGGGAATCTTCGGTTATAAATTTAATATCCCGGAGATACTAGCCCTTCAGCTCAACTACGAAATGTTCCTCATAATTAATTTTGTCAATGCCGCTTTCAGGAAGGATAGGTGGAAATGAAAAACGGTCAAATGCCGGCATGGCTGGACCGCCGTCATCCAAACTTCGAACGATGGGAAAGATCCAGGCAGCTTTCTGAAGACCGGGGCAGGTTTGCAGTATCGGTAATCGGCAGGCATTTAAAGTGCGAAAATCTTAATATACTGGATTTGGGATCGGGCGAAGGCGGCACTTCCGCTGTGTTATGCGGCGGCAACTTCGTCGTCAGCACGGACATCAGCATTGACCGGCTGAAAAGGCAGAAGGGAAAAAATCGCGCGTGCGATTTGGTGGAAGCGGATGCCGTCTCTCTTCCTTTTAAACACGATTTTTTTGACATGGTTATTCTCCAAGACGTTATAGAGCATGTAACTTCCCCCCAGACACTAATTTCAAATGTTTATAATATTCTTAAACCCGGAGGAGCCGTTTATTTAAGTACGCCGAACAAGCTTTCGCCGTTTAATATGATCGCCGACCCGCATTGGGGCATGCCGTTTGTTTCGATATTGAAACGGGATACGATAAAGAAATATTTTTTAAAGTATTTCAGGAAGAGCGAATACGACAGGAGGGATGCGGCGCAGCTTCTTTCTTATTCCGAAATAGCGGGGCTGGCTGAAGGTAAATTTTCTTTGCGGCTAAATACAAAACATTCGGTCAAAAGATTATTCGGCGGGGACAAGGGAATTGTATGGAGCGAATTTCATCTTTCTGTTATAAAAACCCTGAAAAAAATTCATCTGGATAAATTAATTTTAAAGACAGCGAACGACAGGGCAGGGTTTATAAATAAGTATTTGAATCCTACTTTTTATCTTATATTGAAAAAAAACCTCACCCCCACCCCTCCCCTTGCCAAGGGGAGGGATTAAGGGTGGGGTCCTCGGCAAGGGGGAGGGATAGAGGAAGAGGTTTAAATTCGCGAGCAGCATAAATGCAATGCTATATGAATGCACGGCAAACTATATTTATGACCGGCTGAATTTAAATTCATGCAAACATCAATCAATGTCAGAATCACCGGTAGATTAGTATTACAATATAATTCGGACGGCAGTAACTTTTACCCGATCACCGAATTATTTCAAAATCGTATTGAATTTTTTAAACCGATAATTGTATATTTGACAGTCAAGGTTTGGGATTTAAAAAATTGAAAATCAAAATGAGTAATTCGAACACCAATAATAAATCATCAATCGACAATCATCAATCGACAATCGACAATCATCAATCGACAATCGACAATCGACAATCATCAATCATCAATCCGAAAGCTTTGGCTCTTAAAGCCGTGGAAGCGAAAAAGACGGCCCACGCGCCTTATTCAAACTTTCACGTCGGCGCCGCCTTGTTGACGGAGGAGGGAAAGGTGTACCTCGGCTGCAATATTGAAAGCTCCTCTTACAGTTTAACGATATGCGCCGAAAGAACAGCCGTGTTCAAAGCATATTCGGAAGGCGAAAGGAAATTTAGGGCCATTGCCGTTGCCGGTGATTCGCCGGACTTCTGTTCTCCCTGCGGTTCATGCAGACAGGTGCTGATGGATTTATGCGGGGACATAGACGTAATACTGATCAATAAAAAAGAGGAATTAAAAGTTCTGAAGCTGTCCGAACTTCTCCCCTTTGCTTTCGGGGACAAAGATTTAAAATGAACATTTTCTTTAATCAAAACTTTTCACAAATATTAACCTCAAGTAAAAACCATGTTGGAAAGAGCTCCTCATTCCATGCCTAAAGAAACGGGATGGATAGAAGTTATTGCCGGGTGCATGTTCAGCGGGAAAACCGAAGAACTTATAAGAAGACTGCGGCGGGCAAAGATAGCAAAACAAACCGTAAAAATATTTAAGCCCAGGATAGACGACAGGTATTCTTCCACCGATATAGTATCGCACAGCGAGCAATCTCTTCCATCAATTCTGATCGACGATATCAAAGATATATTTAATTTTTCCGGCGATGCGGAGGTAATAGGAATAGACGAAGCGCAGTTTTTTGATGCCGGAATTGTAGACGTCTGCAACGAGCTGGCGAACCGGGGCAAAAGAGTTATTGTGGCGGGACTCGACCAGGATTACCGCGGAGTTCCTTTCGACCCTATGCCGCAGTTGCTTGCCGTCGCGGAATATATTACAAAGACACTGGCCATCTGTGTTGTCTGCGGTAATCCCGCGGACAAGACACAGCGGAAAACTTATACGTCGGAAAGAGTCGTTGTAGGCGCGGCGGATATTTATGAGGCCAGATGCAGAAAATGTCATTACATCCCAAAAGAAAATTAGAGGCTTTCTATGAACATTATTGCTGTCCTGCGAGGGATAATCGGGTTGGCTTTGCTTATCGGAATTGCTTTCCTTCTTTCAAATAATAAGAGGAAGATCAACTGGAGGCTTGTAGGAGGCGGTCTTCTTCTACAATTCGTCTTTGCCGTTGTTATACTTAAAGGAGAAGTTTTAAAAACTTATTTTGCTCCTCTCGGATGGCCTAAAGACTTTTTCAACTGGGTAAGCGGATTT
The DNA here is from genome assembly GCA_046706945.1 of Ignavibacteriaceae bacterium. GTDB lineage: Bacteria > Bacteroidota > Ignavibacteria > Ignavibacteriales > Ignavibacteriaceae > FEN-1297. The sequence continues at coordinate 4,131 of JBJKOY010000258.1, read as the reverse complement.
TTTGTATTAATATTGAATTTTACTTCTGAAGGCGCTCAATTCGTTTTCGGCAACCTTTCCCTGAGCCCCGGGAATGCCGGCAGTCTCGGCTCTTTCTTTGCTTTCCAGGTTTTGCCGACTATCATTTTCTTTGCGAGCTTAATGTCAATACTATATTACCTCGGTATAATGCAGCTGGTGGTTCAGGGAATGGCATGGGTGATGGCTAAAGTAATGGGTACCAGCGGAGCGGAATCACTATCTTGTACCGCAAACATATTCGTAGGTCAAACCGAGGCTCCCCTGATGATTAAGCCGTTCATTAAAGGAGCGACGAACAGCGAACTTCTTACTATTATGATAGGCGGAATGGCCACAATTGCAGGCGGCGTTATGGCCGCGTACATTCAGATTTTGGGAAGCTCATTCGCGCAGTCACTGCATATGCCGCTCCAGCAGGCGCAGCAGTTATTTGCGACCCAGCTTCTGGGCGCAAGCGTTATGGCCGCGCCGGCCGCATTGCTGATTTCAAAAGTTATGTTTCCCGAAACGGGAGAACCCGAAACCAAGGGAACGGTAAGAGTAAAGGTTGAGAAGAACGCTTCGAACCTGGTTGAAGCCGCTGCAAACGGGGCAAGCGAAGGTATGACTCTTGCCCTTAACGTCGGCGCAATGCTGATTGCTTTTATCGCATTGATAGCTCTGATTAATTACGTCCTCCAGGGCTTGGGTTCCGTCACGGGTTGGAACGCTTCGCTTAAGTCGGCGTACGGCCAGCCTTTGAACTTTCAGCTTGTGATAGGCTGGGTGCTCCAGTTCCTGGCTTACGGCATCGGCGTGCCCTGGCACGATGCGCTGAATTTCGGGAGTCTTATAGGCACCAAGGTTGTACTGAACGAATTTGTAGCTTACCTTGAGCTCGGAAAAATGATTACCGCAAAGGTAATGACGAACGATAAATCGATTTTCATGGCAACATACGCGTTATGCGGATTCGCAAACTTCAGCTCGATTGCCATACAGATAGGCGGCATCGGACCGCTTGCGCCCGAACGGAAACCTGACCTGGCAAGACTCGGGATAAAAGCCGTCATAGGCGGATCGCTGGCGACTTTAATGACTGCAACATTGGCCGGGATTCTTTTTTAAAAATAAAAGTTGACCGCCTATTTATTTAAAAAAACATAGCCGCTAATTACACGAATTATATTATAAATTAATTCGTGTAATTTGTGAAATTCGTGGCTAATCTTCATAAAATTATATAAAACGATCAACTTGTGTTAATTATACAAATTGACCGCTTGCAATATTAAATAAGTATACTTGACATGGAAATTATGCATAAGGTCTTTTATTCCATACTTTGTGCTACTTTGTGAAAAACTTAGTGTAACTTTGTGACCGGTTTTTTGTTTCACAAAGTCTCACAAAGGAAACCTGTCTGCCGACAGGCAGGCACAAAGTCTCACAAATAATTTATTTTAAGCAATATTTAGATGGTTATTCATTTAAACGCTCAACTTGTGTTAATTACATAACGATATGCTGAATTTAAATCTAAAATACAAAGACCTCACCGAAAATTTAAAACGGGAATTTCAATTCAAACCGGATATTGCAATAATACTAGGAAGCGGACTCGGCGATTTTAGTAATAATGTAAATATAATAAAAACGGTATCCTCTTCTTCCATGCCGGGGTATCCGCCTTCAACCATTCCCGGGCACGAAGGCAAAATCCATCAGGCCGAATACAAAGGAAAGAAACTGCTCCTGTTCCAGGGCAGGATTCATTTTTACGAAGGATATCATATTTCCGAATGCATTCTGCCGGTATTTATTTCCCATAAACTCGGCGTCTCAAAAATACTCTTAACAAATGCGGCCGGTGGAATTAACCGTGATTTTCTTCCCGGGGATTTAATGCTGACTACATCCTTTAACGGGATATTCATTAAAAAAGAATTGACCGAATTGATCGGTGTGGCCGCATATGAGGGTAAAAAGAATATTTATAATTTCCCATCCGCATCTTTAAACGATACTATTAGACAGGGTGCATCTAATGAAAAAATAACATTAAGAGAAGGAGTATACTGGTACACCAAAGGCCCAAGCTATGAAACGCCGGCGGAAATAAAAATGATATCCTATTTCGGAGGAGATGCGGTCGGTATGTCTACGGTGCACGAGGCGGTTTATTCCGGTTACCTGGGTATTCAAACAGCATCGATCTCCTGTATTACAAACCTAGCTGCCGGGATTTCTCAAAAAAAATTGGATCACTCCGAGGTGACGGAAACAGCCAATAAAGTAAAAGACAAATTTGAAAAGCTTGTAAAAAGAATTATAGAACTGTTATAATTCCGGGAAAAAACAGTCCTCCCGATTAAGGCCGGAAAAAATTATAGCGGAAACCGGGATATATTACGACAATTAGCACTTGTATTTTTATTGACTTTCTAAACCTATTCACCTAATTTTGATTCTTAATTATTTTTATAAATTCAATCAGAAGCAAATATAAAACATGAAAGAATTCAGATTCAGAATTATTCTAATTCTTGCGGCAATCGGACTCAGCTTATATTTACTTTATCCTACCTACCAGGCCATTCAATTTCAGAAGAAAATTGATCAAATAGTCGCTCAAAGGTCTAAGGAAATATTAGTCTCCGACCCCAAAATCTCCAAAATCAATCTGGATGACAGGTTGAGAACAATAGAGGACAGCATCAAATCCGCCGATCCGTCCATCAGCAACGCTTTTCAGAAAAGATTAAAGCTCGGACTGGATCTGCAGGGAGGCATGCGGGTCGTGCTTGAGGTAAATACAGGCAAGCTTTTGGAAAAGCTGGCAAAACAGCCCGACGATGTTTTCAGACAGGTAATGGCCGAATCCGAAAAAGAAGCCGCTTTATCGGATGAATCGGTAGTCGATATTATGGCCAGGAAACTTGAGGCCAAAGGAATCAGGTTAAGCAGGTACTTCGGAAGCATAAGGGATGATGATGCCAAGATCATCAGCGATCTTAAAAAAGACGCCGACGATGCGGTAACAAGAGCAATCCAGATCATCCGCAACAGGGTTGATCAATACGGCGTTTCCGAACCTTCCATCCAGCGACAGGGAACGAGACGTATTATCGTAGCGCTGCCCGGTGTTGCCCGTCAGGAAGAAGCCAAGCAGCTTCTCCAGGGCACGGCTCTGCTGCAGTTTTCCCTGCTCAAACCGCCTGAATACACTTTAAATGTAATGAAAAAGATAGACGAAGTGCTTGCCGGCGAATCGGATACTACCGCCGCGGCGGCAGGTACAGAAAAAAGCAAGGCCAAGGGCAAAAAAGCCGTAGAAAAAGAATCGGCGAACAAAGATACGGCGCAGAATGAAAAACTGTCACCCGAAGAGTTTGCGAAACAACACCCGTTCTTTTCCGTGGCAATCCTGGACCAGAGAAGCGGCACGGCGGATGCATACGTAAAGGCCAACGACAGGGATAAGATAAAACTTTGGCTGCAGAGACCCGACGTACAAAAAGTTATCCCGGACAACTGCGAGTTCGTATTTTCGGCTAACGCGGTCGGTTATCAGAACGGACAGGGGATCTATGTCCTGTACTGCGTTGATAAGACACCGGAGCTTACCGGCGGCGTTATTACAAACGCCCAGGCTACCATCAGCCCGGAGACATCGGCCCCAGTAGTAAACATGGAAATGAATTCCGAAGGCGCGGCCGAATGGGCCAGGATAACCGGCGCCAACGTGAATAAAAGAATGGCTATCATTCTTGACGGCGTTGTATACTCTGCTCCCGTTATTAGGACGAAAATTACCGGCGGCCGTTCGGAAATAGAAGGCAGCAAAGATCTTGAAGAGGCTCAGCTTCTCGCAATTATTTTGAAAGCCGGCGCGCTGCCAGCTCCGGTAGATATAATCGAACAACGAACGGTCGGACCGTCCCTGGGACAGGACTCAATCAACGCAGGGTTTACGTCGCTGGTGATCGGATACCTCCTGGTCGGTTTCTTTATGATACTATATTACAGAAGGGCCGGCGATATTGCCGCCGCTTCGCTGATATTCACGATTTTATTTATACTCGGTATCCTTGCAGGTTTCGGCGCTACTCTTACTCTGCCTGGTATTGC
>JBJKOY010000257.1:0-1004 GCA_046706945.1 Ignavibacteriaceae bacterium | reverse complement strand
AACTGGTTTGAAATAACCGTTTCATCAGTTCCCCCGAAATCATTGCCCCATTCAAATTCGCTGTTGTTTTTTTTCAATATGTCTACAGCCTCGTCGTAACTTATACGCGGAAGAGGCCGTTTTACGTTTCTTAAAAACGTAACGTCCCTTTCCAATACTTTCAATTCCTCTTCTTGATCTTTTAAAACGGTTTGTACTATATATTCCAGAAACTCTTCGGCAAGATCCATATCGTCGTTCAGGTCGGCAAAAGCAACTTCTGGTTCGACCATCCAGAATTCAGTCAGATGCCTTCTGGTCTTCGATTTTTCGGCTCTGAAAACCGGGCCGAAGGTATAGACTTTTCCCAATGCCATCGCGCCGGCCTCGGCATAAAGCTGTCCGGATTGAGTAAGATACGCATTGCCGAGTTCGAAATAAGGCGTTTCGAATAAAGTGGACGTACCTTCGCAGGCAGCGGGAGTCAAAATCGGAGGATCCATCAAAGTGAACCCCTTTCCGTCGAAGAAATCGCGTATGGCTTTGACGAGGCGGTGCCTGATTCGCATAATGGCAACCTGCCTGCTGGAGCGAAGCCAGAGATGCCTGTGATCCATTAGAAATTCTACTCCGTGTTCTTTGGGAGTGATGGGATAGTCGTGAGATTCCGATATGATTTTCAGTCCCTTTGCATCCAATTCGTATCCGCCCGGGGATCTCGGTTCGGCTTTTACCGTACCGGAGACTTCTATAGACGATTCCTGAGATACTTTATCCGCAGTTTCAAATATTTCATCGGATACATTCCCTTTGAAAAATACGCATTGAAGTAAGCCGGTACCGTCCCTAAGAATTAAAAATTTAATTTTTCCGCTGGATCTGTTATTATAAAGCCACCCTTTTAGAGTTACTTCTTTGCCAACGAATTGGCTTAAATCTTTTATCAACTTTAACCGCTCTTCAGATTTCAAGTATAAGAAATTTAAGTTTCAAATATAAATAGCATACCGTATAAAAGCAAAGTG
>JBJKOY010000256.1:0-6364 GCA_046706945.1 Ignavibacteriaceae bacterium | reverse complement strand
GATCCGTTATTTGTAGATAAGGAAAAAGATAATTTCCATTTATCGGATTCCTCACCTTGCCTCGGATTGGGCAGCAAGGATTCCTGCCCGAATTACGATATTGAGGGATATAACCGTCCTAATCCGGACGGTTCGAACCCGGATTTAGGTGCATATGAAAGTGCGCTGGAATCTCCCGTTACTGAAGTTGAAAAGGAGCCTGCAATTCCGTCGGAATTTATTCTTTACCAGAATTATCCGAATCCGTTTAATCCGACAACCAAAATAAAATATGCTTTTCCAACCCTGCCTACCGGACAGGCAGGCTCACCCTTTAATCCCTCATCCCCTGTCTGCCGACAGGCAGGTTACCAAGGAGAGGGATACAGGGAGAGGTCAGTTACATTAAAAGTCTATGACGTGCTCGGGAGAGAAGCAGCAACGCTTGTCAACGAAGATAAGCCTGCAGGAATTTATGAGGTAAACTGGAATGCAGGCAACCTGCCGAGCGGTGTGTACTTTTATCGGCTAAAGGCGGGAAATTTAACTGAAACGAAAAAACTTTTATTATTGAAGTGATTATTTGCAAAAAATCCGGGAATTCAAATTTCCTGTTGTTTTGCGGTTATAAAGTTATTTTTGGGTACGGTTATTTCAATCGAAGCTATTTCAATTCAATATTTCGATATTATATTTAATAATTAGCGCAGGTACTCTTAATTTTTTTTACTTTTCATAATCTTGTCCTTTATCCCATACTTGCATGATTTAAGATTAAGATAAAGAACAAGATTAAGATAAAGATGTAGAATGAGATGCGGTGCTGTAGTTATGAAAGGGTTGTGAATATTATCCCCCCTTTAGTATAGGGCGACAAGGGGGATTAGGAAAATGTTGTTGTATTATATAAATAATTTTCTCTTAAAAAGAACAGATTATTTACAAACTGCCGTAGAATAATAATAAAACTTCGCCGGACTAAAGGAGAGATTTTAACATGATTACAAAGACTCTTGCTTTGTTCATTCTTATTTCTTCTCTTTTAATTTCACAGCCGAAAAATAAACCGTGGGTCAAAGGAGAATTGGAGCGGATGAGAAAAACTATTAAACTTTCAAAAATAAAGTATCCCGGTGATTCGAATATAGATGTAAATTATTACGGACTTAACATTAAAGTTATGAATTCTCCGCAATACATATCCGGATCGGTAAGAATAGGAGTAAAAGTGAATACATCCTCAATTTCAAGTTGTTCGATTGATTTAAGCGATGTCTTAAAAGTCGATTCAGTTCTGCTCGACGGGAAAAGTGCAGCGTATGCTCATTCGAATAATAAAATAGCTATAAATTTAAATAGAACTTATGTACGGGATGAAATCTTTTTGCTTGATATTTATTACGGCGGAAAACCTACCGACGGTTTGTTCTTTAAAACCCGTACCGAAGGCGAACCCTTAATTTATACAATAAGCGAACCTTACGGAGCATCTTACTGGAACCCCTGTAAAGACAGCCCCGGGGATAAGGCCGACTCTTCAGATGTTTACGTAACCGTTGACGCAGGTTTAACTCCCGTATCAAATGGAACGCTTGAAAGTATTAAGGCAAATAACGACGGAACGAAAACCTATCATTGGAAAAACCATTATCCTATTGCGCAATATCTTATATCCCTTGCCGTCGCTAACTATACTGAATATGATACCTATTTCCATTACGGGGTAAACGATTCTATGGCAATTACCAATTATGTCTTCCTCGGTTCGCTCTATTACATTAAAGAATTCCTTGATGAGACGGTTGATATTTTAAAAGTCTTCAGCGATAAATACGGTCTGTATCCTTTTATAAAAGAAAAATTCGGACACGCCGAAATTACCGGCGGTACGGCTATGGAAAATCAAACCTGCACTTCAATGCCGTCGTTTATTCCGCCGTACGGCCGCGGTTTTAGTCCGCTGATTATTGCCCACGAACTTGCGCATCAATGGTTCGGAGATAAAATTACCTGCAAGGATTGGCATCATATCTGGCTGAACGAAGGTTTTGCAACTTATTCGGAGGCCGTATATACCGAAGCCAAATACGGTACCGACGCATACAACGCATATATCTTTTCGGAAATGAATACCGCCAAAAACGCCAACGGCAGCATATGGGTTAAAGATATTTCAAGTGAGGGGCAAATCTTTGATTACGCTCGTTCATATGCCAAGGGCGCATGCGTTCTTCATATGTTAAGGGGAATAACCGGCGATTCGGTTTTCTTTAAAATCATGAGAGAATATGCCGGGGATCCTGTTTTTGCATACGGGGCTGCAACAACCGAAGATTTTCGTTCAACGGCTGAAAAAGTAAGCGGGCAGGATCTGGGTTATTTTTTCGGGGAATGGATTTACGGCGAGAATTATCCGAATTACTCCGTCTATTGGTCCGAGAATAACATTAGCGGCGATAAATACGGTATTAAGTTAAATATTACTCAAAGTTTAAATTCGGATCCTTCTTTCTTTACAATGCCGGTGAAGATTAGAGTATTTACATCGGTAGGGGACACGGTGATTGAAGTATTTAACAATTCTCAAAGTCAGGATTTTCAGCTTGAAGTCAGGGGTAATCCGGACAGTATTAATTTTGATTACGGGAACCGGATTCTGAAAGACGTTTCGAAAATGGCAACAGGGATTAATAATTTTTCGCTGCCGCTTGAATACAGTTTGGAACAGAATTATCCCAACCCGTTTAATCCAAGCACAAAAATAAAATATACTATCGCAACCTCACCCATTAATCCCTCTCCTTGCCAAGGAGAGGGAAAAAGGGTGAGGTCGGTAACATTAAGGGTTTATGATATACTCGGAAGAGAAGTAGCAACTCTTGTGAATGAAGCAAAACAAGCGGGTACATATGAAGTGATATGGAATGCCGCTAACCTGCCGAGCGGTGTGTATTTATACCGGCTTATCGTAAATACCTTCGGGAAGGCGGGTAATTTTGTATGTACAAAAAAGCTTCTATTATTGAAATAAGGAAAAAGTAGTTGATGGCTGGATGAGCCGCTTGGCCAGTAGTTGTTGGAGATAGGTGGTTGCAAGTTGTAGAATGCATTTCCATAAGTTAGGAAAACCTGATGTATTAAAAGAAGATGCTAAAATGGATCTTTACTGCTACGAACAAACCCACCCCTTTGATTCCCCTCCCGGGAGGGGAATCAAAGGGGTGGGTTTGTTCGTAGCAGTAAAGATCCATTTTAGCATCTTCTTTTAATACATCAGGTTTTCCTAACTTATGGAAATGCATTCTACAACTTGCAACCACCTATCTCCAACAACTACTGGCCAAGCGGCTCATCCAGCCATCAACTACTTTTTCCTTATTTCAATAATAGAAGCTTTTTTGTACATACAAAATTACCCGCCTTCCCGAAGGTATTTACGATAAGCCGGTATAAATACACACCGCTCGGCAGGTTAGCGGCATTCCATATCACTTCATATGTACCCGCTTGTTTTGCTTCATTCACAAGAGTTGCTACTTCTCTTCCGAGTATATCATAAACCCTTAATGTTACCGACCTCACCCTTTTTCCCTCTCCTTGGCAAGGAGAGGGATTAATGGGTGAGGTTGCGATAGTATATTTTATTTTTGTGCTTGGATTAAACGGGTTGGGATAATTCTGTTCCAAACTGTATTCAAGCGGCAGCGAAAAATTATTAATCCCTGTTGCCATTTTCGAAACGTCTTTCAGAATCCGGTTCCCGTAATCAAAATTAATACTGTCCGGATTACCCCTGACTTCAAGCTGAAAATCCTGACTTTGAGAATTGTTAAATACTTCAATCACCGTGTCCCCTACCGATGTAAATACTCTAATCTTCACCGGCATTGTAAAGAAAGAAGGATCCGAATTTAAACTTTGAGTAATATTTAACTTAATACCGTATTTATCGCCGCTAATGTTATTCTCGGACCAATAGACGGAGTAATTCGGATAATTCTCGCCGTAAATCCATTCCCCGAAAAAATAACCCAGATCCTGCCCGCTTACTTTTTCAGCCGTTGAACGAAAATCTTCGGTTGTTGCAGCCCCGTATGCAAAAACAGGATCCCCGGCATATTCTCTCATGATTTTAAAGAAAACCGAATCGCCGGTTATTCCCCTTAACATATGAAGAACGCATGCGCCCTTGGCATATGAACGAGCGTAATCAAAGATTTGCCCCTCACTTGAAATATCTTTAACCCATATGCTGCCGTTGGCGTTTTTGGCGGTATTCATTTCCGAAAAGATATATGCGTTGTATGCGTCGGTACCGTATTTGGCTTCGGTATATACGGCCTCCGAATAAGTTGCAAAACCTTCGTTCAGCCAGATATGATGCCAATCCTTGCAGGTAATTTTATCTCCGAACCATTGATGCGCAAGTTCGTGGGCAATAATCAGCGGACTAAAACCGCGGCCGTACGGCGGAATAAACGACGGCATTGAAGTGCAGGTTTGATTTTCCATAGCCGTACCGCCGGTAATTTCGGCGTGTCCGAATTTTTCTTTTATAAAAGGATACAGACCGTATTTATCGCTGAAGACTTTTAAAATATCAACCGTCTCATCAAGGAATTCTTTAATGTAATAGAGCGAACCGAGGAAGACATAATTGGTAATTGCCATAGAATCGTTTACCCCGTAATGGAAATAGGTATCATATTCAGTATAGTTAGCGACGGCAAGGGATATAAGATATTGCGCAATAGGATAATGGTTTTTCCAATGATAGGTTTTCGTTCCGTCGTTATTTGCCTTAATACTTTCAAGCGTTCCATTTGATACGGGAGTTAAACCTGCGTCAACGGTTACGTAAACATCTGAAGAGTCGGCCTTATCCCCGGGGCTGTCTTTACAGGGGTTCCAGTAAGATGCTCCGTAAGGTTCGCTTATTGTATAAATTAAGGGTTCGCCTTCGGTACGGGTTTTAAAGAACAAACCGTCGGTAGGTTTTCCGCCGTAATAAATATCAAGCAAAAAGATTTCATCCCGTACATAAGTTCTATTTAAATTTATAGCTATTTTATTATTCGAATGAGCATACGCTGCACTTTTCCCGTCGAGCAGAACTGAATCGACTTTTAAGACATCGCTTAAATCAATCGAACAACTTGAAATTGAGGATGTATTCACTTTTACTCCTATTCTTACCGATCCGGATATGTATTGCGGAGAATTCATAACTTTAATGTTAAGTCCGTAATAATTTACATCTATATTCGAATCACCGGGATACTTTATTTTTGAAAGTTTAATAGTTTTTCTCATCCGCTCCAATTCTCCTTTGACCCACGGTTTATTTTTCGGCTGTGAAATTAAAAGAGAAGAAATAAGAATGAACAAAGCAAGAGTCTTTGTAATCATGTTAAAATCTCTCCTTTAGTCCGGCGAAGTTTTATTATTATTCTACGGCAGTTTGTAAATAATCTGTTCTTTTTAAGAGAAAATTATTTATATAATACAACAACATTTTCCTAATCCCCCTTGTCGCCCTATACTAAAGGGGGGATAATATTCACAACCCTTTCATAACTACAGCACCGCATCTCATTCTACATCTTTATCTTAATCTTGTTCTTTATCTTAATCTTAAATCATGCAAGTATGGGATAAAGGACAAGATTATGAAAAGTAAAAAAAATTAAGAGTACCTGCGCTAATTATTAAATATAATATCGAAATATTGAATTGAAATAGCTTCGATTGAAATAACCGTACCCAAAAATAACTTTATAACCGCAAAACAACAGGAAATTTGAATTCCCGGATTTTTTGCAAATAATCACTTCAATAATAAAAGTTTTTTCGTTTCAGTTAAATTTCCCGCCTTTAGCCGATAAAAGTACACACCGCTCGGCAGGTTGCCTGCATTCCAGTTTACCTCATAAATTCCTGCAGGCTTATCTTCGTTGACAAGCGTTGCTGCTTCTCTCCCGAGCACGTCATAGACTTTTAATGTAACTGACCTCTCCCTGTATCCCTCTCCTTGGTAACCTGCCTGTCGGCAGACAGGGGATGAGGGATTAAAGGGTGAGCCTGCCTGTCCGGTAGGCAGGGTTGGAAAAGCATATTTTATTTTGGTTGTCGGATTAAACGGATTCGGATAATTCTGGTAAAGAATAAATTCCGACGGAATTGCAGGCTCCTTTTCAACTTCAGTAACGGGAGATTCCAGCGCACTTTCATATGCACCTAAATCCGGGTTCGAACCGTCCGGATTAGGACGGTTATATCCCTCAATATCGTAATTCGGGCAGGAATCCTTGCTGCCCAATCCGAGGCAAGGTGAGGAATCCGATAAATGGAAATTATCTTTTTCCTTATCTACAAATAACGGATC
>JBJKOY010000255.1:0-1434 GCA_046706945.1 Ignavibacteriaceae bacterium | reverse complement strand
CAAATAACCTGGAAAGACGGTCACAATACAGGGTTATATACTTGGGACTATCTCGATAAACTTATTAATTCCTCGGATAACGGCGGTAAACAAAATTACGAACGGTTAATCTAATGGTCTCCGGCAGCCAATTGAAATATTACTCTTCTCTCCTAAGGAAAAAATTCCGGGATTCGGAGGGTAAATTTTTAACCGAAGGAAAGAAGATCATAATCGAAGGGCTGGAAAGCAGGTTTAAATGCGAGTTAATTTTTGTTACCCATCATTTCGCCGAAAACGAAGGAGATTTTGTAAAATCCCTGAAGAAATACAATACGCCCGTCGAAATATTGAAGAATAAAGAATTCCTCAGATTAACGGACACTCAAACCCCGCAGGGAATTGCCGCCGTTTTTCATAAGCCGGCTGCAGCTTTTAATTCCGGACCGGAATTATCTTCGGGAACAATAGTATGCCTTGAAAGTGTGTCCGACCCCGGAAATTTGGGAACAATTATTAGGAACTGCGACTGGTTCGGCGTGAACGAAATTTTGCTAGATAAAACATGCGCCGATATCTATAATCCCAAAACAATACGCTCCGGCGCCGGTTCAGTTTTTCACGTTAAGCTTTTCGGCGGTACGGACCTTTTCGAGAAGCTGCCTCTGCTTAAAAAGAAAGGCTATCAAATACTATGCGCCGATACAGACGGGGAGAATATTTTCGAAACTGAAATTAAAAAGAATTCGGTTTTGATCTTTGCCAGCGAAGCGGACGGTCCTTCCATGCAGGCACTGAGCCTGTCCGATAAAAAAATTACAGTCCCCCGCATCGGAAAGGCCGAATCGCTGAATGTTGCCAGCGCTTCCGCGGTAATATTATCGCATTTATCTTTAAAATACTAGCTACGGACTACTAACTACTAGAAACCACCTACTTGACAAGTATCATCTTAATGACCTTTACTACTCTCCCGGCCTTCAATTGCGCAAAATAAACGCCGCTGGATAAATCCTCGCCGTTAAATGCCGTTTTGTGAAAGCCTGCCGACTGCGTCTCGTTGACAAGAGTTTCTATTTTATTCCCGAGCGAATTATATACTATTATTGAAATATGATCGGCTTCGGGAAGAGAATATTTTATTGTCGTTGTGGGGTTAAAAGGATTAGGATAATTCTGAAGCAGAATGAACTTATCGGGAATTTCCTGTGAGTCAGATTCATTCCCGTAAACTCCGGCGGATCCGGTATCCGATGCTAATTTTATATATAAATTATTACTTTTAAATGATTCGGCATGAACCGCATTTAACTGCAGTCCTGCGCTTATAAAAATAATTAACGATATTATTGCCGTAAATTGTAAAATATTTTTTTTCATAATATAAATCCCCTCTTTTTATCCGATTATAAACGAATTCCTATTTTTTTATAATTCTTTCAATTACCGCTTTTT
>JBJKOY010000254.1:0-9188 GCA_046706945.1 Ignavibacteriaceae bacterium | reverse complement strand
GAACAGTCCCCGGCTGCAGAAATTGATTAAAAATATGTGGGAGACCATGTATGCGGCAAAAGGCGCCGGACTCGCCGCCCCTCAAATCGGCAGTTCTCTCAGGCTTTTTATAGTGGATTCCGTCCGGATATATGAAAACAGCGGATATAAGGAGCGCAGGATGTTTATAACGGACAGCGGGATCAGGGAAGTATTTATTAACCCCGTAATTACGGAAAAAACAGGAGACAGCTGGGTTAAAGAAGAAGGATGTTTAAGCATTCCGGCTGTTGAGCTTGAAATTAAAAGAAGGATGACAGTAGTAATTAAATACCTGGACGCTGACTTTAAGGAAAGAGAAAAGATATTCAGCGGTGAAACAGCCAGAGCCGTACTGCACGAATATGATCATATAGAAAACATACTATTCACCGATTATGCGGATACTGAACTTATCCGTGAAAAATTGGAAAAGATAAAAAGCGGAAACGTAGAAGTCCCTTATAAGATGACTTTTAATAAAACTTAAATAAAACTTCTTGCTCTTGCCCCAGATCTTGAACTTGAACTTGAACTCGCCCCCCCTTTCACCCCGCCTTGGTAATCTCCTGGTCCTTATACTGAAGCTGGTAAAGCCTGTAATAAATTCCTTTCAGGGCAAGTAATTCCTGGTGGTTGCCCATCTCCCTTACTTCACCTTTATGCATAACGATAATTTTGTCGGCGCTTTGAATCGTGGACAGCCTGTGCGCGATTACTATTGCTGTTCTTCCTACAAGAAGTTTTTCGATGGCTTTTTGAATAAGCAGTTCCGTCTCCGTGTCCACGCTCGAAGTAGCCTCGTCCAGCACCAGTATCTGGGGATCATAAACCAGAGCACGTGCGAACGAGATTAATTGTTTCTGCCCGACGCTTAAAGTAGCGCCTCTTTCTTTTACTCCTTCGTCGTATTTGCCGGGAAGAGCCTCGATAAACTTGTCGGCACCCACTATCCCGGCCGCCTGCTTTATTTTTTCCAAACCGATGCCTTCGTTGTTCATGCTTATATTCGAGCGGATCGTTCCGGAAAACAAAAAGACGTCTTGAAGAACTATCGATATGAATTTTCTTAAGTTCTTTTTGTCCATGCTTCTTATGTCTTTTCCGTCGACCAGTATGGATCCCTTATCGATGTCGTAGAACCTGGATAATATATTTATCAGGCTTGTTTTTCCGGCCCCGGTATGGCCTACAATCGCAACCGTTTCGCCCGGGTTTATCTTGAAAGAAATATTTTTCAGCACGTATTCTTTTTCGTTATACGCAAACCAGACGTTCCTGAACTCGATCTCTCCTTTAATCCTTTCAACTTGCAGGGGGTCTTCCGGGTTATTAATAAATGTTTTGTTGTCCATCAGTTTGAATATTCTTTCGGAGGAAGCCATAGCAGTCTGCATAATGTTGTATTTCTCCGACAAATCCCTGATAGGCCTGAAAAACATTTCAGTATATTGAATAAAGGCAAACAGAACGCCTACGGTCAGGGTGCTTCTAATTACCTCTCCGCCGCCGTACCATATTATAAGTCCTATTGCAATAGAACTGATTAATTCTACGCCGGGGTAGAAGATAGCATAGTAAAAAATAGATTTTATGTTGGCCTGCCTGTAGTCGTTGTTTATTTTCGCGAACCTCTTGAGTTCATCCTTTTCTTTTCTGAAAATCTGGACTATGTTCATTCCGGTTATATGCTCCTGCATATAGGCGTTCAGCCTGGCTAAGTGAAGACGGACGTCCCTGTAGCTTTCCCTTACCTTTCTGCGGAACAGGAAAGTACCGTAAATGAGCACGGGCAGAACGGACAAAGTTACGAGCGACAGCCTTAAATCCATAAAGAACATAAAAAGCAGTATCCAAACGATGATAAACACGTCGCTGAATACCATAACGATGCCCGAAGAGAACAGGTCGTTGAGAGCTTCGATATCGTTCGTTACCCTTGTGACTATTCTTCCGATGGGCGTTTTATCGAAGAACCTGAGGGCGAGGTTCTGCGTGTGCTTAAAAAGCTGCATCCGCAGATCGTAGATTGTTTTTTGTCCGAGATACTGCGTATAATATGTCAGAAAATACTGGATTACGGCCTGCAGGAATAAAGACGCGAACAGGAGCAGGCTTATTATGAACAGGCCGTGGTAATCTTTATGGGCAATGTAATTATCAACGGCTATTTTCGTTAAATACGGCCGCAGCGGTCCCAGCGCCGCAACTATTATGTTGAGAATAATTGCAAAAATTACGTACTTCTTATAGGGTCTTACGAATCCCAGCAGTCTTCTCATTAATTTCGAATCGTAAGCTTTGCCTAATACTTCGTCTTCGCTTTTATAATCGTTTGCCATTAATTATTCCGTAAAGAAAATTAAATAACTTTGTGATAGCTCCTGCCGTTCAAAAAACATTTGATGTTTTCGACGGTAGTTTCCATAATCCTTTCCACCGCTTCGGTAGAATCGAATGCCATATGAGGAGTAATAATAACGTTCTCGTTCCTTAAAAGAATATTTCTTTTCAGCAAGGCTTCCAGATGCTCCACGGAAACGTTTTTCGTAAGCATCTGGTTTTCTTCCTTCAGCAGTTCCTCGCCTTCGAAAACATCCAGGCCGGCGCCTCCGAATATCTTGTTCTCGATTGCATGGTAAAGCGCCTTCGGCTCGATTATTCCGTTTCTTGCGGTATTGATGAACAGAGTACCTTTCTTCACTTTTCCGATGTTGTTCATGTTTATAAGATGATGAGTATGAGCGTTATAGGGGCAGTGAAGAGTTATGATATCGGAACCGCCGAGCAGTTCGTCGAGTCCCACGTATTTAAAGTCGAGCAGCTCCGTTAAAATATGATTCTCCCTGGCATCGAATGCAATAACGTGCATGCCGAAGCCTTTTGCTATTTTTATAACGTGCACGCCTATGCTGCCGGCGCCGATAACGCCGAGTGTCTTTCCTTTCAGATCGAATCCCTGCAGGCCTTCCAGTGCAAAGTCGTTCCTTATTGTCCTGACGTAAGCTTTGTGCAGGTTTCTCGATAACGCAAGTATCAGCGCGAAAGTATGCTCGGCAACGGTATTCTCTCCGTAATACGGTACGTTCGAGACGGAAACATTTTCCGCTTTAGCGGTTTGAATGTCGATATGATTGAATCCGGTGCTCCGCGTAGCAATAAGCTTAAGTTTTTTTGCGCCCTTTATCACCTTGCCGGTTACCTCCGAATATATGAACGGCGAAATAATTTCAGCATCTTTTACAAGGCGAGCGTTTTCTTCGTTCAGCGGAACCGGATAAAAATTAATTTCGAAATTCTTATCGAATAATTTTTTAAGATATCTTTTTTCCTTTGAATTTGCCTCAAAGACGGCAACCGTTGTTCTCGGCATAACTTCTCTTTAATTTAATTCTTCCAGTTCTTTTTCAAGCAATTGTTTGAAATGCAGATCGGCATAGATGCCTCCGAGCTCCACCAGTTCTTCGTGAGTACCCTGTTCGGCGATTTTTCCGCCTGAGAGCACTATAATTTTATCCGAATCTTTTACCGTGGATATCCTGTGACTGATAATTATACTGGTGCGGTTCTTCATGAACAGTTTTAAATTTTTAAGAATTTCTTCCTCTGTATTCGTATCTACGGCCGAAAAGGAATCGTCCAGAATCAATATCTTCGGATCTATGGCCAGGGCCCTGGCCAGGCTTGCACGCTGTTTCTGGCCGCCAGACATCGTAATGCCGCGTTCTCCCATCATAGTCTCGTATCCCATCGGGAACGACTGCACGTCGGCATCGAACCCGGCGATCTTTGAAATTTCAACTACCCGGTCTTTACCGATTTCGCGCAGGCCGTATGAAATGTTGTTCATTATCGAATCCGAAAACAGGAACGATTCCTGCTGAACAAGGCCGATCTTCGTTCTCAGTACGTTTAAGGGGATGCGTTTGACGTTTATACCGTCTATAAGCACTTCGCCCTCTGTGCAGTCGTACAGCCTCGGAATTAGGTTGATGAACGAAGTCTTTCCCTGGCCGGTGTACGCCATAATAGCTATGGTTGAGCCTTCTTCTATAGAAAGATTTATGTCTTTCAAAACATAGGGCAGGTTTTCCGAATACCTGAAAGTAACGTTCCTGAATTCTATTCTTCCTCTGATATCCTTTACCGAGTAATCCGTTTCCCCGCCGTCGTCTATTTCGTACGGTTCCGCGAATATTTTATTTAATCTCTTCATGCTCGCTTCCGCCTGCTCAACCATATTTATAACCCATCCGAACGCTATGACAGGCCAGATCAAAATACCGAGGTAGGTGATAAAGGCGGTTATTTCTCCCAGGTTCATGCTGCCGTTTATTATCTTTATTCCGCCCAGCCATATTACTATTATTATTGAAAAGCCGGTTACCAGAAACAGCAGCGGCTGAAGAAAAGCCTGTATCTTCACCATATCCATGTTTTTATCCAGGAAATCACGACTTAGATTCTCGAACTCTTTTATTTCGTTTTCCTCGCGGACGTAAGATTTTACCACCCTTATACCGGAATAATTCTCCTGAGCCTTTGTGGTAAGATCGGAAAACTTGGCCTGAATTATGGCAAATTTTTCGTGGATGAGCTTGCCGACTTTATAAACCAGCACGGAAAGGAACGGCAGCGGCAGCAGAGAATATATAGTAAGACTTGTGTTAAGGGAAAACATTATAACTATAACGCCCGCCAGTCTTATTGAAGTATCTATCGAGTACATAACCGAAGGGCCGAGGAACGAGCGCACGGCGTTAATATCGTTTGTAGCGTGGGCCATTACGTTGCCTGTAGAGTTGTTCTGGAAGTACCTCAGGGGGAGCCGCTGTATGTGGTTCCAGAAATCGAACCTCAGGTCGTACTCTATCTCGCGCGATACTACTATTATTGTCTCGCGTATTAAAAAGCGGAACACCCCCGCGAACAAGGAGGTGCCTACAATCATGAGCGCAAGCCGTATAAGAGTTTGCGTCGTCGTACCTGCATCTATCGCGTTTATGGCATCTTTTAAAAGCAAAGGGACGTAAACCGTCCCGGCATTCGACAGAATTATAAAGATAATTCCGTAGAATATTTTCTTCTTATACCTTGCAAAATATTTTTTCAGGGTAAATAGATTTTTCATCCCGCCAAAACGAATGTTAATACTAATCGAGTGTTAAGATAAGAAATTTCCGCGAATTCTTACGTGCAATATATAATTTAATCAATAATTTCGAAACCCGTATATTTCCTCAGCACTTCGGGCACTTTTATTTTCCCGTCGCCGGTCTGGTAGTTCTCGAGTATGGAAACCATAAGTCTGCTTGTGGCAAGCCCCGAGCCGTTTAGGGTGTGGAGGAATTCCGGTTTTTTAGTCTCTTCGTTCCTGTAACGGATGTTGGCTCTCCTTGCCTGGAAGTTCTCGAAGTTGCTGCATGAAGAAGCTTCCAGCCACTTGTCTTCGGCAGGCGACCAGGTTTCGATGTCGTAGCACTTAGCTGCCGAAAAACTCAGATCCCCGGTACAAAGCAATAAGATTCTGTACGGGATCGCAAGGGCTTTTAAAATATCCTCGGCGTCGCCCACAAGCTTTTCGAGCTCGTCGTACGATGTTTCGGGCTTTACGAATTTGACCATCTCTACTTTGTTGAACTGGTGGACCCGCAGAAAGCCTTTCGATTCCTTTCCGTAAGACCCGGCTTCTCTCCTGAAACAAGCGGAATAGCCGACATACTTAAGCGGCAGATCCTTCTCGTTCAAGATTTCGTTCCTGTAAATATTGGTCAGAGGCACTTCCGCGGTCGGGATGGGGAACAGATCGTCTTTATCGATGAAATACATATCCTCTTCCATCTTGGGTATTTGTCCCGTGCCTTTCATAGAATCGCGGTTAACCAGGAACGGGGGAAAAACCTCGGTATAACCGTGGTGATCAAGATGATAATCCAGCATGAAATTGATCAAGGCTCTCTCAAGCGTAGCGCCTTTGCCGGTATAAAGCGGGAAACCCGACCCGGAAATTTTCGCGCCCCGTTCGAAGTCGAGAATTTTCAGCCTTTTCCCGAGCTCAATGTGATCAAGTATTCCGTCTCTTCTGTCGAATGAGAAGCCTTCGGGCAGCCACCTGCGCTGTTCGACGTTTTCTTCCGCGCTTTTACCTACCGGTACGGAAGAGTGGGGAAGGTTGGGAATAAACATTAATATATCGGTTAATTTTTCCTGCAGGTTTGTTAATTCCTCGTCGTAACTCTTTATAAGATCCGAAACTTTTTTCATCTCTTCTATTATTGAAGAAGCGTCCTGACCGGATTTTTTTAATTTTGCCACTTCCTGGGAAACCTGGTTTTTCATGGCCTTTAATTCTTCGGTCTTTGTAATGATTTCCCTTCTTTTTTTGTCGATATCGAGAAGCTCATCGATGCGGCTTTTCTCGTTTTTATTTTCAATTCCCTGTCTCACTATTTCGGGATTTTCCCGAATGAACTTAATATCCAGCATTTTAATCCTCGTGTGCGAATGTGTAGTATTCTAAAAAGTAATAGTTAAATTTTTTAAACTTAAATAAGGTAATAGGGTAAAGTTGTTTTTTGTATCCTTTTTACTAAGGTTAAAAACCAAGCAATAAAAATTTTATTTAGTTTTAAAAGACTTAAGGTTACCGTTATTTTTATAAACCGTTAAAACGGTTTTAAACGGTTAATTTTTTCTTATTAACCCACGAATTAATCCGTGGGTTAATCAAATCATAATGATATTTTATTTTACCACTATGTTGTATATTTTATTTTTAACGAATATCTCTTTAACTACCGTTTTGTCTTCTATATGCTTACGCACTTTTTCGTCCGCAAATACGGTTTTCTTCACCGCATCCTGTTCGGAATCCGCCGGCATCTCGAGGGTTGTTCTAAGCTTCCCGTTAACCTGAACGGCGATATTTACCGTGTCTTCGATGAGCGCTTCCGCGTCAGGTTCAAACCAGAGCGGATTTTTAAAAACGGTATTCTTCCCGCCGATCAGCCGCATGCACTCTTCACCGAGATGCGGCGCTACAGGGGCAAGCAGGACCGCAAACCTTTCGAGAGTAAAAGACTGAATCACGGCCGAACAACTGTCGAGGTTTTTATTCAGTTCGTTCAGCAGCTCCATTAAAGACGCGATAGCCGTGTTAAACCTGAAGCTGCTTATTTCTTCGTCGTACTTTTTTATAGTCTGATTGATTTTCCTGTAGACCGATTTTTCTTCCGCGCTTAGCGACCCGATGTCGTACTTTGCTTCGCACGGGTTTTTTTTCAGGATGTTTTCGTATTTACAGAACAATTCGTAGGAGCGCTGGACAAACCTTTCGGTACCGGCGATGCCTTTGTCGCTCCAATCGCCGCCGAGCTCGTAGGGTCCCATGAACATAAGATATAATCTGAAAACATCGCTCCCGAATTTCGACGTAAAATCGTCCGGGTTAACCACGTTGCCTTTGGACTTTGACATTTTGGCACCCTGGTTGGTAATGGTGCCCTGATGAATTAAATTCGAAAACGGCTCGTTATCTCTCGTATAGCCGATATCCCTTAAAAATTTATGAATGAAACGCGCGTAAAGCAGGTGCATGGTTGCGTGTTCCGCGCCGCCAACATACATATCCACCGGCATCCATTTATCGGACAAAGAGGTATCGAATATCTTTTCGGAAATTCCCGGATTAAGGTACCTTAAATAATACCACGACGAATCTACGAACGTATCCATCGTATCCGCATCTCTCTTGGCATCCTTCCCGCATCGGGGGCATTTAACGTTTATGAATTTTTCGTTGGTTGCCAGCGGTGATTCTCCGGAAGGATTAAATTCAACATCGTACGGAAGTTCCACCGGCAGGTCTTTCTCGTCAACCGGTACCTCGCCGCAATTGGGGCAGTGGATCACCGGAATGGGCGTACCCCAGTAACGCTGCCTTGAGATAAGCCAATCGCGCAGACGGTAATTTATTTTTCTCTTCCCGAGTCTTTTCTGCTCCAGGAAATCGCTGATCTTTTCTTTACCCTCGTCAGATTTTAACCCGCTGAACTCCCCTGAATTTATCATTGCGCCCGCGGCTGTAAAAGCTTCTGTCAGTTTGTCCTCCGGTTTTGTACCGCTTTTCAGGATAACTTTCCTGATATTAAGGTTGAATTTCTTAGCGAACTCAAAATCCCTTTCGTCGTGCGCCGGAACGGCCATGACGCATCCCGTTCCGTAAGTTAAAAGTGCGTAGTCCGCGATCCATATCGGTACTCTCTCGCCGTTAACGGGATTGATTGCATAAGCTCCTATCGGAACGCCGGTTTTTTCTTTCGCCGTAGAAGTCCTTTCGATTTCCGTCAGCGATTTAATCGAGTTAATATAGCTGTCTACGCCCTCTTTAAACTCAGGTCCGGTTAATTGCGCGACGAGAGGATGTTCCGGGGCGATTACTACATACGTTACCCCGAATAAAGTATCCGGCCGGGTAGTAAAAACGGTTATTATCTCATCGCTGTTTTCAACCTTAAAATTAACTTCGGTCCCGATGCTTTTTCCGATCCAGTTCCGCTGCATAATTTTCGTTTTTTCCGGCCAGTTAATTTCATCCAGCCCTTTAAGCAGCTCTTCGGCATAATCAGTTATTTTAAAGAACCACTGCGTAAGATTTTTCTGAATAACCAGGGTTCCGCAGCGTTCGCAGGTGCCGTCGGACTGCACCTGTTCATTGGCAAGCACCGTTTGATCTTTCGGGCACCAGTTCACGGGTGCTTTTTTCCTGTATGCTAAGCCCTTTTTGTAAAGCTGCAGGAAAAGCCATTGATTCCACTTATAATATTCCGGAACGCAGGTCATCAGCTCTGAATCCCAATCGTACATGCAGCCCATCTTTTTCAATTGCGTGCGAATGTCTTTAATGTTGGTCATCGTGCTGTCGTACGGATGAATACCCGTTTTTATGGCGTAATTTTCGGCAGGCAGTCCGAATGCATCGTAGCCCATAGGTTCGAAGACATTAAATCCCTTCAGTCTTTTGTATCTTGCCCAGCTGTCCGTAGGCCCGTAATTATACCAGTGGCCGCAGTGAAGCTTGGCGCCGGAAGGATAAATAAACATTACCAGGCAATATAATTTATTATCTATGTGATCGAAGTCGGTTTTATAAACCTTGTTTTCTTCCCAGT
>JBJKOY010000253.1:0-5754 GCA_046706945.1 Ignavibacteriaceae bacterium | reverse complement strand
GGTATTACCTAAAAATGTACTAAATTCCTTTCCAAAAAAAGTAAGACCGTAATTAAAGGGATGATTAATTCTTGATTCGGAAAATGCCGCATTCCAATTAATATTAAAACCCGATAAATAATTGCTGCCTTCGATTGATGAAAGAAATACATTTTGTTTAGTCTCAATATCATCGAATACATAACTCGGATTTAAAGAACGGGTAGAGTCGGCCCGGCTCTCAAAATCATCCGTATTTACTTGGTTAAAAAAATTATTAAACTTCAGCGAACCGCCGTCAGGTGTATTAAGATCGATTAAAATGTTTGTCCCTTTTCTTTCTCTCAAAGCGTTTGTATATACGAAATCGCTAGACATGCCAAAAAATGAAATACCTTTGTTGTAGTATTCACTGCTCAAAATATTTTTTGATAAATTAGCGTCTACCTGTATGCCGAGCAGACCGTCAAAAAACCTTTCACCGTAATTCCCGGTGAAATCATATTGACCCGCTGATTTGTCGAGCCTGTTGTAGTTGCCCGACGCCTCTGCTCTTATTGTCCTTTTATACGGCGCTTTTCCCGTAACTATATTTACTGCTCCCGCCGTCGCATCCGCGTCTTCATCCGACGTAACGGTTTTTTGCAATTCGATATTTTGAAAATATCTTTGAGGGAAAATATTTAAATCTGCACTTTTATCATTCGAGGAAGAGGGAGGAATTCTTATTCCGTCTACCATAATATTTGAATATTTCGAATCCAATCCGCGTATTAAAATCTTTGGGGCAGGGTTGTACGCAAGAGAAAAATCGTTATTTGGGAAACTAATACCGACAAAGTTTTCGCCTGCCCAATACACGCCGTTTAACACATATGGCGTGTAAGGTTTATCAATTATTGAAACATCAGGCAAGCGGCTTAACGCAGTAGAAATGTTTTCATCGGGCATATCTTGCAGCTTTTTACCGGATATTACGTCTTTTATATTATCTGAATTAATTTGAAGGTTGATGTCTTCGGCCTGACTTTTTGCCTGGCGGGTTAGGTACGTTCCGTTTGTAATATCGGGCAGAAGCTCAATGTTCAATAATTGTGTTTTATTAGATTTTACTGTAACTAAGGATTTCTTTCCTTCGTATCCGAGATAGGAGGTTTGCAGTATATAATCTCCCGACGGAATTCCGGTAATAATAAATTCTCCGTTAATATCCGAAACGGCGTTGAAAGTTGTACCCGTAAGGAATATTCTTGCACCTTTTAACTGATCTGCCGTTAGCGAATCACTTACAGTGCCTTTTATGATTCCCTGTCCGTAAGTATATAAGGAGCATAAGAGCAGTAACGGAATTATTTTTTTAATGAAAGGTGTTTTCATAAAATTATCAGTAAAAATATATTTTGTCATAGATTGTACAACCTTTAAAAATTCATAAGTCAAACCTAACTCCAAATTCAAAATTCATTCCTAATCTGTAATCCTGGGCAGTTTGCCATTGCGATCCGGGTCCGTAAAAAAGTTCCGAACGCCGATATGAAGCTTCTTCTTCAGAATTGGTAATATTATTTGCATTAAGAATTATAGAGATGTTACGCAAAATTTGTTGTCGTATTACAATATCCAATCTCGACAATTTGTTTTCCTTTATCTGAAGTCCAAGGTAATTATTTATCGGATATTCGCCCTGATAGAAGTAAGAAATCCTGAATGAGAACCCGTCTATGTCATAGCCAAGATTAACATTTGCGAGAAATTCAGGCATATCACTAATTCTTTGTTTATTGTAGGATACCACATCTATCGTATTAGAAGTCTCTATCTGAGTTACATCTAATGTCCAAGTTTCGGAACGGAGAAAGGCAAGATTGTAGTTCAAAAAAATATTTTTAAAAAGTCCCGGGAGATATCTGAAATTTGCCCGGTGTTCAACTTCGAAACCCCAGATACTGGTTGGTTTCGGTGAATTAAAATAGGTATACAATTTATAGGCACTGGTTTTGTTGAACGGATATTTAATGGGATAAGAGCTCCAATTAATTCTCAATGAGTCCATAGTACTTGCGGCAAAAAGCTGAATCCCGTTTGTTGCCTGTACCAAACCGTCGATATTCTTGTAGAAAGCATTGATACCGAACTGGCCAATGTCATTGCCGTAAAATTGAACCTGAAATTCGTAATTCCATACATCAGCATTTTCCAGCCCCGGATTTCCCATACTCAGATAATTTCCGGCATCAACACCATTTAAGCTGATTCCATCAACGTGTGCGGCAAAGATTTTAGGCATTCTTGCGCTGATATCCGGTCTGATTAAAGTTTTGTATGCAGCCAGGCGAATGTTTAAGAAATTTGCCGGCTTCAAAATCATCTGAAAATTAGGAAGCAAAGAGATTTTATTATAAATATAAGTATGTGTTTGCTGCGGTATGCCGTCGTATAAACTGTCGGGAGATGTTAAAACATTAGGGAAATAATAACCGCTGTAATCATTTTGCTCGCTTTCTATTCTTATTCCGGTTATAAATTTTGCAGACTGTCCGAAGTTTAAACTATGCATAATATATCCGGCAAAAACTGTTTGGAAAAAATTATATGAATTTATATCCGCGCCGCCATTTAAATAATATGGGCTGTAATTTAACTGACGCCATAGACTCAGGGCGTCTTCGTTTATCAAAGGTATTTCATACCTGTCGAACAGAATGTGCAAAGCAGGCGGATCGCTTTGAAAGTACGAAAGGGGAACAATGGATTTTCCGAGCAAACTATCAAACCTGGTACCAGAAAAGTCTTTTGCTACCAAAGAATCATCCGCCAATCTTCTGTATTGATTGTTTCCGTTAGGGGCGCCGTTTTCCCCGCGTAAGATCTCATCATATAATCTTGAGTTTGCCCTGTACTTTCCGCCAAGTTTGAGCGTACCGTCGATTTCATTGCTGATAGTATATTTTTTGGAAATATCAACAGAAGCAGCCTTCTCTTTGCAAAAGTTGTTCGAAGGGCTTTCTATTGTGTTCCATAAGTAAGGCGGCAGGTTGACAATACCTGTAGGACCAAAACTCTGTCCTTCCCCAAAATTAAGAGTATAATAAAACGGATGGTCTGTTCTTGATTCGGACAAAGCCGCGTTCCATTCGACATCAAATCCGAACAAATAATTGTGCCCTCCTATAGATGAGAGAAATATTCTTTGGTCCGTTTCCCTCCTTGAAAACTTATAATGATAATAGACCGATCCCAATGTGCTGTCTGCCAGATTTTCAAAATAGCTTGAGTTTGAAATGTTAAGAATGTTATTGAATCTTATCGAACCGCCGTCAGGTGTATTAAAATCCAGTAAAACGTTTGCCCCGTATTTCTCCCTTACCGCATTTGTATAGGAAAGCAAGGGACCCCTGATAGACGAGGGCCAAATGAAAGCCGAATTTTTTGTCCTATTCATATACTCACTGCTTAAGATCTTCTTTTCTGCGTTCGCATCGATCTGTACGCCAAGCATGTTGTCAAGAAATCTTTCACCGTAACTCCCGGTAAAATTATATTGGTTTGCAGACTTATCGAGCCGGTTATAATTCCCTAGCATTTCTGCTTTTATCGTTCTTTTGTCCGGAGCTTTTCCTGTAATGATATTAATGGCGCCTGCCGTAGCATCTCCATCTTCGTCCGATGTAACAGTCTTTTGTAATTCAATATTTTCAAAATCCCTCTGTAAAAAGATACCTAGGTCGACACTTTTGTCTTTTGCGGAAGTCGGAGGAATTATGATCCCATCAATGGTGATGTTGGAGTATTTGGAATCAAGTCCCCGTATCAAAACGTGTGAAACCGGATCATCGTCGACGGAAAAATCATTTTGTGGAGGGAAAAAAATCTTAATCCCCTTAATGCTGCCGCCGGAAAAAGACAACAATCGATAGGGCGGGATGGGGTGATATATAATTGAAACACCCGGTAAACGGCTTAACGCAATAGAAATGTTTTCATCGGGCATATCTTGCAGCTTCTTACCGGATATTACGTCTTTTATGTTATTTGAACTGATTTGAAGGTTGATGTCTTCGGCCTGACTTTTTGCCTGCCTGGTTAGATCTGTTCCGTTTTTAATATTTGGGCGCAATTCAATATTTAATATTTGTGTCCCTTTGGAATTGACGGCAACTAAGGTTTTCTTTTCTTTGTATCCGAGATAGGAGGTTTGCAGTATATAATCCCCTGCCGGAATTCCGGTTATAATAAATTCTCCATTTATATCCGAAACGGCGTTGAAAGTCGTACCCGCTAGAATAATTCTTGCGCCTTTTAACTGATGTGCGGTAAGTGAATCCGCAACGGAACCTCTTAAAATACCTTGCCCGTATATGCATAAATCATTTAGGGTTAAAATTAAAAATACTTTTATTATTAAGAATCTCTTCATAACAATACCCGTAAAATTAGTTTTGTTATAGAATATTTTTGCTTCATCGGAATTAGAAGATCTTTTTTCATAATTCCGCCTTAATATCAATTGAAGGTAAGAACGGAAGCATGTTCACCCTTTGCCCGGTCTGCATATCAAAATAAAAGATGTTCTTACGGTCGTAAATATTTATTACGTTCAATCCTATATTTATTTTTACGAATCCGATATGGAATTCCTTGGACATATTCATGTCCAGCCTGTTATAATCAGGCAGATTTGCAGCATTCCTGGCCGCCAATATCGGGAAATATCCGTAGCTGGTAAGTATGGAAGTTGAATTAAATAAATCCGACGGATTGTACTTGTTATAATATCCGTAAATTTGGGTATACGGCATGCCCGAATTATAGCTCCACATTATGCCGGCTCTCCAGTTTTTTCCTAGTTCGAAATTAATATAGATCTTAACCGCATTGCGGCTGTCGTATCTCGGATGATATACGACGTTTCTGACTTTTTTAGTAGTCCATGAATAAGAATAAGAAAGCTGTGCGTTCATCCACCGGTTGTGAAAGTTCATAGTTGCTTCGGCTCCGTGGGATTCCCCGCTTGCATTAATTAATTGCGGATCCGTCGGATATATTACCTGATCGTTTAGTACTGCCAAATTGTGCATCACCTTATAATAACCGTTTACGCCGAACTTGAGTTTATCGGTTATGTAGTAATCAAAACCGCCGATGTACTGTATGGAATTGGGCACCTTTAAATACGAGGGGATAATGATCCAGGGTTCGAACAAGGCAAGAACTTCATCTTCATCCGAGATTGTAACGAGCTCTTGTTGATATATTCCCCATGCGGCTTTTAAATTCAGTGTGGGCAGCAGACCGTACAACAAATTAACACGCGGTTCAAAAAGCAGAGATGGCCCTTCAGCCAGATTCAAGGCATTCACGCGCGAGCCGAAATCAGCACTGAATTTTTTAATACTCAGCAATTTAAACCCTCCGTAACCGCCGAACAGGGTCCCTTCCGATCCCGCATTGTTCAGCTTCCCGGTCGAATTTTTAAGAAGCAGCCCGGTTTTTATGTAATCAATTTTTACCCCCCCGTAATATTCGTTTCTGTCGTTCAGCACATAGGTAAAATCTGTTTTGAACGCGATGTCATCCAGCTGGTTTTTAATGTACCGGTCGCTGGCGGTAATCGGTATTTCGCCCCCGGAAAATTTAGAATAATATAACGTGAGTTCGGCAAATAAAGGACTGGTTTTCGCGGCGGTAAACCAGTTGAATCCGATATTTGAATTCGACCAGTTATAGCCGGCATGCAATTTATCTTTATAATCTATTTTGTCGTTGCTTGCAAAC
>JBJKOY010000252.1:0-9141 GCA_046706945.1 Ignavibacteriaceae bacterium | reverse complement strand
CCGTTCGGCGGATCGTTTTATGATTCTCCTGCTCATGAAAAGGCTTGGAAGACAGTTAACAATTGGATCAGAACCGGCGGAAAGTTCGACGCCGTTATTGACTTTGATGCCGCAATGCGCGATCCGGCTAATCCGATGCGCCTGCTGCCCTCGGCGGACTCCGGCGATCATCTTCATCCCAGCGAGAAAGGACACCGGATGATGGCGGAGGCGGTTAATCTCAAACTTTTTAAATGACACGAGCAATTTATAAAATTTAAGATATGCCTAGATCTTTAAAGCTGACT
Source organism: Ignavibacteriaceae bacterium (assembly GCA_046706945.1). GTDB lineage: Bacteria > Bacteroidota > Ignavibacteria > Ignavibacteriales > Ignavibacteriaceae > FEN-1297. The sequence goes on along the minus strand of JBJKOY010000252.1, from coordinate 8,854 downwards.
TCTATATCGGTATTCCTGTTATCATTATTATTTACCGCCTTTTTCTTTATCAGCAAACAGGGTCATATCTTTTCGAGCTTCAATCCGTTTGCCGAGGATCCTTTTGATGCGGTTGGATCGTTCGGGATACAGCTTTCTTTATTTGCGGCTCTTCTGTGCATATTGCGTTCTTTCCGCCCGTACGAGGAAGGAGAACCGCCTGCAAACCAAAAGGTATTACTTTTTCGCGGTCTGATTATTTCCGTTTTATCCGCTTCGGTTACTCTTTATACGGATTTAATCGCCATGGCAAGGTACAATTCGGTTTGGGTTCGTTTGTCCGCCGGTCCGCTGCTTGCATTTATTTTAGTCGCAATGATATTGTTGACCTTAATTTTCTTGCGGCTGGTCATAAAGGTTTCAAAAGAAAAAATCAAAATATCAACAAACAGATTAAAAACACTTACAGCATCCTTCGTCTTATATTCTTTAATCTTCGCAATATACCCTTCGAATTGGAGATTAAATTTATCCGGAGAGATTTTTACCGTCGCTTTGGGTCTGCTGCTGTTTTTTCTGCTGATTCGTCTAATAACTAATTCTTTATTTCCCGTCCTTCACGGTATTCGATTTGACGATTCAATCGACGACATCGCGGCACTGATCTCATATGCTTTGAGCCGCTTTAATTTTCTAAAATTTATATTTTTGCCGATTAAAAAATTATCAAGCTCATCCTTTCCCCGGCGAATCTTTAATTTTCTGAACCCCCGGCTTCATAAATGGAACCCGGCGGTCATTGCTGCTTTACTGGCCGCCGTTATATTAACTTTGAATCAAACTATCGGAGAAAGAGTCTATCCGGGCTCTCCGCATTTTGTTATCATAATAATTATATTCATGTCATTCGAAACCGGCGCGTTATTATTGGGATATTTTCTTTTTTCCGATTACCTCGGGATCTTTCGCAGCGAAAAAAATTAAAAATGATTTCCGGAAGGTGATGCGTAATTTTACTGCCTGCCCGTCCGCGCCGTTTGAGGCTTTATTTAAATACTCCCAAGATACGTGATGAGAATAATAAAATCAGATCATAATTGTTGCTAACTTAACAGAATGTTAAACAACGAACCAATTGAGGCATGATATTATGACGGCGGAGATTTTTCTTATCTTGAATTTGGTTCTTGCCTTTTATAATGTAGGAACGATTTGGTCAATGGAGATAGATATTTTCAGGACCTGGAAACTGCTTGACCCGAAAACATTTCCCGTCGTGCAGTACACGCATTGGAAAAAACTTCCTTTCTGGATCTTTATACCTATCGGACTTGCCTTTGCGGGTTCAGTTGTACTATTGTGGTACCGCCCTAATAATATTCCTATGTTTGAAATTTGGATTGTCCTCGGGTTTCAGATAATCTCGCACTTCCTTACGGCCGTTTTCTGGGGGCCCTGGCAGGCAAAACTTTCCAAAGACGAGCTCGGCAGCGAAAGCCCTTTCCTGGAAAAAATCCTAAAAACGCATTGGATCAGAACGGCCTTAATAAATGCTTACGGATTTATGTTCCTTTTAATCACTATACAAAGCTTGAAGTAAATAATAACGACAAAATCTATTTCTATTAAATTAGATGATTTCTAAAAAAATAATCGGTAAATTTACAGGCATACGCCAAAAGGGATTGATATTTAGAAATTAGTTCATAGTCAGCCGTAAAGGATCTTTCAATAACTCAGCGGATATTTTACCTGCGGCGGTGAACGCATAGGAAGTAATTTTTAGTACGGCCGTCTTCAATCCGGACGTTTATGGGGGTAAACATGAAAAAATCCTTAAAAGAACTGGTCTTATTTTTTCTCTCCGCTTATTTGGCCCTGCATCTGGTTTCATGCAAAGATAAATCGCCGACAGGACCTGATTCTCAAGCATCCAGGAGCGCATCGTGGAATCAGGATTTGGATTATTTCAGCTCGCAATTAAGGACAAATCAATACGGATTTTCATCACTGATTTCGGTACAAGAATTCGATAATACCGTGCAAAGGCTGAAAAACTCGGTTGATTCTCTTCAGGATTATGAAATTTATATAAAGCTTGAACAGCTGGTCGCTTCATTTAACGTCGCGCATCTTACAGCTTACCCTTCATCGGCGCAGAAATTTCATTATATGCCGGTCTCTGTCAGGGTCTTCCCCGGCGGTGTATATATTCTAATGACGGATCAAAATAACTCCGGTTTGCTGGGGAAAAAAATTCTCGGTATCGGCGGGTTCCCGATTCAAGCCGTTGAAGATTCTCTCAAAAAAATTATTCCGCACGAAAATGAATTCTGGTTCGAAGACCAGCTGCCTCAGATTATCAGCTGTACGGAAGTATTAAAATATTTCGGCTTTTCGAAATCCGTTTTAAGTGCGGTTCTCAATGTTGAAGGAGCGGGGGAAGTAACTGTAAATTCCGCCGAGAAGTCGCTTAATGTTCTTGCCGGTGAAATGAGCAGCGTTCTCGATGGGAAAGAACTTCCTTTGTACCTGCAGAATCAATCGAAGTACTACTGGTATTCGTATATAGCCGCAGACAGCGCACTTTACATAAAATATAATAAGTGCGCTAATTCGGCGGATATCTCTTTCTATGCTTTTACTTCCGGCGTAAAAGATTTTATCTCCTCGCATCAAGTCGACATGGTAATAGTTGATCTCAGGAACAACGGCGGAGGAAATTCTTCGATCATAAACCCTCTTCTGAATTATCTGCAAAGTTCGTCTTTCAACCAAAGAGGAAAGTTATTCATCATAACGGACAGGGGCACTTTCTCTTCAGCCCTGCTTAATGCAATCTCGTTTAAGCTTTACACGGATTGCATCCTTGTCGGTGAGCCCACCGGAGGGAAGCCGAATTCTTACGGAGAAGTCCGGTCTTTTTCGCTTCCAAACTCGGGCATCATTGTTCAATACTGCACAAAATATTTTAAAACGTTAAGCGATGATCCAGAATCGCTATTCCCGGATTATGATGTTGAGACAAGTTTTGCGGATTATTCGGGCTGCAAAGACCCGGTACTGGATTTCATATTAAATTATAGGACGGATTAATAGAAATTTTTAAAGAATAAAGAAATAGCCGTTCAAAATACCCTACTATGTGTTCCTAATGTGCGTATGTGGTTAGTTTTTTATAAAATTACTTAACCTTCCCTAAATACCTATTCAAATGAGATCATAAAGCACCCTAACCAAAACTTAATTAATTGCCTCAACAAATAGTTAGGCATTGTTAATTATTCCCTATACACAAAACTGTTGTTACTTAAAAATATTTTATTTGCGGAATGCTAAATTATCTTTGAGCCGTATCGATAATTAATATCAACAATTAGAGAATCCCGACAGACTATAACTCGACTCAAAACCGATAACTACGTAAGGGGAATCTCCGGATAAGGGACAGTGAATGAACCATGGCAAATTTCGCTTATCAATAATTAAGGGCTCTTTAAGTAATTAAAATTAATCTTTAGTGGGGGTAAAATATGAAATTGACAATCTCGAGAAGGACCGGTTTGATTGTAGCCGGAACCTTGCTGATTACTTTGACGATTATGCTGATTTTTCTTTTAGGGGATGTTGAAAATAGTCAGAAGGCCAAGATAAGAAAAAACGTAAACGAAACTTCGGAAGCAATTTCTCAATCCATTAAATTCTGCATGGAACAGGGAATAAATGACGTAAGCGAATATATAAGTAGAGCCGAAAAGATTGAGAATGTAAGTGAACTGAGAATAATTCCTACCGACAAAATAATTCCGGGCAGCGAAAGGTCGATGGATCCCCAGGAAAAAAACGTGCTTGCAACGGGTAAATCAAAATTTTATGAAGAAGATTTTAAAAACGAAAAAGTCTGCCGGAGCATTAAGCCTATATTAGCCGAAAAGGTTTGTCTGAAGTGCCACGATACAAAAGAAAAAGATCCGCTGGCGGTAATCAGTTTGCGTTATTCGATAAAAGCGGACTATGCTTCAATAGCAAGACAAAGATTAGGTGCAATATTAACGACACTCGGTGCAATTATTTTATCGTTCTTGATATTAATGGTCTTCCTTAAAAAATATTTTATAAAAGATTTATTATTATCGGTGAACGACATAAAAAAATTGGCTACCGGCGATACAGGTGATGTTGTCGAACTTTCAAGAAAAGATGAACTGGGAACGTTGTCAGGATCCATTAAAAAACTTCAGACGGCAATGAAAGGCCAGAGTGAAGTTGCCGTTGAAATAGCAAAAGGAAATCTTTCCGCTGATGTGTTGCTGTTATCTCAGAATGATACTCTGGGGAAAGCGATGCTTAAAATGGAAAACAGTATATCTTCCTTGATCAATGACATTTACGGTATGGCTGAAGCGGCAAAAAACGGGGATCTATATAAAAGGGTGGACGAGGGGAAACATTCCGGTGATTACGGAAAGATAGTAAAAGGCTTTAACGAAACCCTGGACGCGTTTTGTTTTCCCATCGAAGCCAATTCAAAAGTCCTGGCTGAAATGGCAGGCGGAGATTTTACCGCAAGGCTGGAAGGAGAATACAACGGCGATTTTAATACGATCAAAGAAAGTACTAATAAAGTTGCGGAATCCATGTCGGCGGCCATCCTGCATTTTTCGCGGGCAATAGAAACTACGGCAGATTCGTCAGTTCAAATATCCGACAGCATTGAGGAAATGGCGGCGGGTTCCGATGAGCAGGCCTCGCAAACATCGGAGGTAGCGGCCGCAATTGAAGAGATGACAAGGACAATATTTGAGACTACGAAAAATGCCGGAAGAGCGGCCGATAACGCGAAGATAGCCGGCGAGATAGCGTATGAAGGGGGAAAGGTGGTGCAGGATACGGTCGAAAGAATGGAAGCAATTTCTCAAGTGGTTGCAAGCGCGGCGCAGACGGTGCAGCAGCTCGGGAGAAACAGCGGTCAGATCGGAGAAATTATTCAGGTCATAGAGGATATAGCGGATCAGACGAATCTTCTGGCATTAAACGCGGCCATAGAAGCCGCCAGAGCCGGGGAAACAGGAAGAGGATTCGCGGTAGTTGCCGACGAAGTAAGGAAGCTCGCCGAGAGAACAACTAAAGCCACAAAAGAAATTGCCGGCATGATAAAAAACGTCCAGCAGGATACGGACAAAGCAGTTCTATCCATAGAACAGGGAACTAAAGAAGTTGAAAAGGGCAGGGAGATGGCAAATAAAGCGGGTGAATCTTTAAAAGAAATTATCGAAGCGTCGAACAGGGTTTTGGACGAAGTTACGCAGGTTGCCGGCGCAAGCGAAGAACAGTCCGCATCGGCCGAACAGATCAGCAAGAATATAGATGAAATAAATAATATCTCGAAAGAAAGTTCGGCCGGCATAAAAAAGATAGCGGTATCGGCGGATAAATTAAACGATTTAATGAACAATTTGCGCAGCCTGATAAATAATTTCAAAATAAGTGTCGAAGAGGAAAAAACGACTCATAACCCCCGTACGCGAAAACGTTCATTAATTGAGGCGTAAATACCGGACTTTGTTTGTGACTAAATCACTTTTAAATCCTGTTCGGAATATTTTTATTGACAATAAGATATTTAAATTATATGTTTTTATAAATCTTACTAAAAGCGGAAAACATTTTTCTAATTTATCTTTTTATTCATTTTCCTTTCCTCGTATTGCGGATATACTAAGCTTTTTCATCTTTAAATAATTTTAAATTGCAAATAGGAAGATACTTATATCTATCCGTTAGGGTTGTTTATTAATATTAAGAATTGATGCTGGTGTAAATGGAAGAAGAAAGCCGGTTCAAAGCGGAGAAAACTTTCCTTAATCCCGATTCCGCAAAATCAAAATCAAACGCCATCTCGATCCCGGGCATCAGCCTTCCCAAAGGCGGAGGCGCTGTAAAAGCAATTGACGAAAAATTCTCGGTTAATGCCGTCAACGGCACCGCTTCATTCTCAATCCCTCTTCCTTTTTCGCCGGCCAGAGGAGCGTCTCCCAGGTTATCGTTGTCTTATAATTCAGGCTCCGGCAACGGGATATTCGGGCTGGGCTGGAGCATGGGTTCGGCCTCGATAAAGCGCAGAACCGACAAACAACTCCCGAAATATTTTGATTCGATCGACTCCGATACTTACCTGTTCTCACAGTCTGAAGACCTGGTGCCGGAATTCCGAAAAGAAAACGACGGGAGCTTCTCAACGGACGTGAACGGCGATTATATCGTCCGGGAAACTGATTCAACCGACGGCTTTTTCAAAATCAGATTTTACAGACCGCGCGTCGAAGGTTTGTTTGCGCGGATCGAGCGCTGGACCGAAAAGTCTTCGGGCATTATCAAATGGCGGATTATTACGCGGGATAATTTTACTACGCTGTTCGGATGGAGCGTGAATTCGGTTATCTCGGATCCGAAGGACAATAAAAGAATATACGAATGGCTTCCCGAATTCTCATTCGACGATAAAGGCAACTGCTGCGAATATATTTATAAAAAAGAAGCCGCGGCCGGTCTTGATGCCGCCGCTCTTCATAACCGGAACCGTTTTGCAAACGGCGGCATTACTTACGCCAATCTTTACCCGGAAAAAGTTCTTTACGGCAATAAAACCCCGTATAAAAAGTTCGGGGATGCCTTTCCTGAAGAAAACGATTTCTTGTTTCAAACGGTATTCGATTACGGGGAATACGATGTACAGTCTCCTTTCTTAAAAATCAAGGACTGGGATTTTCGCCCGGACGCTTTTTCCGACTACAAATCCGGATTTGAAATCAGGACAACACGGCTCTGCAGAAGGGTAATGCTTCTGCATTTTTTCGACGAACTGCCCGGCGGCTCGGCTCTTGTAAGTTCCGTCGATTTTGAGTACGACACCTCGTCGGTCCCTAATTTTACATTTCTGAAATCGGTTACCTCATCCGGCTACGTAAAAAAAACGGACGGAACCTACACGCGTAAAAACCTTCCTGCTATTGATTTCGAATATCAAATGCCCGAATGGAACCAAGAAATAAAAGATATTTTACCGGAAGATCTTGTCAACTCGCCTTCCGGATTAAACGCGGGTTATCGGTTCACGGATTTGTTTAACGAAGGTTTGTCAGGTATTCTTACGGAACAGGCTGACGGCTGGTATTATAAGCACAACCTGGGCGGCGGCAGGTTCGAACGGGCCAGATTAATCACGCCCAAACCGTCTTTCTTAGGCCTCGGAAGCGAACTGCATTTAGTTGATCTCGATGCCGACGGAGGCAAACAGCTCGTAAGTTACGGCGCCGGATCTAAAGGATTCTTTGAACTGGACGACGAGAACGAATGGCGGCCTTTCCGGAGTTTTAAGAACATTCCGAATATAGATTTTACCGGGGCCAATACCAGGATGATTGATTTGAACGGGGACGGCAGACCCGAGATTTTAATTACAGAAGACAACGTTTTCACATGGTATGAATCTGCGGGGAGAGACGGATTTTCGGATGTTTATAAGTCCGAAAAACCATTCGATGAGGAGGCAGGTCCCTTTATAATTTTTGCGGACGGGGAACAAACCGTTTTCCTGGCCGATATGTCGGGAGACGGCGCGGCCGACATTGTCAGGATCAGAAACGGGGATATATGCTACTGGCCGAACCTAGGCTACGGGAAATTCGGGTCCAAAGTCGCTATGGAGAACGCCCCGCTGTTCGACTTCCCGGATTCCTTTAATCCGGGTTTAATAAGACTCGCGGATATCGACGGCTCCGGAACGGCGGACATCATTTACCTCGGTAAGGACCGTTTCTCGTGCTGGTTGAATTACAGCGGCAATTCGTTCGCAGCCGTTCCCTTCGAAATAGATCCATTCCCGGATTTATACGAAGGTGTTACAATCGATGTTGCCGATTTGCTGGGAAGCGGAGTACAATGCATTGTCTGGTCAAGTTCGCTGCCTAAAGACTCCGGCTCTCCCTTGAGATATGTCGATCTGATGAACAATAAGAAGCCCTACGTCATGACCTCTTATAAGAACAATATGGGCAAAGAGGTTTCATTGGAGTATACTCCTTCCACGAAATTTTATATCGAAGACAAACTATCGGGGAGACCGTGGATTACCAAACTGCATTTCCCGGTGCAGTGTATTTCAAGGACGGAAACGGTCGATAGAATCTCCGGCCGGCATTTCGTAAGTACTTATAAATATCATCACGGGTATTACGACCACCCGGAGAGGGAGTTCAGAGGATTCGGTATGGCGGAACAAACCGATGCCGAGAGTTTCGAAGACTGGGTGAAGAGCGGCGCATCGAATATAACCGAAAAAGATCTGCACCAGGATCCCGTACTTACGAAAACATGGTTCCATACCGGCGCTTACCTAGGCCGCGAAAAAATACTAAAGCAGTATGAGCTCGAATACTGGTACGAAGAAATGAAAAGGCAGGGTTTTACGGCAGCCGTTAATGAAATCGCTCTGCCCGATGCCCGTATAACCGCGGCGCCCGGGATTCAGCAGACAGTTATTGAGCATCTCTCCGCCGATGAACTACGGCAGGCGTTTAGGGCCTGCAAAAGCATGATCCTTCGTTCGGAGATTTTCACTCTCGATGCTCCCGCAGTGAACCCGACGAACGATGAAATTAAAAAACAGCTTACTCCGTTTTCGGTTGCCGAACATAACTGCGTAATCGAGCTTCTCCAGCCGAAAGGCAAAAACAGGTACGCGGTTTTTACGGTTAAAGAAAGCGAAGGCGTTACGTACGGCTACGAGAGGAATACCGGTGATCCCCGTATTGCGCACAATCTTAATATTAAATTGGATGAGCTGGGAAACATACTCGAAGCTGCCGCCGTTGTT